>DAORGW010000019.1:0-14950 GCA_035356975.1 bacterium | reverse complement strand
TTTTTAATTTAATATATAATGTAGAAAGATATTTTTTGTCATTAAGAAATCTTGTACACTCTACGAGATTCGACAAAAAAATATCATTCAATTTATCTTCTCTCGCTTACCTGATACAAGAAATAAAAAATATTTTTTATATCAGGTCGGCGGGGGAGGATTTTTTTATTTTTTCTTCAATTTATTTTTTATAAAGAAAAAAATTATTAGAATTATTGAGGAAATAAAAATGACAATTCCTAAAAAATCCCCTTTCTTATTTTGTAAATTATCTAAACTTTCTATTGTGCTAGTAGGGGGGGGCGATTCTCTTTCAGACAAAACTTTTTGAATTAAAACATCATTTTTATCTCTTATATAAATTGCTTTTGTTTCTCCGTCGGAAACGACTATTCCTCTTATATATACATTATCTGATTTTTGTAATTTTAAATCTTCTAAATCTTTAAATTTTATTTTTAATTTATTATCTTCATCTCCGATGTAAAAACTTTTTTTATTGATTTTTAAAATTTGTCCCTCTATTGAAACAAAAGAGTTGAGGTTGGAATTCAAAACATCATCTATTTCAAAAATATCTGGATTTTGTAATTCAACAAATTTAATTTTTTCTGCTTCAGAAATACTTACAGTAGATTTGTCTTCATCTTCTTTAATTTCGCCATAAAAATTTAACACATCTCCTTTTTTAAAAACATTATTTGTGGATTTTGATTTTGCTTCTATACAATTTTCGTAATCAACTAAATCATTATTTATATCGTAAAAACAAATATAGAAAATATTTTTTTTAATTTCCCCGGGATCTGAAACAATAATTCCTAAAAAATTAGGAATAAAGCTGTCTAATGTTTCATCGTCAGTTGATATTATTAAATTATTTTCTAAAGTAAAAACATTATCGTCGTCTGGACTTGGATCTGTCCAAAAATAATCATCGTCTAAAAAATTATAGGAATAGGATTTATCTTCTATACTTTTTTCATATTTAACACTTGCAATAATATTTTTATTACAATCATAGAATTTTATTTCTTCATTGGAATTATTTAAAGAAATTTTTGAATCTTCTTTGTATAAAGTAAAAAATGACTTAGCAGAAATTTTATTACTTAGTTTATAAAAATAAGTACTCGTATCATTGAGACTAAAATTTGTTAAATCAATCTCATAATCGTTTGGATTATATAATTCTATAAACTCTCCATCGTCAACTCCTTTTGGATTAGGAAATATTTCGCTAATAATTATTTTTGATTTTGAATCAAAATTACATGAAATAGTTGAACTGGCTGTAGTAGTGGGTGTTTTATAGTCTTTTATTTCTATGTTTTGTATACTTTCTCCTGAAAAATTATCTGAATTTGTGACAACTAATTTTATTAATTTTGTCCCACTTGTATCAAATTTTGTCTGAAATTGTTCTTCTCTACTTTTTAAGTAATTATTTATATACCACTTATATGACAACTCTCCACCACCTGCATTATATGAATTTGCTGCAGAAAAATTTATTTCATTTCCTGTAAAAAAATCTCCGCTTATATCAATAATTGCCTCTGGTCTGTTTATAATTTGCCTCTGATTTTCTGCATTTTTTGTTAAAATATTTGTCCACTCCCAAAAACCATCAAAATAAGCATATGAAAGTCCCTCTTCTGGATTTGAGTAAGAAATTTCAAATATTTTATTATCGTTTTTATCAAACAAATACAAAGAGTCGCTGGAATTATTTAAAGTTATATCAGAGACACTATAATCAATAGTAAAAAAATCTTCTCCTTCTAAATTAAGATTGTCAAAATCACTTAGAGAAAAAACATATTTTTTTCCTGAGGCATCTTTTATGTAAAAATTTTCTAAATTTATAGTGTTATCGCTAATATTTTTTAATTCGATCCATTCGGTATTATCACTTCCTTCTGGATTTGGCAAAAATTCATTTATTATAATTTGATTTCTATAATCTATTTGGTTATTTTCTAAAATACTTATGGATATGTTTTCTGAGTCTTGTAAAAATCCATCTGAAACAATTAGCTCTACATTATATATTCCCGGATTTGTAAAAGAGTAATTAAAAATTTTATCACTTGAGCTTGTGGTGTTTTCTATATTCCAAAAATATGAAAGATTTTCTAAATTATCATCCGTTGAAGAACTCGCATCAAAAAAAATTACATCGCCAATATAAAAAGTTGTTGTGCTTATATTGATAACGGCAATTGGTGCAATATTTTCGGGTGCTGTACTTGAAAAAAGTCCTGGGGTTCCACCAATAATGTATGATTCTTGCCAATCATTGTTTTCAACAAATAAATCAATTTTTTCAAGTGATTTTCCATTGTCATTTGCACCAAGTGTATTTATATAAGATTGTTCTACTAGCAAATTAGATCCTTGTAAAATTTTTATTATACCGCTCGTATTATTCAAACTAAATGATGATTCAAATAGAGCAGGGGAGTAATTTGGATAATTATTTAAAAAATTTTGAGAATTATTTGTTATTATAAAAAAATTTAGAGGTTCTATTTCTGAAACTCCGGAAATCAAATTTATTACATGATTAGATCCATTATTAAATCTGAAATCACTTGTTATGCTAATTGTAGAACTCGTATTATTAAAAACTTCAACCCACTCATTTCCGATGTCAGTTCCCTGTGGATCATACATAATTTCAGAAAATATTAATCCCTCTGCACGTGATGTGTTTATAAAAATCAAGAGTGTAGCAAAAAATATTATAAATATTATAAAATAAAAATTTTGTATTTCGCTTTTCATATTATTATTTTATATGGGGAAATGATCCAGGGTCGCCAAACCAAAAAGACCAAATCCCCATATTTTAATAGCTATTCTTCATCAATATCAATTTCTTCAACACTTTCTTCTTTAATTACTGCTTTATTACTTTCATCTTTTTTCTTTCCACCAAGCATTATAAGTTCATTTGCAACAATTTCTGTTTTATAGTGTTTAATTTTATCTTTGTCTTCCCAATTTCTAGTATTAATTCTTCCTTCTACATATACTTTGTCGCCTTTTTTCACATATTTTTCAACAATCTGGGCTAATTTTCCCCAAAAAACCAAATTATGAAATTCTACTTTGTCTTGTGTTTTTTTAGTCTTACTATCTTTATAAAAATAGTTCGTAGCCAAGACACCTCGACAAAAATCAGTGCCCGAGCTCAATTTTTTATTTATCGGATCTTTTATAAGTCTTCCGATAAATATGGCTTTATTAACATCCATACGCTTTTCTTTCTGGTCAAATGACCTTATTAATTATTAATATATTCGTTTTAATTAGGCGATTAAATTACTTGACAAATATAATTTAAATGCTAAAATCAAAACGAGGCCAAACATATACCTTTGCGGGTATATATAAGCTTCATAAATCGCTTTTCGCCAACTCCTCGTATCGCAAGATGCGGGGTTTTGGTTTTTATACTCCCAAACTTATTATAGTTAGAGAAGTATTACATTCGCTTTTCTTATTAAAATGGGTTTTCAACAAACGGAAAAGGCACCTGAATAATTAGACGCCTTTTTGTTTTTATTTTTATTTTTCCTTATTTTTATTAATTTTTTATATATTAGACGGCTCTAAATAATAGGGCGTCTAATATATCTAATATAGACATATTAACATATTAAATTTATGAGTCAATATATTTTAAAAAATCCTCAGAAATAATCCGAGGTTTTAATTTATTAGATATAAAAATCACTTAATAATTTCAAAAAAATTAATTTTAATATTATTTCCATCTAAAACAATATTAAATTTTGCTGTAAATGCAATATGACCATCTTCATAATCAACAAGTCCATTATTATCGTCGGCCCAATTAAATTTTGTTATATAAAATTTTCCACCCAATACTTCTTTCTGGGGGGAAATTGTAGAGATATTTTCTTTTATATAATTTTCAAAAGCAATTCTTTGCTCCATCATTTTTTGACAACTTTCCCTACTAGACAAATCACTCAATGCGCAAATTGATGCGTTTAATTTTCCACACTCAGCATTATATAAAACTTTTGTTCCGTTACAAATCGCCTCTTGTTCTCCATAATAATAGGTTTTATTATCTTCTCCACACACAGGGGTTTTTAAACTTCTGTCTATGTCGTTGCAAGCGTTTTTTTGTTCGATAGGCTGACATTCTTGCGTTGGCATTTGTACTGTTGGATTTCCGTGTTTTATCCAAACACCATTTTCACAAATCCAGACATCCTCATTTCCAACAAAAATAAATCTAAAAAATAATACCGCTATAAAAAGCGTTATGATTGCTATAAAAAAATATATAAACATTTTTTTCATAATTTTACATGGATTAATTTTTTTAATTAAATACAATTGGTATATAAATTTTTTCATCATTTTCTGTAAGTCCAGATGGATTATCTTTCTGAAAAAGAACAAAGCCTCTTTGCGCATTAAGTTTTTTAAATTCCAAAATTGACTCAAAATTTACAAAATCTTCTGTCATCCAATCATTTTTGGCTTGTGCTGTTGTTACTACAATTTCTTTATAATTTTGATCTAATAATTTGATAGGAAAACTTCCTTCAAAAAACCACGTTCCCCTGGCTTGCCCCCTTATTAAAAGGGGGCTACTAATTTTCTGATTTGGAACTATATTGTGAATAATACTTTTTTCTTCAACGTCTAAATTTTTATCTTCTATATATTGTTTTTTCTCTACTAAAACCAAATCTTGTTCTGATTGTTTTAAAAAATACAAATAACAAAAATAAAGAATTGTAATTAGTACAAAAAATATTAATATTAAAGTGTAATTCGGCCTTCTCATTAAAAAATTTTATCTATAAAACAATTATATAATAAAGTGGGCATTATTCCAACAATTTTTATATTGAAAATATATTAATTAATTCTTGTATAAATCATTAATAATTGTTATATTAAAACCATAATTAATTTATCATTAATACTTTTAAAAATCATGAAAATATTACAAGAATTTAAAAAATTCGCAATAACAGGAAATGTAATGGATATGGCGGTTGGCATAATAATTGGTGGGGCTTTTGGCAAAATCGTTAGCTCTCTAGTAAACGATATTATCATGCCACCAATAGGAATATTGCTGGGTGGAATAGATTTTTCAAAATTAAATATTATTCTCAAAAATTCAGACGATCCATCTAAAATCATATCTTTAAATTATGGTTCATTTTTAAACACCATTATTGACTTTCTGATAATTGCTTTTTGTATTTTTGTGGCGGTAAAGCAAATAAATAAATTAAAGAAAAAAGAAGAAGAAAAGCCGGTCGAACCAAGTGAAAACATTTTATTATTAAGGGAAATTAGAGACAATACAAAAAAACAATAATAAGATAAAAGACATATAAATATTGATTATAATAAGTACAGTATATCGTTGACACAAGCTAAAAGATATGCTATATTTATATAAATGGATAAAAATCCATAAGGTAAATTAACAATTAACTGTACGAAAATGTCAGACAAAGACAAAGACTTTTTAGAAACACTTGTTAAATTCCTTGTTGACAAGCCAGAAAAAGTTTCTGTCGCAAGATCAGTCGACGAAATGGGTGTTTTATTAACACTTAACGTTGACCCAAGCGATATGGGACAAATAATTGGCAGACGAGGCAATACAGCAAGAGCTATAAGAGCATTGCTAAGAGTGGTTGGAGCAAGAAATAACGCAAGAGTTAACTTGAAAATCAACCAACCTGAAGGAACAGAAAGACCTTCAAGATCTCACATGGACGAAAGTCGTGGAGACGATAACGTAGAAGATTTGAAATTATAATCTCAACATAAAAACAAAACTCCATTTTCAAATGGGGTTTTGTTGTATATAATAGAAATATATGGAATTTAATATAATAACAATTTTTCCACATATTGTAGATTCTTACTATAAAGAAAGTATTTTAGGTCGCGCACAAAAAAATAAAATTATAAAAATAAATTATATAAACCTAAGAGATTTTACAAATGACAAACACCGTAGCGTTGATGATTCTCCATATGGCGGAGGGGCTGGAATGATTTTAAAAGTTGAGCCAATTGTAAAAGCAATTAAATCTATAAAAAGAAAAAAGAAAAGTAAAATTATATTGCTTGACCCAAAAGGAAAAAAATATAATCAAAAAATTGCTAATGATTTTTCAAAACTAAATCAAATAATCTTTGTAAATGGTTATTATGAAGGAATTGATGCCCGAGTCGATAAATTTATTGATGAAAAAATTTCTATTGGTGATTTTATTCTAACAAATAGTGAGTTGGCAACGGCTATAATGATTGATTCAATAACTCGCTTAATTCCAAAGGTTCTTGGAAACAAAGAATCTTTAAAATACGAATCCCATGATGCCGGATTAGAATATCCGCAATACACAAGACCGGAAATATTTCAACATAAAAATAAAAACTATAGGGTGCCGAGCGTTTTATTGTCTGGAAATCACAAAGAAATAGAGCTGTGGCAAAAGAAAAATATAAAATAAAATTATTACAAATTGCCGATTTTATACTTTTTAAATGTGGTGCCTTGACACAATCCCCAAATACCTAAATTAAACATCACAAATTTTTATTTGATAATTTTTTATTTTCTAAATAGCTACATTGAATACAAATTCAAAAGGAGTTATTCGTTACATATTTAGAATAACTCCCGTATTAAGATCTTTTTATGTAGGGTTAAAAAAATAAATTATTGGGATTAAAAAATTTAAATCCTGAATAGTTTATTGCTCTGGAAAGAATGCTGAAGCTGAACCATAGTGTTCATTAACAACGTTAACAAAACCTACTCCAAAATATATCCAATCACCACTGAACATGAAGTATGGAGCTCTACAAAAATCATTATCGTATTCAGCAGAAAACTCATCGCCAACACAATCAATCCAAAGATCATCATAGTTCATAAGACGCTCTGGGTGCGTTAAAATTATAATACCCACAGAAAAAACGCCAAGACCAAACTCATTAGCATTCATAACTTCAAGTGCGCGACGGAATGAGCGACCCCTGTGACGAAGGCCTAGCTGAGCCGGAATCACAAGAATGTCGCGACCCCCCTGATCATCAAAAAATTTCTGAAAAGCTTCGATTGATTTCTGTGATTGACGAAGATATTGTGAACCAAGTTTACCTTCATAGTAATTATAAAAAGCTCCATTCCGAACATTCCTGATGATGTCTAAAACTTTCTGAACGGCCTCACCATAGGTAGGAGCAATCTTTTGCCATCTGGGAATAGCAAACCATCCCTCGGCATTATGTGGAAGCTGATTCTCGACAAATGTTTCGTGGCTACAATCTATGCCGGGGAAGAGCTGACACAAAATATCAATCTGTTCAATAATATTCTTTGGTTTGTAGCCCGACAGGTATCCATAATTAGAATCCATTTCTTCGTCAACGTGCTGATTGATTATTGAGTATTTTCTTATTAATTCAGCAACCTCCTTTTGAAATGCTCCGCAATTCTCATTAAAACGCTGTGCCTGATATTTATCAAGCCTGGATTTGTCATAGACAGCTGCAAATAAATTAACAGCATGAATGCCCTCGGGATCTCTACTGGTGATCAATGCTTTTTTTGACATCGTCATCCTCCTATTTTTAGTCTAACTCTTGTAGATTTAAATGGGTTTTCCCATGCTAGACACTATATAATATGAAATTATATTTATTCAAAAAGTCAAATTTGTATAAAAAAATACCCAAACTTAAGTATTATAAATTTTATATTTAGCTCAATAACCTAATTTGGTACCGTGGGTGGGACTTGAACCCACAAGAAGTTGCCCTCAACGGATTTTAAGTCCGTCGCGTATACCAATTCCGCCACCACGGCATAAGCTATATACAATATTATACACAATTTTTCATATTAATCAAGAATAAAAGTGGAGAATCAACCCCACTTTTATAAAATTAAATCTTGAATTTGTGTCGGATCTTCAAAAATCATTTTTTTTGATAATCCCACCTTTATAAATTCTTGTTTTGTTACGGCTCCAGATGTTATACCAATAAACCATAGATTTGCCCTTTTTGCAGCTTCAAAATCAATAATAGTATCTCCAACAAAAACAATATCACCATCCCGCGACCATAAATTTCTGAATATACTTATGGCGTTTGAAAAAACTTCTTCATTCGGTTTATAGAATTTACAATCTTCAAAGCCCTGAATATAATCAAAATATTTTTTAATTTGATATTCTTCTAATTTTGAATTAAGACTTTGTTTCGCTCTGCTTGATATGATCGCCAGAAAAACATCTTGTTCTTTTAGATTAAAAAGCATTGTTTCTATTCCAGGAAAAATATTTCTTTTTCTTTTGTGTAAATCACAATAAGCATAATATTCTTTTAGATTATAATCAGACCATTGGTATTTGCTTTTAATTTCAATCATAATTTTTTCATAAGGAACTCCCCAGAGTTTTCTTATAAATTCATAATTGGGTACATGTAGATGTAATTTTTTCGCAATATCAATTATTTCTCTCATACAATCTACGGAAGAGTCAATAATAACTCCATCAAAATCAAATAGAACGGCTTTTATATTTTTCACTTTTCCTCCCAGATTATTTATTTTATACACAGTACTAAAATAAATTATATTTGTCAAAATCTACCATAATTAGTAATATAAAATTATAAAATAATTAAAATTTTGAAGAATTTTTGAAAACCTCTCATAAATTTCGTATAAGAATGAGGGAGCTTCTTCCACAATTGTTTAAAGAATTAAAAGTTTTTTTGAAAAAACAAGACAACAATTACGAGTACTGAATTCTCAAAAATATGAAGAAAATTATGCAGGATTTAGCGATTATGAAATTATAAAACAATATGACAAAATATATGAAGAATTAAAACACTAATATCGTTTATTTACCAATTAAATTTTATGAGATTGTGGTCAATACACCCAAAATATTTAGATAAAATTGGACTTGTCGCTTTATGGCGAGAAGCGCTTTTAGCAAAAAAAGTTTTAGAAGGAAAAACAAAAGGATATAAAAATCATCCACAGCTTGAGAGATTTAAAAAATCCGGAAATCCAATTAAATTTATAAATAAATATCTTGAGCAAATTTATAATGAAGCAAAAAATAGGGGGTATAATTTTGACCCAACAAAATTTAAAAAAATTAAATTATTTAAAAAGATAAATATAACAACTGAACAATTAAATTACGAGATGAATCATTTGTTTAAAAAAATAAAAAAACGCGCTCCGAGAGAATTAAAAAAAATTGAAAAAAAAATATTAACCAACCCAATATTTAAATCTGTTAGGGGGAAAATTGAAGATTGGGAAAAAATAAAATGAAAGAAGTATTAGACAAACAAGAACCAAAAGAAAACCCAGAAACACAATACATTGGAAATATTGTTGAAGTTTTTGACAGAATGTTAAAAAAAACAGAAATTCCAAATGGCGTAGAAGAAATAATAAAAGCATTTAATAAAAACGGTGTCGAAATTTTTATTCCGGGTGGATTCGTAAGAGACGTATTATTGAATAAAACTCCCAATGATATTGATTTTGCAACAAATTTAAATCCCGATGAAATAATAAATTTGTTAGAAAAAGAATTGGTCGGCAAATATAAAAAATTAGAATTACAGGGCAAAACATTTGGCGTAATAAGAATTGTAATGACAACTGGAGAAAATTATGAAATAGCTACTTTCAGAAAAGACGGAAATTATTCTGACGGAATTCATCCAGATGATGTAAGTTTAGTTGATGATATTCAAGAAGATGTAAAAAGAAGAGATTTTACAATAAATGCACTTTTTTATAATCCAATTACTGGAAACATAATTGATTATACGGGGGGTTTAGAGGATTTAGAAAATAAAAAATTAAAATTTGTTGGTGAACCGGAAAAAAGAATTGAGGAAGATAAATCAAGAATTATAAGATATGTAAGACTTTTACTACAAACAGAATTTACGGGAGATAAATTAAGTGAAGACGCCATAATTAATAATTCTTATAAAATTAATATTATTCCAAAAGAATTATTAAAAAAAGAACTTGATAAAATTATACAAATTTCAAATCCAGAAAAATTTATAAAAATTTTAGACGAACTCAACCTATTAGAATTAGTATTTCCAGACATAAAAGAATTAGAAAATTGCGCCGGAGGACCGCCATATCACATGGAAGGAAATACTTTACTTCACACTTTGTTGGTTTGTAAAAATTTAAAACAAAATGCGGACCCAATACTAAAATGGTCTGCTCTTTTTCACGATATAGGAAAAATTGAAACAAGAAGAGTAGAGATAAAAAACAAAAAAGAAAAAGTTAGTTTTATAAATCATGATAAGATTGGCGCAGAAAAAACTTTAAAAATATTAAAAAAAATGAAATTTTCTAAATACGATAGAGATAAAATTTCTTGGTTGGTAGGAAATCATTTAAATCTTTTTATGCAAATATCTAGTTTTATAACAAATAATAGTGAGAAGATTGCAAAAGATAAATCCATAAAAGCAATAAAAAAAACCATAAGAAGGGTCGGAGAAGAACAAGTTTTACGACTTATAAATTTAGCTCAAGCTGATACTAATGCGTGTATATATGAAGACGAGGGCGCACATATAAAAGATTTTGATTATATATTTGAACTTTTTGATATTGCCAAGTCAGAACTAAACGAAGAAAATAAAAAAGGCATTGATATAAAAAAAATAGTTAATGGAAAAATAATAATGCAAGAATTAAAATTAAATTCTGGGAAAAAAATAGGTGAGATAAAAAACCAAATAATTGAAGAATTATTTGAACAAAATTTTGAAAGCAAAGAACGGGCAGAAGAAGAATTTCTAAAAATTTTAAAAAAATTTAAAAATTAAAATGGTTTTTAATTTTTTCTAAGTTAATATAATTTAAAGTATCTACGTGCATACTTGTTCTTTTTAGAATAGACTTATCTACATGATCACCAACTGCGATACATTTTATTTTTGCTCTTTGTGCGGCAATTACTCCAGCTGTGCCATCCTCTATTACAATACATTCCTTGTTTGAAATTTTTAAAAGTTTCGCTGTCTTTATAAAAATTTCTGGGTTTGGTTTGCCAAGTTTTACATCGTCACCACTTACAACTATTTTTAATAAATTTCTAATTCCCATTTTATTTATCGCTAAATCTAGATAATTTTTAACAGAGGAGGATGCAACAGCCATAATAATATTTTGTTTTTCACATTCTTTAAAGAGTTTTTTTACTCCGGGCATAAATTTTGGTGATGCTTTTGAAATGATTTTTTTCACAGCTCGCCATTTTAAAATACAAGCATCTAAACAGTTTTTTTCTACTCCATTTTCTCTAAAAAGTGCTTTAAATATGTCTATTAATTTGACTCCAGCAAATCTTTTTATTATTTCATTTTTTGAAATATTTATTCCGTATTTTTTTAAAACTTGGGACTCTGTTTGTGCATGCATGTATTCAGTTTTTGCTATTGTTCCATCAAAATCCCAAATAATTGCCCTTAGTTTGTATTTCATATTTTTGTATTTTAATTAGTATAACATAAAAAATTTTCAAAACAAAAACCCCGAGCCAAGCCCGGGATTTTTTATATAAGATGTTATCTTCTATCGTAACCTCTTCCACCACCTCTGTTAAATCCGCCTGTTCTTGGGCGATCTTCTTTTGGTCTTGCTTCGTTTACGGTTAATTGTCTTCCATCTAATTCTTTTCCATTGAACATTTCAATAGCTGATTTAGCCTCGTCTTCTGTTTCCATTTCTACGAAACCAAAACCCTTTGAACGGCCAGTCATTTTATCAGTAATTATTGCGACTGAAGTAACGGTTCCTGCTTGAGAAAAATGTTCTTTTAATCCTTCTTCTCTTGTGTTATAGGATATTCCACCTACGTATAATTTTGTTGACATAATTTTCTTTCACAAATAAATTTATAAATCGCAAGTCGATCTTTTTTTCTAACCTAACACTTATTTATTTGTGAAAGGATGAGAATCTAATTCTTGCTTAATATATAAAGGATAGCACGTTTTTATATATAAGTCAATTTGTTGTACACACCCTCTTTATTTGATTTCTCCGTCCTTTATATAATCATTAAAAAAAACCTCATTTAAATCTTTTACTAAACTATTCCAATTATCACCAAAAAGTTTCGTTGCCGTTGTTTCTGATTTTATCCACTTTATTTTTCCACTATTGTCAATAACTTTATATACATTGCGAATGCTTGGTATTTTTATCAGAGTTTCGGGTTTAAATATTACATTTTTACCGAGTGGATATTGCATTAATTCTTGATTTGAAATAATTTCAACATTTGAAAAAAAGTTTTTATCAAAATAAGAAAGCCATATTGATTCATGTGGATATGCATGTCTTATATTTTTATTATCTACAAAATAAACGGTTGATCTATCTGGAGTTTTTACCCACTTACCATTTGTCCAGTTAATCTCATCTGCTTCTTCATCAGAAACTTTAGTATCTTGATTTTCGTCCTTATCATAATTAATTCCTGGGTTAATTATTTTATTACCAAAATTACTTGATTCTAGTGAAACAATAATAGTTCTAGTTATCGTACTTGTATTCCCGGTGCTGTCTGTGGATGTATATATAATTTCATATGTTCCTTCTGTATCTGTGTTTACACTTCCATTTATCCTAACTAAAACAGCACCATCAATATTATCGATTGCTGTTGCTCCAAATTCTGTGTATGGCTCACCAACAGCAATATATGTTGGATTTTCACCATTTAATATTATTTCTGGTGCTATATTATCTAATTCCTGTATTTCTGTAGCGTTTTCTATTTTGAACGTTATTGTTTCTGGTTCCGATATATTTCTACCATATACTATTCTTAATGATATTAAACATTCTTCATCTTTATTAACCTCAGAAACACTAAATTCGGCCATTCCACCATCTTGTTTTACAAGATTTACGTGTTCACAATGATTCCACTTATATTCTGTTTCATGATAAATATCACTTGAGGCATTATTATCAAAAGTTACTGTGCTTTTCGAGCCATCTAATTTAAATACGGACTTCTCTTTTATTGATTCTTGATTTAAAATATCGCTAGTTATTACTGCAACAAGAGTCACCTGTTCTAATTGTGATCTGGGGTACTCTTCAAGTGTGACCTCTTCTAACCCTAATTCTGGATACTCTTTATGATATTGTGTATTATTTTCAATTTCTTCTGTTTTTGTATGTTCATCTATCGATTTATTAATAATTTCCTCTTTTTTATTTTCTTCTATATCTATATTCTCTGATGTTTTAATAACTACAGCAAAAATAATTCCAATTGAAATAATCATAATGAAGGTCAGTAAAAGCCTAGTTTTTATTGATACCTTCGTGGGTGTTTGGATTTTTGTAATATTTTGTTTCATGGATTTATTATATACTATATATATTATATTGTATCACAAATTTTAATCTAAGTCAAATATAGCAGTTAAACTTTTAGCCCTTTTATCGTAAAAAATAAATGGATAAATAAAAAAGACCACTCTTGATGAGTGACCTTTTGTGAGATGATAATACTCATAATCAAATAAACAATATTTTTCCTTGATTAGCCTTGTGATAATTTTTTATGGTTGTATAATTATATACTTTTTTATTTTTGCGTTAGACTTATAATATGTTGACATTTATATATCAATATTATAAAATATATTATTAATCTGGTGCGAAAAATCGCTTAAATTAAAAGCCAAATTAGTGGAGGAACAAATGAATGGAAACAGAATCTTTGCCATAAGTATATTGATATTTTTGGTCTTGGCAATCGTCGTTTTATTTTCAATCGACGAGAGAAACAAAAATCAAGTCCAAAATCAACAATCTACAAAATTCATTCCAGAGACTATTTCAAATTCTGTTTTCAAAGAGAGTTTTGGGGAGGGATGTGTAGAGCCGAATCCCGTAAAGTACTTTGATCCGCAGAATACTGAGTATTATTGGGTTGCTCGTTGGAATGCGCCGTGTTCGGATGGTGCAGCATATGATGGGTGGTTTCTTGAGGGAACGAAAATTGATTCATTGGTCTATTATATCAATACTGATACAGGAAAACCTTCGGAAGAATATTTTTATTTTAAACATTTAACAAGAGACCCTAGAGATACGGCCTGGTGGCAACAAAATGTTAGCTATATTCACGAAGATATTGATATAAAAACACTTTTTGACGCAATAGCACAGTGTGCCTGCACAGAAGATTATCCAGATATAACAAGGTATTTCCTTGATGATATTAAAAAACTTGGATTGATACACAAACAAAATTTAAGCAGAGAAGATTTCAGGATTATTCTACTGCGCTATACCTCGTTTTATTACGGGGATAACTTCACAATTCATCAGGCGATTACCCGTCTGAAAAAATATGATAGTCATTAGTTGTAATTTCAATTTTTGTGGGTAGTGTTTAATCACTACCCACAATTTATTTAAAGAGTGTTTTCTCTTGACCAATATATCATTCAAGCGTATAATTTTTTTATAAAAATGATTTATGCCGGGATGGTGGAATTGGTAGACACGCTTGCCTTAGGAGCAAGTGCCATTGGCGTGGAGGTTCGAGTCCTCTTCCCGGTACCATTAAAATTACTCTATCAAAAAGAGTATTTTTTTATAAAAATTACAAATAAAAATGATTAGATAGACAACTATTGACAAAAAAATTCAGATATGCTATCATTCTAAGTTAATTTAAGTTGAGTTAGCTTTATAAAGCTGTATATTTCTGCATCCACGACAAGCATGAAAATTCCCAAAAGATCTCTGCAGGCTTATATCCTAGATATTTGCTCGCATAGTTCTTACAGTAATTTTCTTGGGTGCAGTAAT
>DAORGW010000018.1:0-18372 GCA_035356975.1 bacterium | reverse complement strand
GTTATAAATATAAATTTCATATTATAATTATAATAGTATTATAAAAAATATTCAACAACAAAAGTATGTATTTACAAGCATTTTTATTATCAATGATTCAATCATTAACTGAGTTTTTGCCTGTATCTAGTTCTGGCCATTTAATTTTATTACATAGTATATTAAAAGACCATTCAATTATAAATAATATTTCATTTGATGTGGCTTTACATTTTGGTAGTATGTTAGCAATTGTTGTTTATTTTTGGAAAGATATATTGCGTTTAATATCTAGTCTTTTTTCGAAAAATAGAAATAATTTAGTTTTTTATATAATTATAGGAATAATACCAGCTGGTTTTTGTGGTTATTTTTTAGACTCATTTATAGAGAGTTTAAGATCTGTTTATGTTGTTTTAGTATCACTTATAGTTGGTGCGTTAATATTTATTATTGTTGAGAAATTTTCTAAAACAAAAAAAGATTTAAATAATATAGATATTAAAAATTCTATATTCATAGGAGTAATGCAGTGTTTATCTCTTATCCCGGGAATATCAAGAAGTGGGATAACTGTTTCAGCTGGAATGTTAAGTGGTCTAAAGAGAACTGATGCTGCAAAATTTTCATTTTTTATGGCTATTCCTTTAATATTTGGAGCCTTTATAAAAGAAACAACTGATATGGTATCAATTGTTAATATAAATTTATTTGTTTTTGGAATAATTTGTTCTTTTGTTTTGAGTTTATTGTCTATTTTTATTCTTATGAAACTTTTAGAGAAATATAGTCTTAGTATATTTGCTTATTATAGAATTTTTCTAGCTCTTATAATTTTTATACTTATTCAATTAGGAAAAATTTGATAAAATTTCTATTTGGAATTTAGAATTTGATTTTAGAATATTTTCAGAAATATGTTCTTTTATCGTTTTTTCTAATGATAATTCTTTTGATATTGGTCTTCCAAAAATTTGTACAATAATTATTCTATTGTTTTTTTGTACTACAGCAATTCCTGTTTCAGTAAAGTTTTTATTTAACATGTTTTCTTTGTGACTTTCTGATTCAAGCCAAGCTTCTATGGTAGATTTTGAATCTACAAAATTTTCAGCCAAATTTTCACCAATAAAAGAATAATTATATCCAGACTCTTTTATCCAATCAGAGAATTTTTTATTTTGAGTATTGTGTTCAAAAATATTATTTTCTATTAGAAACTTTGCTTTATTGTCAGCGGCTCTTGCAAGATCATCGTTAATTTTCAGTGGGCTTGTATTATTTTTTATTCTTTCCTTATTTACTAATTCAAAAATTTTATCTCTAGATATTTTTTCATAAGCTGTAACAGTACTTACATTTATAAATAAAAAACTCGTACTTGTTATAACAAGTAGAGTAGTAAATTTAATAAGAATTTTTTTTATAGATTTTTTCATGTTTCTAATAAAAAAGTACTCTAATCAAAATCAAAGTACTCAAATAATAATAAACTTTATTTTTATATTTTGGTCTAGCTCTATCATGTTTATAAGGCTAATCCTTTTTGATTTTGATTTTTATTTTTGTATAGATTTTACTCTATAATATAAGTATATCATATATTTTATCTTATGTCAAGTTTTGAAAAATTATCTAATTTTAGAAAAAATAATAATCATGTTATAATAAATTAAATTATAAAATTAATATATGAATTACGCGGTTATATTAGCGGGTGGTCATGGAACTAGATTGTGGCCAATTTCAAGAAAAAACAGTCCAAAACAAACTGAATGTTTTTTTAACAATAAAACATTATTACAGATTACATACGATAGGACAAAAAAAATTTTTCCAAAGAACAATATTTTTATATCTTGTGGAGAAAAACAGTATAAAATTTTTAAAAATCAATTTAGGGAATTAGCAAGAGAAAACTTTATCATTGAACCAGAGGCACGTGGCACTGCAATGGCAATAGGATTTGCTTGTATAAATATTTTAAAAAAAGATAAAGATGCAAAAATTGTAATGATAAATTCAGATCATTATATTTCAGATATAGATATTTATAAAAATGATATTAAGTCCTGCCTAACATCAATCGATAAAAATCCGAGATTTATTTCTTTGATGGGCATTAATCCTACTTATCCAGAGACAGCATATGGATATATACAGGTTGGTAGTTTTTTTAAAATTTATAATTCTAAGAAATTTTATAAAGTAGCAAAATTTAAAGAAAAGCCAGATCTAGAAAAAGCTAAGAAATATTTAAAAAATGGAAAGTTTTTATGGAATCCCGCTTGGTTTGTTTTTAGAGCGGATACAATGATTTCACTATTTAAAAAATTTTTACCAAAGCATTTTAATTCACTTAAAAATATTGAACAAAATTTTAGTTCAAAAATTATAAAACGAGAATTTAAAAAAGTAGAAAATATTTCCATTGATTATGGAATCATAGAAAAAGTTAAAGATATGATAATTTTACCATCCAGAGTTATGTGGAGAGATATAGGTGCCTGGGATGCTGTAAAGGATTGTTTTGGTAAAAGTAATGAAAATTTGATAGATGCAAATGTAATTTTGATTGACTCAAAAGATAATTTGATTATAAACAAAGATAAATCAAAAATTATTTCATTAATTGGAATAAATAATTTAGTAATAGTTGATACAAAAGACGCTCTATTCATTTGTCCAAAAGACAGATCTCAGGAAGTAAAAAATATTATATCTATTTTAAAAAAACAAAGTAAGTATAAAAAATATTTATGAGAAAAATCATTTTTTTAATTATAACTATAAGTATAATAATTGTTTGCTATCTTTTTTTTGACGGTATTTTTATACCACTGAATAATGGAGTGACAACAGAATTTGAAATACAAAGTGGGAAGTCGTCATATGAAATTTCGCAGAATTTAGAATCTAGTCGTTTAATAAAAAATGCTTTTTTCTTTGATATTTATATGAAATTCTCAGGAAAATATAAAAATATATTACCAGGTAAATTTGAATTATCTGATTCTATGAACGCAAGACAGATATCTAATAAAATTACCAAAAAAAGAAGTGGTGTTAGTTTTGATGAAGAGCAAATAAAAATAATAGAAGGTTGGAATTTAAAACAAATAGGAAAATATTTAATAGATAATGGATTTTGTACAAATGATGAGTGGAAAAATTTAAGCAATTCAAATGATTATGATTATGATTTTATAAAACAAAAACCAAAAAATACAGATTTAGAAGGCTATTTATTTCCAGACACATACAGGGTTTACAAAGATGCAACCTGTTATGATGTGATAAATAAATTATTAAAAAATTTTGATAATAAATTAACGCAACAAATGAGAAATGATATAAAAAATCAAGGTAAGTCAATAAATGAAATTATTAGCATGGCTTCAATTGTTGAAAAAGAAGTTAGATCCGTTGATGATATGAGAATTGTTTCTGGTATTTTTTGGGATAGAATTAAATATGGTCAGGCGCTTGAGTCATGTGCAACTTTAGCATATATAATTGGTGAAAATAAAGCACAGTATTCTTATGAAGACACTAGAATAAAATCTATTTATAATACTTATATAAATAAGGGGCTTCCACCTGGACCAATTTCAAATCCAGGAATAAACGCAATTACATCTGCAATATACCCAGAAATGTCAGAATATAATTATTTTCTTACAGATTTGAAAACAGGTAATACTATATTTAGTAAAACATTTGAAGAGCACACAAAAAATAAAGCAAAATATCTAGATTAGTTTTTATAAAAGAAAAAGCTCGAGTGTCATTTTGCATCGAGCTTTAATTTATTTTTGGATCTTTATCGATCCTTGTTTTTTAGAAAACCTGTGTGCGAGCGCCACACTCCAGGTTTGGGTCGAGCCTTACCCTGTTATGGGAGGGTATGGAATAAAACCTGGTTGCAGGTTTTGGGTTTTGTTAGCTCAGTTCATCAAAGAGCAACTAACGCTCCAGGTGGAGTACGGGGTGCAACCACCCCAAATCAAGATTATTTTTTATAAATTGGAATTTTAGTATAGACAATTTTTAAAAATTTGTCAATAGTAATTTTCATAAGTTTTTTATAAAAGTATATCCAAGATATTCAAATTCATTTTGGTTTTCAATTCCTCTATGAAATATTTCTTCAAATCCGGAATTTTTTTTGAAGTCATATATATCATAATTAAAATTATCTGTAATAAGTAGTATATTTTTTGTATTACTTGGAATAGATACTCTAGAATTATTCACTAGATTTGTTTTTTTATTGTTTATATAATAATATTTTTTATTTTGTCCGTCATTGAAAATATTATATAAATGATACTCTGGTAAATAATATCCACCAAGTCTCATATTTTTTATGAAATTTGACTTGGGAATAATATATGGACTGTCTGCTTCAGTTATTAAAATTGTATCACTCGGGTCATATTTTTTAATTTCATGTATGGTTTTTTTAATTCTTGAATCGCTGTTTTTTAGGTTTAAATAAGACACATCATAGGGAGACACATTTATAAGAAAGATTTTATTTGTAATAACACCATCTATTCCATATATAAAAAGAGGAATTTGAAGAATAACTATAAACAATATTATTACAATCTGAGATTTTTCTTTGAATAATTTATTTATAGCAAAAAGTCCAAGCGTCATGAAAATTCCATTTATTGTCATTATGTATCCAATTTTTCCTAAATGTATAAAAGAATAAAAAAGAAATGAAGGTAGTATGCTTAGCAAAAATATAATAAAATTTTTTTTAGAAATTTTAATTTTTTTATAAAAAATTGCAATAAAAGAAAATAAGGAAAGAAGACCCGAAGAGTATATTAATAATTTGAAGGTATTAAAAAATTGACTTCCAAGGGCTTCTATTTTTGCTAATGATAAAATGGATGTTGTTTTTGAAGAAACTAAAAATTGATTTTTTGAAATTTCTAATAATTCAATAAATCCGCCCACAACTATGGAATTTGGTATAAACCAGCAAAAAAATATAACTGAAAATATGAGAATATTTAAAAATATTTTTTTTATTTTGTTTTTATTAAATTTAAAATCAAAAAAACAAGTATAAATATATAGTGGCAAGAAAAATATAATTAAGCTCTGTCTAAAACCAATCCCCAAAGCAAAAAGAGAAGAGAATAGCCACAGTAAATTTTTATTTTGAATTATGATTAGATATGAAATATAAAAATAAATTAAAGAAAAGCAAATATCTATTATGTAAATATTTGCAAATTCACTGTGAAACCATACAAATGGATTGGTAATGAAAATGAAAGAAGCGAGAAATCCTAAAAAATCATTTTTAAATATTTTTTTCGCAATTAAATAAAAAATTACAAGCGCAATGATTGATAATATAATGTTTTCTACTATCATTGCTAGATTGGAATTATTTAGAAAAATGTTTATGAATTTTGCAAAATAAATATATAGAAAATATCCTGGTGGATGTGGTTGGTGTTTTTCTATATTAAATTCATCCATGCCAAGTGCTAATTGTACAGAATCCCAATCAAAAAGATATTGAGTTATAAAAGGAATTCTTAATGCTATAAGAAATAGTATGAGTATAATTACAGGTAAGATTTTTTTCATTTAAGGGTTGATTTTTTAGTTTAAAATAGATAGTATAATTATATTAGTTATATATTAATTTTACAATTTTTATGATAAAAACGCTACTTAAATTTTTAAGGCTAAAAGAAGAAAAACAGGATTACATACAATTTAGAATTTATGAAATGTTTCCGGGATTTATAGCCTGGTTTACTTTATTTTTTTGTGTTTTGATTTCTCTTGTTAAACCCTTGTGGGGGATTTATTTTATAATAGTTTTAGATGTTTATTGGGTTATAAGAATTTGGTATCTTTTTATATTTTTAGTTGGATCGTGGATGAAATACATGGGGGCAAAGAAAATTGACTGGAAATCAAAGAGGTTAGGTTGTAATAATTGGGAAAACTATATTCATCTGGTAGCTTTACCGACATATAAAGAACCATATAAAGTTGTAAGAGAAACATTTGATAAATTAATGGAGTGTGAATATCCAAAAGATAAAATGATTATAGCTCTTGGTGGAGAAGAAGGAGACAGGGAGAATTTTTTAAATATTGCAAATCAAATTAAATCTGAATTTGATGGAAAATTTAGAGATATTGTTATAAGTGTTCATCCCAGAGGTATTCAGGGAGAAATTCCAGGAAAAGGATCAAACATGTATCATATAGGAACACAAATGTATAAATATTTTTTAGAAAAAAATATAGACATTTCAAAAGTTATTATTTCAATGTTTGATATAGAAACTTGGCCAGATTCAAATTATTTTAATTGCTTAACCTATGAATATTTAACATGTGGAAACCCAGAAAGATATAGTTATCAACCATTAGTTTTATTTAATAACAATGTTTGGAAATCAAATCCTATTATAAGAGTCGTTGCTCATTCAACAACATATTGGCTTTTGACTGATTTATCAAGAGCTGAAAGATTATTTACCTTTTCATCTCATAGTATGAGCTTTAAAGCTCTTGTTGAAGTTGGATTTCATCCAAGAGATATAGTAACAGAAGATACTCGTATATTTTTGCATTGTTTGAATCATTTTAATGGTAATTATAGGGTCAGACCGATTTATACTCCTGTTTCAATGCAAACAGTTGACGTTGGGAGTTTTTTTGAATCATTAAAAAATCAGTATATTCAAATTAGACGCTGGGGTTGGGGAGTTGAGCATTTTCCATGGATGATGAAAAAACTTGTGCCAAATAAAAAAATTCTATTTTCACAGAAATTTAAATATCTTTTTAATCAGGCAGAGGGAACATATAGTTGGGCAACTCTCCCACTTTTGATTCTTATAATGGGAAGACTGCCAATTTTTATTGCAGACAAAACCATACACTATAATGTAATGATTCATAATGCGCCAATTTTATTAGAGCGTATTATGAATTTTGGACTTGTTGGAATATTTGCAGTTGCGTTTTTAAATTTTTTCTTATTGCCAAAAAAACCAAAAAATATTTCTCCACTTATCTACTTAATTATGTTTGTTCAGTGGGTTTTATTTCCATTTACAATGATAATTTTTGGTTCTATTCCAGCGCTTGAAGCACAAACAAGACTTATGATTGGTGGAAAATATAGATTAGGATTTCAAGTAACCAAGAAAACTTAATTTTTATGGAAAAATTTAACTTCGAGAATGAAAATATTTTAAAAGAAGAGGCGAGTGAGTTTAAACAGAAGCTTGATTCTTTTGTTTACGAAGCTATAAATAATAAAGATAGACAACAGTTAAGACATTTAATTGTTGGCGGATATATTAATAGAGAATATTTTAATGAATTATTACAAAAATATAGTAATTATAATACAGAATATCAAGAGGTAATGAGAGTTGATGAAATGATTGATTTATTGATTCCACAAGAGAAATCAGAAGAATTGCAACTTGTAAGCCCCAATTTTATATATATTGATAAAGTGATTTTACCAACTGAGGAAAATAACAATAGGCATGTAGTGGGGGGTAGCGATACTTATAATGAAATAAATGAAATTCCAAGAGTTGAATTATTAATTGATTTATTAAATAAAAATGGGATAAGTGATTATGAATGTATTACCGGACAAAATGATCAGGAAATGATGCGAACTTTAAGTTATGTAATGTTCGTTTTAAAAGATATAAAAAAAATGATTTTTGTTTGTAATGAAGAAGGAAATGCAACTTATGTTATTTATGGAGAATGTGATAATGCAGAAAAATATTTTTCTCTTAACAAAAATGAAATTCAGAATTTAATTTTAAATAATTTTGGAAAAAAAATAAGATGGAGTGGGGAAGAAAAATGGAAAAAAGAAATTTTAGAAGAACTTAAAAATATTGCAAATATTGATGTATCAAAAATAAATAAAAATGAGTTTTTAGAGATTATTAATAAGAAAAAAGAAGATCCTTATTCATTTGAAGATGCAGGAATTGTCGTAAGAGCTTTGGGAATAAAAACAAAAGAAGAGTATCAACAAAGACACAAAGAAGATATGCGACTACCCGGTTCCCCAAATAAAACTTATAAAGAGAATTGGTTGGGTTGGCCACATTTTTTAAGGGGAGAGAAAAAGGAGTTCTATACATATGAAGAGGCAAAAGAGATTGTTAAAAATTTGGGTATTTTAACTTATACTGAATATAGAAATAGACACAATGAGGATAGTAGATTACCATCTGTTCCAATGAAAATATATAAAGATCAATGGATTAGTTGGGGAGAATTTTTAAGAGAC
Source organism: bacterium (assembly GCA_035356975.1). GTDB lineage: Bacteria > Patescibacteriota > Patescibacteriia > UBA1558 > S5-K13 > STF1-138. Next base: position 10,070 of record DAORGW010000018.1, on the reverse strand, counting down.
GAAAGGAAAGAAGAATTTTATTCATTTGAAGAGGCAAAGATTGCAGTAAGAAAAATGAAAATAAAATCTTTTTCTGAATATAGAAATAGATATAAAGAAGATCCAAAACTACCATCAAATCCTCACAATACATATAATGAATTTAAAAGCTTTAATGATTTTTTGGGCAAAGTTTAAGTTTTAATTTAAAGAGTACTTCCTACAAAATGTTTATAACCATTTATAAAAGATTCTATATTACAGCTTGATTTTCCTTCAAGTTGTACCTTTTTTAATTCTAATAATCCATTCTTACATTGAACAAAAATTTTATTATCATCTTCAAAAACTTTTCCGATTTTATTTTCTGTAATTTTGTCTTTGTAATCAGCTGAAATTATTTTTAGAATTTTTCCATTGAATTTTGTGTAAGCTCCTGGCCACAGCTCAAAAGCGCGAATTTTATTATAAATATTTTTAGCATCTGTTTCCCAGTCAATGATACCATCTTCTTTACTAATCATTTTTGTAAATGATTTTTCTGTTTCGTTTTGTGAAATTGCTTTTATCTTACCACTTAAGTATTGTTCTAAATTTTTTAATAATAATTCAATTCCAAGATTAAATAATTTTTCAGATAGAGTAGAGTAATTATCATATTTTTCTATTTTTACTTTTTCTTGAATTATAATTGGACCTGCGTCCATTTTTTTTGAAAGTAGCATTACGCTAACACCAGTTATTTGTTTTCCTTTTAGTAGTGCTGTTTGAATAGGGGATGAGCCACGATATTTTGGAAGTAATGACGGATGAATATTTATAATTCCAAACGGAAAAATATTTATTACATCTTCTGGGACTATTGCACCATAAGCGAGGAGAATCCCAACACTTGGATTGTGGGATTTAATAATTTTAGTTTCAGATTTTTCAATTTTATCACATTCTAAAAGTTCAATTTTATTTTCAGTACAATATGCTTTAACTGGGTTTTGTTTTTTTTCTCGTCCTGTTTTTTTCTCGGTTTTTGTTATAACAAGACAAACATTAAAATTATTAGAAACTAATTTTTCTAATAAGTTTTTTGCATTTATATCAGAGCCGAAGAATATTATATTATTTTTCATCTGGTTTTGCGTTTTTCTGCAATTCTTTAAATAATTTTTTACCTTCTGTAAATTTATATAATCTGTCAGTAAAAATTATTCCATTTGTATGATCTATTTCATGTTGAAAAACAAAAGAATAAAGTCCAGAAACGCATATTTGTTTTCTTTCACCGCTAAAATCATAATACTCAACTGTAATTGTTTTGTGTCTTTTTGCCTTGCCATTTATTCCAGGAAAAGACAAACAACCCTCGTCAGATTTTGACTTTATTAAAGATTTTTTTATAATTTTAGCATTAATAAATTCTTTTGGGCCTTCTTCGGTATTTATAATTATTATTTTTTTATTTATTCCAATTTGGTTTGCAGCAATTCCAATTCCGTCGTATTTAATCATGTCACTTGTCATTTGTCTAATTAATGACTTTAATTCAGAAGACGAAAAATTAGAAACTTCATCAAGTTTTGTTCTAAGAATTTTGTTTGGATAGGTTATAATCATAATTTTTTAGAAATTTTTGCTTCCCTTGTCATCCTGAACTTGTTTCAGGATCTTAGGGTTTTACATTTTATCTCGGGGATTCTGAAATGAATTCAGAATGACAGTGTGGGGAGATTTTTGCAAAAATTTCTATAGTTTAAAATAATTTTTTTCTATTATATCAATATCTTCTAACATTTTTTTTATATTTGAAATATCAGAATCATTTCTATATTTTATCAATATATTTTTTATATAAAATGATCTAATTTTTGTATTTTTATCTATTATTTCTAATAAATCTACATTATTTCCTATATTTGATTTAATTTTATCATACAATTCAATTGTTTTTTTATCAAGTGCGGATTTATCAGTATCTTTTATAGTAATTTTTAATATATTTTCATATGGAGGATATTTTAATAATTTTCTCATCATTAGCTCATCTTCAATCATTGATTTGTGGTTATTATTTCTAATGTATTCATGAATTTTTTGTTCAGATAAACACTGCATAATAATTTTCTTTGGTTTTAGAGAAATTAATTTTGAAATCAATTTAAATAAATCCTCATTTGAATCAAAATTATTATTTAAAAACTGATGTGAAAATGGAATGACAATTAAATCGAATTCAGTTTCTTTTATGTAATCAATAATTATTCTTGTTGCAACGACAATTTCATTTTCACTAATCAATTTTAAATTTCCATAATTATCTTTGTCTATTACTATTGTTTTTTTGTTTTCAAAATTTTTCTTTATGATTTCAATAAACTGTTCTGTGCCTATTCCATAATTATCAAATTTTACAGATGAACATTTTGGACAAGTTAGAGGAGTATCAAATGATTTTTCACAATTATAGCAATGTAACTTGTTATCTTTCATAGATAATACAGAATTACAATTAACACATTTAAAAACAAAATTACAATCATGACATTTTAGATTTTTACTATAACCTTTTTTGTTTAATAAAAATAAAATTTTTTTATTATTTTTAATTTCTTCTTCTGTAAAAAAATGTAAATAATTTTCAAAATATTTGGTGCTCATATCTAGTACTGAAATTTCTGTTTCAATTTTTTCTTTTATTTCTAGTAATTTTAATTTTTTATCTTTTGCTAGATTATATAAATAAGCATTTGGTGAATAACTTGTAAAAATTATTTGTAAATTATTTATCTTTGCTAATTCTAGTACATTTGGTAAAAATTCAAACCTAGGATTTATATCAATTTGGTTTAAATTTTCATTTTCTGATTCATCTATTATAATTGTTGCAATATTATCAATTGGATAGAAGATAGACATTTTTGTTCCAATTAAAAATTTTACCTTTTTATTTATAATTGAATTCCAAATTTCATTATGGCGAAATTTTGATAAATGTGTGAGTCCTGTAATAATTCTATAATCTTTGTCATTGTAAAAATTGAGTAAAGGAGAAACAATACGCTCAATATGAGATTTTGTTGGACTTATTATTAAAGTCAACTTTCTACTTTTAGAATTTTTATCAATAATATTTTTTATAAGCGATAGTTTTTCATCATATGAATTATGTTTAAAAATAAATTGCTCGTTATCTAAAATAGAGGGGTTTATGTTTTTTAATTTAAAAGGAGTTTTGTAAATAAAAAATTTTTCTTCTTTTTCTTTTATCTTATTCTTCATTGGTAGAGGAATGACATTGTTTAGAAAATTAAGTGATGAAAAATTATAATCACGAAACCAGTTATAAAAATCAATTTGTTTATATGAGATAATAGGGTTTTCATTTGCAATGTTTATAATGCTTTTTATATTTTTATTATCTAATTCGGTATTATTTTTTATATCAAAAACAATTCCAAATTTAGATAAATTTCTAAATGGAATTTCTACTAATTGGCCTGTCTTTAGGTTTTTGGATAATTCACTAGGAACTTGATAATCAAGCAAATTTAAGCCCTTTTTGAGCTTTATGAGAGGTTTTATGAGTGCATATTTCATAAGGTAAGTATTCCGCTAAAGGCGGATCCGCCTCGGGCGGGAGAGTGTAGAATTAGATAATATATAGTAAGTATAAAGTAAAAAGCATATAACGCCAAGATGGAAGTGTGAATAGTATTAGAATACTTGATTTTTTATATAAAAGTTATAAGATAATAATAGGTCGCCAGGGCGATTTTTATTTTTATAAAATATATAAAGAAAGCGATTTTTATGATAAATAATAATTATGCATTTATAGATAGTCAAAATTTAAATTTAGGATTATCAAAAGATATATATAACAATAATACAAAGATATATAGTGGTTGGAAATTAGACAACAAACGATTTAGAGTGTATTTAAAAGATAAATATAAAATAGAAAAGGCTTTTGTATTTATAGGTTATAAGTCTGGTAATCAGGAAATGTATACAAAATTACAGGAATTTGGATATATTTGTATTTTTAAGCCAGTGCTGGAATTTAAAGACGGAACTGTTAAGGGAAATGTAGATGCCGAATTAGTACTTCATGCAATGATTGAGTTCAATAATTATAATAAAGCCGTAATAGTGTCTGGAGATGGAGATTTTCATTGTTTAATTGAACATTTAATAAACAAGGATAAATTATTAAAAGTTTTAGCACCAAATAAACTAAAATATTCATCATTATTAGATAAATTAAGTACTCCAGAAAATGATATATTAGATTTCATAAGCCCACTTAAAAATAAATTAGAATATAGGCCCAAGAGAGATTATAATTAATAAAAATTTATAGTATTGACAATTAATTTTATTAGATATAAAATAATAATGTAATCACGATGAAATAGGTTCTCTAAGGGGTTAGTCCCGACGAGAGCTTTTTCTTTTATATAGAAAATAAAGAATTTCCTATAAATAAAAAACGACCCCATATAAATATGAGATCTCGGAGGCCTAAGCCAATTATTTATTATAACTCTCTAAAAACTGTTGTCAAACTTTAAAATTCAACCCGCCGGGTTGTCGACTTCACGGGTTAACCTCCAGGGCTGATTTTTTTGTTGCTTGCCGGGGGGGGCTAATATGATATAATATTATTATAATGAAATTAATAATATTATTTTTTATACAATAAATAAATATATCACTAGAATAATTAATTTTAATTAAAATACAATTTTAAATAAATAATAATTTTTAATTATTAAAAAAATAATAACAAGTTAATAAAAATAAATAAATATATAAAATTAAATTATAATAAAATTTTATGTCTAAACATCAAAAACTAATCATATTTATTGCACTCATGTTTTGTTTTTCTATGTTTGTTGCTACATCACATGCATCAATGTCAAATGGAACAATAGATAGTACAAATAAATATGCATATAGTGAAAATATGGGTTGGATTAACTTTGCTGATACAAATAGTACTGTTCATATTACAGATACAGAGTTAACTGGTTATGCATACAATGAAAATACAGGTTGGATATCATTAAATTGTTCAAACACAGATACGTGCAATGATAATAATTACAAAGTAATAAATACAATAGATGGAATATTATCAGGTTATGCATATGGAGAAAACATAGGTTGGGTGAACTTTAGTGGTGTAACAATAAATAATGAAGGAGAATTTACTGGTTATGCATACAATGAGAATACCGGATATATTTCTTTTAATTGTTCAAACACAGATACATGCAATGATAATTCTTACAAAGTAATAACAGACTGGCGTCCATTTTCACAGAGACCAATTGTTGGTTCAAATAATAATTCATCTGCAATACCAACATACATACTAGAATCAATGAATAATCAAAATCAAAACAATCAAGAACAAGAAGAAGATAACAATAACAATCAAGAACAAGAAGGAAATAACAACAACAATCAAACATCAGGAGATAGCTACTTTACAAATGGTTCATTTATTAAAACAAATAATATTTCAACTGTATATTTCATAAGTAAAGATAATACAAGACATAGCTATCCAAGTGAAGCTATATGGTATTCATACTTTGGTAAAGACTTTAGTTTTGTAGATAACAAAGAAGATATTGATTTTTCAATGTATAAACTAGGTAAGAATGTATTATTTAAGAAAGGAACACTATTTAAAATACCATCTGTTCCTAAAGTATATCTAGTAGATGATGATAATGGTCTAATACATTGGATTAAAACAGAAAAAACAGCAAGAAGATTATTTGGAACAACTTGGAATACACTAGTATTTGATTTAGATGAATCATTGTTTTCTGATTATACAGAAATAGGAACAATAGAATAATTAATTTTAATTAAATATAATTTTAAATAAATAATAACAACTCCACCCAATGGGTGTGCCACCCAATGGGTGGAGAAAGAATAACAATATGAAAACAAAAAACATCTTAAAAAACATTTCATTTGCAATCATTGTAATTCTAATAACTTTTAGCATTACAAAAGCAGGAGACCTTTTTCCAGCAGGCACTACAATATCAAGTACATTCTATACGCTAGGAGATATATATGACAAACTAACAGATAATACTAGTTCAGCAGATGAAGGAGAACATGATCTAAATTCATCAGGAACACCAGCAAGTACTTTCTACACCCTAAAACAAATCTATGAAGCAATACCAGATATTGATGCAGACAAGATGTTAACAACGGCTGACTATATGGGAATAACTGGAACAATTCAAACAAGAGAAATATCAAGTACAACACCAGCAATAAGTGCTGGTTATTACACAGCAACTAATCTAACAACCATAGACACAGACCTACAAGCAGGCAACATTCTATCAGGGGTAAATATATTTGGAGTAACAGGAACATCAAGTCCATCACAACCACTAAAAACAGGTCAGACAACTTGTTATGATGTAAGTGGTAATCCAATATCATGCACTGGCACAGGTCAAGACGGTGATTATCAAAAAGGACAAGCAAGAAGCTATACAGATAATAGTGATGGAACAATAACAGACAATTCAACTGGTCTAATGTGGAAGAAATGTAGTGAAGGACTAAGTGGATCTGATTGTGAAACCGGATCAGCAACAACCATGAACTGGACTACAGCAACTTCTACTTGTGAATCAGATGAAACAGCAGGATATACTGACTGGAGATTGCCAAATATCAAGGAATTATTATCAATAGTAGATTATGGTAAAGTATATCCAGCTATTGATACAGATGTTTTTCCAGCAACAGTGGGCGACGGCTATTGGTCCTCTACAGCATACTTTGACCTTCCCAATAATTCTTGGAACGTCAGTTTCATCGATGGCAACACCTACGTCGACGGTAAGGACGATGACTACTATGTACGCTGTGTCCGATGAATTCCCTCCCCCCACCATGTTTCATGGTGGGGGGATTGGATATTTGGTTATTTGATTATCTATCCAGTCCCGCATAGCGGGACTGGATAAAATTATATAAATGGCTTATTATTCACATTTACATATTTATAACACTGCATTTGAATTATTGCATGAATTATATCTCCGTATTCCTAAATTTAGTAAACAATATAAATATCTTTTGGGTTCTGAAATAATAAAATCTAATCTTTCCGTGATAAAATTAATTATAGAAATTAATAATGAAAAAGACTTAGAAAAAAGACAAGGTTTATTTAAAGAATTAATTTGGTCAATTGAATCCATAATAATTTTAATTAGAATTGCTAATGAATTAAAACAATTTGGTGCTGAAAAAGGTTATTTATATATTATGGAAAGAGCAGTTAATTTATCTAAACAAGCTGAGGGCTGGAAAAAGATATAAAATATATTCCCCAGAATTTTTTATCTGTTAGGTAAAAAAGCGAGGGAAGGGAATTCAGTTCCTACTCTTTGTTAAAATATTTTAACAGAGGATAATGATTATTTATTATATTGTAAGTTAGGAACTTTTACAGTGAGCGACAACTATTGGTCATCTACAACATACTTTGACAATCCCAATAATTCTTGGAACGTCAATTTCAACGATGGCAACACCAACAACGACGATAAGGACAATGAAAACTATGTACGCTGTGTCCTAGCATTCCCATTTTTTCAGCCCCAGTCTTTTTTATTATGTCTACAATATTTACTCTTGAAAAACTATATTTAGCATACAAAGAATGTAAAAAAGGAAAAAAGAACACAATAAATGCATTAAATTTTGAACTAAATAGAGAAAAAAATCTTTTAAACTTATTATATGATTTACAGTCACGTCGTTATGAAATTTCTAGGCATATTTATTTTATCATTAAAAGTCCAACAGTAAGAGAAATATTTGCAGCAGATTTTAGAGATAGAATAGTTCATCATTTGCTATATAATGAACTTTATGATGTTTTTGATAAATCATTTATTTTTTCTTCATTTGCTAATAGGCAAGGAAAAGGCACTCATGAGGCAGTCAACTATCTTAGGAAAAATATTCTAGAAATAAATTATTTTAGTAACAATAGTTTTTATTTAAAGCTTGATATTTCGAGTTTTTTTCGTTCTATAAATAAACAAATTTTGTATGATTTGATTGAAGAAAGAATTAAGAAATATTTTTCTTTTTGTGATGACAAGGACTGGTTTGAAGACATTTTGTGGCTTACTAAAAAAATTATTTTTCACAACCCATGCGAAAATTTTATTTATAGAGGAAATTTAAATTTAAAAAAATTAATTCCAAAAAGTAAATCACTTTTTTATTCATATGGCGCTGGCTTACCAATAGGAAATTTAACAAGTCAGTTTTTTGCAAATATTTATTTAAATGAATTAGACCATTTTATAAAAGATGAGCTTTGTTGTAATAGCTATTTACGTTATGTAGATGATTTTATAATCATTGATAAAAGTAAAAATAATTTAAAATTACTTGTTCCTGCAATAGATAATTTTTTAAATACGCGACTAAATTTAGAAATTAATTATAAAAAAATTTATTTACAGGACACAAGAAAAGGAATTAGCTTTTTGGGATATTTTATAAAACCAACATATACACTAGTAAAACAGAAAGTCGTTAAAAGATTTAAGAACAAAATATATTCAATAAATAAAAAAAATAAGTTTTCTATTAAAATAATGAAGAAAATGATTCCAATGATAAACTCTTATTATGGACATTTTATTCATGCCAATAGTTTTAATTTAAGAAAACATATTTTTGAAAATAAGTTAAATAAGTATTTTATACATTTATTTTCTAAGAAAGATTATAAATCTGTATTTACTAAAAAAAATTGTAGATTTTTTTATAAAATTATTGTTTTTATAATACAGTATTTATATATTGTCAACTTTTAATTATCTAAAAAATTGAGTATAATAATATTAATAAATAAGCTTAAATTAGCTATTTTTACTATTTAAATTTAATCAACCTGCGAGGTTGGCAACCTGCGAGGTCCAAATAAAATTTTATGACAGAAAAACAAGTTTTAAATCCATCTGATGAATATGAAATTAGAATTAAAAGATTAGAAAGAATCAGAGAACTAGGAATTGACCCATATCCAGCAAAAGCTCAGCGTGATTATTATATAAAAAATGTTATTGATAAATTTGATGATTTGGAGAAAAAACATCCCCGATTTTTTATTGTTGGACGTCTTAGAAGTAATAGGTCTCATGGAAATTTAACATTTGCTCAAATTCAAGATGATAGCGGAATAATACAAATTGCTTTATCAAAAAAAGAAATTGGAGATGAAAAATATAAACAATTTGTAAATTTAGTTGATGTTGGAGATTTTTTAGAAATTAATGGTAATTGTTTTACAACTCATAAGGGTGAAAAAAGTATAATGGTAAATGATTGGAAATTTCTTTCAAAATCTTTGCGACCACTTCCTGAAAAATGGCATGGATTTAAAGATGAAGAGGAAAGACTCAGAAAAAGATATTTAGATATTTTGTGTAATCCGGAAATAAAAGACATGTTTGTAAAAAGATCAAAATTTTGGAATTCAATGAGGAAATTTTTATTGGATCGCGGATTTCTAGAGGTTGAAACACCGGTACTTGAGGTAACAACTGGTGGTGCTGATGCAAGACCATTTGTAACTCATCACAATGCACTTGATATTGATGTATTCCTTCGAATTTCTACCGGAGAATTGTGGCAGAAACAATTAATGGTTGCTGGATATGATAAAACTTTTGAAATAGGAAGACAGTTTAGAAATGAAGGAATGGACGCGGAACATTTACAGGATTATACACAAATGGAATTTTATTGGGCTTATGCTGACTATGAAATGGGAATGGAACTCGTTGAAGAAATGTATAAATATGTCGCACAAGAAACTTTTGGAACTTTAAAATTCAAGATTAAAAATTTTGATATTGATTTAGGGAAAAAATGGGAAAGATATGATTACAGAGAAATAATTATGAAGTATACTGGGGTTGATATATTAAAAACTGATGAAAAACAAATTAAAGCAAAGTTACAAGAACTAAAAATTGAATATGATACAAAAGGATTTAATATCACAAGAGCAA
>DAORGW010000017.1:4775-18550 GCA_035356975.1 bacterium | reverse complement strand
AAAGTATTATTAAATATTGAATAATTATGCCAGCAGTTGATGAATTGTATTTAACGGAATTAGTAAATGAAGCCATAAGAGACGAAGCTTCTTCTATTTATTTTGATATAAGTAATTACCCAGTTATAAAATCATTGGGTAGACTTAAGAAAATATCAACTAGAGATGTTCTTACAAGGGATTTTTTAGAAACAATGAAGAGCTTTTTTTTATCAGATGAGCAAATAAGCGAACTTGAAATTAAAAAAGAAATAACAATAGGTTATGATTGGTCTTCTGATATGAGATTGACAGTAAATTTTTTTTATCAGAAAGATTCTTTGTCTGTTGTCATTGATTTAATACCCCTAGATACAAAAGAATTAAAGGATTTAAATTTACCCAGTGTGGTTTCCAATATTTTGAATTTAAACTCCGGACTTGTTTTAATATGTGGACCAATAGGATCTGGCAGAACAACGACAATTATTTCAATACTTCAAACAATAAACAAAACAAAAGATAAAAGAATGCTTACGATAGAGGATCCAGTTGAGTATGAGTTTATAAACGATAAGTCAATAATTCAACAGAGAGAAGTAAAAAAAGATGTAGCTTCAATAGAAGATGGAATAAGTCAGTCCATGGATGAGTCAATTGATGTTTTATTTATTTCAAAAATTTCAACTAGTAAACAAATAAGATTAGCTTTGGAATCAGCAAGTTCAGGAAAATTAGTTTTTGCAATTATGGATTGTGATTCAATAAATACAGCAATAGAAAAAATGTTTGCAAGTTTTCCTTCTTCACAAAAGGATTTTGGGAGAACTTTAGTTTCAGAATCACTAAAAGTTGTTATTAATCAAAGATTGTTGCAAAAAGTAGGCGGAGGAAGAATACTTGCTGCAGAGGTTTTTGTTATGAATTCATCTGGCAAAACAATGGTAAAATCAGGAAGATTAGAACAGCTTAAATCTGTTATGCAGACATCAAGAAATGATAATATGCAAGATTTAAATAGTGTTTTGAAATTTTTTGTGCAAAAAGGAGTTATAAAACCCGAAGAAGCAGAAAAGCATTTGATTTAAAAACGATGAATTTTTAATTTATAATTAGATTAATTATTTAGTTTTGAAATTTATTCACAATTCAAAACTCATAATTTAAAATTGTTTTTATGGCTATTTTTACTTATAAAGCATTGAACCAATTTAATCAAATTTTTGAAGGTGCTGTTGAGGCGCCAAGTATTGAATTGGCTGAGGGAGCTCTTAAAGATAAAGGTTTAAGAGTTATTAATATACAAGAAGAAAAAACCAACATAATACAGGGAATAAAAATATTTAACATCTTTTCTGGTGTAAGCAAAAAGGATTTAGTTATTTTTTCAAGACAATTATCAGTTATGGTTTCTGCTACTGTTCCTATTATTCAATCACTTAGAAGTATAGCGCAACAAAGTAAAAATCAAAAATTAAAAGATATAATTAATCTTATAGCAGATGATGTAGATGGTGGACTTAAATTATCAGAAGCCATGAAAAAGCATGAAATATTTGATAATTTTTTTGTAAACATGGTTGCCTCCGGTGAAACATCGGGAAAGCTAGACGAAGTTTTGAGTTATTTAGCAGATGAAGTAGAAAAATCATATGATTTACAGGCGAAAATAAAAGGAGCAATGATATATCCTATATTTATAGTTGGTGGTCTTATATTGGTGGGAATTGCCATGATGGTTTTTGTTATTCCAAATTTAACTGGTATGCTTGAGGCATCTGGTCAAGAATTACCATTACCGACTAGAATTTTAATAGGAGCAAGTAATTTATTTAGATTTCAGTGGATGTATCTTTTGGTGGCTTTTATTATATTAGGCGGTGGTGGATTTTATTTTTTTAAAAAAACAGAATCAGGGAAAAATTTAATGGGTAATATTAAATTAAAATTTCCTGTTTTTGGAAAATTATTTCAAAATATTTATCTTGTGAGATTCGCGGGAACATTATCTAGTTTACTTACAGCAGGAGTAACACTTACAGAGTCATTACGTATCACAGCCGGCGTTATTTCAAATAAAAGATATAAGGATTTACTAGAGGAAACAATGAAAAAAGTAGAAGATGGTTATTCACTTGCTGACGAACTTTCAAAAAGTAATTTATTTCCTCCAATGGTTTCTCAGATGTTAAAAATAGGTGAAAAAACAGGAAGAATGAATTTTGTACTTGATAAATTAGCATCATTTTATTCTAGAGAGGTAACAAATATGGTAGGTAACTTAACATCACTTCTTGAACCTATGATTATGGTAGCAATAGGTATAGGCGTGGGAGGAATGGTGGCTGCAGTTATTATGCCTATGTATAATATGGCAAATTCATTTTAGGACATAGGATTTGGGACACGGGGATTAGGGATTAAATTTTTGTTTTATTATGCCAATTCATTGTTATCCCGAACTTGATTTAGAATCTCAACTAGATTCCGGATCAAGTCCGGAATGACAAAATGAAAAAATATCAATTTCAAACAAAAATTTAATAAACAAGTTTAATTTTGAATTAATGTTGAAAATATGCTATAATGTATATATTAAAGTTTTCCACAGCTATAGACTTTGGTTTTTCCAAAGGATAATATAAAAAATAAAATAAAATTGTCAAGCTAGGCTTGACTAAGAAAGGATTAATAAATAAAATGAGAAACAAAAAAGGTTTCACATTGATAGAACTCCTAGTAGTTATTGCTATTATAGGTTTACTATCAACACTTGCTGTTGTATCTCTAAATGGTGCAAGACAAAAAGCAAGAGACGCAGTAAGAAAATCAGATTTAAATGCAATAGCAACCGCTATGGAATTGTATAAGACTGAAAGTGGAAATGATCAATATTATGCTACAGTTGGTGCATGTGCAACGCCAGCTAATTTAGCAACAAAAGCAACAGATGGTGATCTTTGTGAGGGGAATGCAATTGGTACGTATATGACGTCAATACCAGGAGATCCATCAACAGACCAAGAATATACATATACAGGTGATGCGGATGGTTATACAATAACAGCTGATTTAGAGTCCACAGCATCAAGTTTTGTTTGTACGAATGGTTCTTGTAAAGAAGTCGCAGATTAATAGTGTATCATTTTAAAGTTTTGTTATTCTGACAATCCCCCACAATTGTGGGGGATTTTTTGTGCTTTGACGACCTCGCAGGTCGTCGACCTGCGAGGTTGAGCACCTTCGAGGTGAAGACTAAAATTCAAGATTCATTTTTTTAATAATTTTTAGATTATCTCTTATTGTTTGTTTATAGTCATCAATATTGAAATAATCATTTTTAGATGTTATTTTTTTATTTTCATGAACTTTGTTTAAAAATTCATGGTGAGAAGTATATGGCCAATAATTTATATTTTCTACTATTTTATGTTTTATTGGGTTAAAATTTATATAAATTATTATATTTTGTAAATATGAATCATTTTTAATAATTTTTGATTTAAATGGTCCTTGAAATATTCTTCCAGAATGTTCTTTGTTGTAATTAAAGTATTTAGTATAAGAATTTGATAATTGGGCTATAAATTTTGATATAGCAGTTTGACCTTCGAGGTTGCCAACCTGCGAGGTGGGTTCTTTCAGCAATAAATGAAAATGATTTGGCAATACTGAATAAGATAAGATTTGTACATTTGTTTCACGAGAATAAAAAAAGATCTTATTTAAGAATTTACTATAATCTTTTTCTGTGTAAAATATTGTCCTTTTTTCGGTAGATCTATTGTATATGTGATATAAATTCCCAGAATTTATATTTCTTGGTTTGTTTGGCATCGCTTTTCTTGTTAATTTTTAAAATAAAAAAATCGCAAAATGGCGACCTGTTATTAGATTAATACTTTGTATAATTTTGTCAACCTGCGAGGTTGTCAACCTGCGAGGTGGGTTCTTTGGTAATACTGGTACTCCCGCCAGGAATTGAACCTGAATCCCAAGCTCCGCAAGCTTGTATTTTATCCGTTAAACTACGGGAGCAAATTAAAAAGGGCAATTAAGCCCCTTTAATATATAACATTTATTTTAAAGTTTCAATGCTCTTATTAAATAATCTGAACCCGGTTCATCATTTTTATCAATATCTTCTTCTATAAAATTTAGCAATAAATCTCTTATTTTAACAGGATTTTGATCATTTAGTGGAATGCTTATTCTGGGCTTTGCTCTATTTTTTAATAATATAAATAAGGTTTTTACATGTGGTGGTTCATATATTATAAAAAAACTTCTAATTTCTTTGTACATGTAAAATTTATTTCCAATTTCAATGCCAGCCTCCATTATATTTATGTCAAGTTCGGTCGGTTCTTTTCTGTGCCATAAAAGTATTATTATTGTACACATTACAATAATAACCGCAAATAAAAAATTTAAACTTACAATAGCATAGATCATTAATAATCCAGCTGTAATAAAAAATGCAATATACCAGGTTGTTGTTCTTTCATATTGTTCAAATTCAGGAAAGTGCCAACCTAGTAAATTATTTCCTTTTTCTATTTGATTTTTATTTTCCATAATATTATTATACAATTTAAATTAATAATTGACAATTGTTATTTTGTTATATATAATTTTCATATTGATTTTATAATATTTTATTAATTTAAATTTTTAATGATGATATAAAATTAATAAATAAATTATGATATGGAGAGGTGGCCGAGTGGCTGAAGGCACCACACTGCTAACGTGGCAGGGCCTAAAAACCCTCGAGGGTTCGAATCCCTCCCTCTCCGCCAACACAATTTAATATTTTTGTCAAGTTCAATCTAAAAAATTATCATTTATAGATCTAACTCTTTATTGATTGTATTAATAAATTTTTTACTTTTCTTTTCTCCATTTCTTGAATTGAATAATCATTTTTTTCAATTTTTCTATTCTATTATTGGCTCCTTTTGATAGGGAGTTTTTTATTTTTTCTTTTGCTGTGTTTGTTTTTACAAAATTAATCCAATCCGGATTTGGGTTGTTTCTGTTCTTATCTGTTATTATTTCTATCATATCGCCATTTTTTAATTCAGTGTCTAGTTTTACAATTTTGTTGTTAATTTTTGCAGAGACGCATTTGTTTCCAATATCTGTATGTATGTGATATGCAAAATCTATTGGAGTAGAGCCCTCTGGTAGATCTATAACATCATTGTTTGGTGTGAAAACAAAAATTCTTGAATTGAATATGTCGGTATTTAATTTTATTGATTTTATGTAGTCTTTATTGTCTTTTATTTTTTCTTGCCAGCGTATTAAATCTTTTATCCAGTCTAATTCTTTATCAATTGACCCATGTTTTTCTTGTTTATATATCCAATGTGATGCAACTCCAAATTCAGCAATTTTATTCATGTCCTGAGTTCTTATTTGTACTTCAAGTGGATTATGATCTTCATTAAAAATTGTTGTGTGAAGTGATTGATAACCATTTGGTTTTTTTTGTGAAATGTAATCTTTTACGCGCCCATTTAATGGTTGATAATTATTATGTATTAATCCTAGAATAGAATAACAATCACCTATGCTTTTTGTAATAATTCTTAGAGCTATTAAATCATAGATTTTACCAATATCTTTATTTTTTCTAAGTAATTTTTGATATAAGGAGTATAATTTTTTTCTTCTACCGGTTATAGAATAAAAATCAATTTTATTTTTTCTAAGTAATTTTATTATATTGCTTTTTGTTTTATCAAAAGAAATTGTTTTTTCCCCAATTTTTGATTTAAATTGTTTAATTGTCCATTTATGTTGAGCCGGATAAACATACTTGAAAGACAAATCTTCAAGTTGTTCTTTTATACTATACATACCAAGTCTTCCAGCTATTGGGGCGTAAATTTCAAGTGATTCTAGCGCTATTCTATATTTTTTTTCAGGATTTTTGTGGTATTTTAATGTTTTTAAATTGTGTAGCCTATCTGCAAATCTAATTATGATTACTCTTATATCTTTGCTCATCGCAATAAACATTTTTCTTAAATTTTCTGCGTATCTCTCAACTCCACTATATTTAATTGTTCCTATTTTTGTGTCTCCTTCTACGAGCTGTGCTATGTCATAACCGAATTCTGATTTTATATCATCAATTGTAAATTCACTTTCCTCAGGAACATCATGCAATAATCCAGCAATTATTGTATTTAAATCCATTCCCCATTTTGATAGAGTATGTGCGGTTTCAAGTGGATGTGTTATGTATTCTTCTCCACTCAATCTTTTTTGGCTTTGGTGCGCAACAGAAGCAAACTCCCAAGCCTTAATTAAGAGTTTTTCATCAGAATCATTTATACTATGATTTTTTTTGATAATATTTAATATGTCTTTTATATCTCTCATATTTTGATTATATCATCATCAAAAAACCTGACTAGTGTCAGGATTTTTTTGTTTTTTTGCAGTCTTTATTCGAACATTTTTCTCCGCTTTTGAGTTCTACTATCGGTGCCCCACATTTTTCACAAATATTTCCTGTTGGTTTGCTCCAGGATGCGAATTTGCATTCCGGATAATTATTGCATCCGTAAAATATTTTCCCACTTTTTGTCCTTTTCACTATTACGCTCCCAGTTTTACATATAGGACAATTTATGTTTAATTCTTCTGTAATTGTTTTTGTATTTTTACATTCAGGAAAAGCAGAGCATGCCATGAATTTTCCAAATCTTCCAAATCTAATTATCATAGGTGCTCCACATTTTTCACAAACTTCATCTGTTTTTTCTGTTGTATCAACTTTTTTTACCGATTCATATTTGTCTTTTAAATTTTTTTCAAATGGTTTATAAAAATCATGTAAAAATGGTCTCCATTCTTTTTTTCCTATAGCTATCTCATCAAGTCCACCTTCTATGTTTGCAGTAAATTGATAATCAACTATTTCAGGAAATTCTTCTTTAAGCATTTTATTTACTAATTCGCCAATTTCTGTGGGAATCAATTTTTTTTGTTCTTTTATAATATATTTTCTTGCAATTATTGTAGAAATTGTGGGGGCATATGTTGATGGACGACCAATTCCAAGTTTTTCCATTGCTTTAATAAGTGATGCTTCATTGTATCTTGCTGGTGGCTCGGTGAATTTTTGTTCCCCAATTATATTTTTAAGATCAACTGTTTCATTTTTAGAAACTTCTGGTAGTTGGTTTTCTGATATATTTGATTTATAAATATGCATAAATCCATCAAATATAATTATGTTTCCACTTGATACAAAAGTAAATTTTTCTTTGTCATCCGATATTTCTATTTTTGTATTTTTGATTTTTGCACTCGCCATCTGACTCGCAACAGCTCTTTCCCAGATTAGTTTGTATAATTTGAATTGTTTGGGGTCTAAATATTTTTCAATTTTTTGAGGTGTGTTTTCTACGCTTGTTGGTCTTATTGCTTCATGAGCTTCTTGAGCATTTTTTGATTTTGTTTTAAATCTTCTAGCGCATGAATACTTATCTCCAAGAGTATTTTTTATAAATTGTGCACATGAGGAAAGAAAAGATTCTGATAAATTTACAGAATCGGTTCTCATGTATGTTATAAGACCAGTGCTTCCGGTGTGAATTTCTATGCCTTCATATAATTGTTGCGCTAAAAGCATGGTTTGTTTGGAGCTAAACCCCAATTTATTATTTGCAGACTGTTGTAGTGTAGAAGTAGTAAATGGTGCAAGTGGATTTTTTTCTACATCACTTGATTCAACATTTGTTATTTTATAATTAAGAGATTTAATTTTTGAAATTAAATCATCTGATTTATCATTTGAATTAATTTCAAATCTATCAAAAGTTTTTTTATTTATTTTTGTAAGCTCCGCTTTAATTTCGTTGTGATTTTTTGTAAAGAAGTCGGCTAATATTTTCCAGTATTCTTGAGATTTGAAATTTTTTACTTCTTCTTCTCTGTCACATATTAATCTTACGGCTGCTGATTGGACTCTTCCTGCTGACAGTCCTTTTGATATTTTTTTCCATAAAAATGGGGAAAGTTTATAACCAACAAGTCTGTCTAAGATCCTTCTTGCTTGTTGGGCATTTACCAGATTTTCATCAAGTTCTCGAGGACTTTCCAATGCCTCAAGGAGAGCATTTTTTGTAATTTCATGAAAAACTATTCTTTTGTGATTTTTTGGTTTTAATAGATAATTTAGATGCCAAGAAATTGCTTCTCCTTCGCGATCTTCATCAGTTGCAAAAAATACCATTTTTGCAGTTTTTGACATCTTTTTTAATTTATCTACATTTGTCTTTGCTTTTTTTGGTACAGTATATTCTGGCTCAAAATTTTCTTCTATTTTTACCCCTAGTTTTCTTTCGGGTAAATCTCTAACATGACCATATGAAGATTCAACATCATAAGAATTATCCAAAAATTTTTTTATTGTTTTTGCTTTTGTTGGTGACTCTACTATTACTAAATTTTTCATGATTGTTTAATTAAAGTTATTAAAAACTTTTTCTGTTTTTTAATATATAATTTTCATCTATCCATTTTTCTCTTAAATTTCCAGTTAAATACATTGAGCCAGTAATTACTAGACAGTCGGAGCTCTCAGTTTGTGATAGGCTAAATTCAAGTGCTTGCCATGGATCTAGAAAATAATCAACTTTTGCTTTGTGCTTGTGTTTTTGTATTATTTTTTTAAATTCTAACATTGATGCTGATTTTCTACCGGCATTTAAAGTTAGCGATCTTGTAAAGATTATATGATCTGCTAAATTTATAATTTCATCAAGCGATTGAGCGACGTTTTTGTCCGCAACCATTCCGTATAAAACTATTAAATTTCTATATTTGATTGTTTTTAAATCTTCAACTAATTTTCTTATTTTTATTCTATTGTGAGCCCCATCTATTATTACGCGAGGAGATTCTTGTATTGTTTCAAATCTACAAGGGAGTTTTGTCTGCTTTATTCCTTTTTCAATTAATGTTTTTTTTATGTTTAATAATTCTCCTATTTTTCTTGCTATTGCTCCATTTTTTTCAGTAGAATTGTTGTTTTTAACATTTAGAGAAATATATTTCGCATCTTCTTTTTCGCATTTATTTTTAAACATTTTTAATATTCTAGGGCGTTCTTCTGTGGTAATAAGTGTACAGTGTTTTTTAATTATTCCCATTTTTTCTTTTGCAATAAGTTCTAGTGTGTTTCCTAGTACATCTTGATGATCATAATCAATATTTGTTATAACGGCATATTTTGTGTTTTTTATAACATTTGTTGCATCGTTTAATCCACCAATACCAACTTCTAAAACCACCCAGTCACATTTTTCTTTTGCAAAATATACAAACCCAACCGCAACAAAAACTTCAAAGTATGAAGGTACGCCAAATGGACTTTTTATAGCACATTCTGTAAGTGGTTTTTTAAAACTCTCTACTATATTTGCAAAATCATTTGGAGAAATATATTCATTGTTAACTTTTATTCTCTCTATGCTTGTTGTTGTGTGTGGTGAATAATAGGAACCAACTTTGTATTTGCCACATTTTAATACATTATGTATTGCACATGTTGTTGATCCTTTTCCAGCTGTTCCTGTTACATGAATATATTTTACTTGATCCTGTGGATTTCCAATTAGTTTTAAAAAATAAGCTAACCTTTCTACGAAGAAGGATCTATTAAAACTACGTTTGCTTTTTTTCATGTAGTCAAAAGATGGAATGTTATTTAGGGATTTTAGAAATTCAACTGCATTTTGATATTTGGCGTTTTGCATAATTTTTTATTATTTTAAAAAAGAAAATATCGTCTAGCATATGAGCTCATAGATTTGCCCCCCTAAGTTTTTAATCAAACCATTTAGCTCCATTTCTGTTAAATTTGATATGACGATATTCGTATTAAGTCTACTATACTCTATGATTTTGTCAACCCCTAGAGCACCATTTACTAGGATTTTATATATAATTTCTTGATATTTTGATGAAAAATTTATTTTTTTATTTATTTTTTGTTTATCTTCTATATTATATATTTCTAATATATCATTTAATTCTGTTATTGTTTTGGCACCTTGTCTTATAAGAGAATTACAACCCTCTTGATTTTTACTAAATATATTACCTGGACAAGTTAAAACTTCTCTATTTTCAGATAATGCAAAATTTGCAGTTATTAGAGCCCCAGATTTTATTCCAGCCTGTACAATAAAAGTGGCTTGTGATATTCCAGCGATTATTCTATTTCTCTGTGGAAAATTTTGCTTTCTATATGGAAAATTTATTCCATATTCTGAAATTATGAGTCCTTGCTTTTCAATTTTTTTTGCTAGATTAATATTTGATATAGGACTTGGTTTTTCTATGTCAGAACCTAAAACAGCAATTGTATTACCAATTGTATCGAGCGAGTTTATGTGAGCCAAAGAATCAACTCCATTTGCAAGGCCAGATACAATGGTAATATTTTTTTCCGCACAAGTGGGTATAAATTTTTCTACTATTGATTTTCCATAGGAATCAAATTTTCTAGAACCAACAACGCTTAAAAAATTTGTATTTTTTAATAACGATAAATTTCCTTTTGTAAATAATACAAGCGGAGGAGAGAATATTTGTTTGAGTAAATTTGGATAATAATCATCAAAATAATTTATAATTTTTATATTTTGTTTTTCGTGTATTTCCCAGATTGCGCGATAATTAATTTTATTTTTTTGATTAATAAAATAATTAGAAAAATTTTCTGTAAAACCATTATTTATTAAATCTCTATAATTTAAATTCCAAATTTTTTCCCAATCTTTGAAAATATAAAAAAGTTTTTTTACTTTTTTAAACCCAATATTTGGAATTAAAAAAAGGCCCAATACAATTTTTTTATGTTCCAGCTCCATAAATTTGCTTTTTCGTTTATATTGGGATTATAAGAAATAAATTTTTATATTGCAAGGATTTAAAATATTGACAAATTTTATAGATATGCTATAATAGTTTAATGTAAATTAAAAATATTAAGAAATGTGCATAATTTTGCAGGGAAATTGCCAGGATTCTTTGTAATCAATTTGGCTCTTTATATAAAAAGATTATTCCCTGCAGTATTATTCATATTTATATTTCTGTTCGCTAGTAGTTTTTAGTCACCCCCCTCCTGGTGGCTTTAAACGCAAGTTAGGCAGTTTTCCTTGCTTCGGCATGTGAGAGCTGTTTACACTAGCGGATAGTAATATGTATATGAAAAAGCAATTCCATTTTAAGGAGTTGCTTTTTTATTAGTTTTGTGGTAATTTAATTTATTAAAATTAAATTATATCTAAGGAGGAAAAATGAAAATGATATTAATCTTATTGTTGCTAGTGGTTGTTCTTTTCATAATTTCTGCGTGTGCGGAAAAAATTACCGCAACCGGGGACAGGACATTTTATATTGGTCCTGATTCTGGATTACCAGGAAATTGTGAATGGTTCATAATGCCAGAGACTAATCATGGCCCAGCAATTTTAGCTGTTAATGGTCCAGCAACAGCAGTGGGTTATCAAATCAGAAATGGTGCCACAATTTATTTTCAGGATCGTTATATTGGTCCAAATGGAGATTCATACCAGTACGGAAGTTATTTACCACTTAATACATGGTTGGAATTTAACTACGTTATTTATAAGTCTTCTTTTGCTGGTTGGCTGTGGCCGGTTGCTGATTTCTGGGCAGAGCTTAGTGATGCTATCACTGAATCAAGCTATCAATGGGAAGTAAAATTCATTGATGCCGGAGATGGAACTTTAGAAGTTGAATTAAGATAAAAACAAAACCCGATTCTTAGTTGAGTCGGGTTTCTTCTTTTGTTTCGACCCGTGGGGTGGGTAACCCGTGGGGTGGTCTAATCAAATTCAATATCAATTTTTTTTATACTTTCTATTGCATTATGCTTTAAAATAGTTTTATAAATATTAGTATCAATTAAATCATTTTTATCTATTAATTTAGTATTTATTATTTTTAATAATTCAAAGTGAGAAACATATGGCCAATCTTTTATATTTTCTACTAATTTATGTTTGATGGGATTGAGATTTATATAGGCGATTAATTTTTGTAAATATAAATCATTATCAACTATTTTAGATTTAAATGGTCCCTCAAATAATCTTCCAGAATGGTTTTTATTGTAATTAAAATATTTAGTATAAGAATTTGATAGTAGAGATACAAATTTAGAAATGTTTGGAATAGATATTTTTCGACCCGTGGGGTGGGTAACCCGTGGGGTGGGCATATCAGGTTCTTCTAATAATAAATGAAAATGATTTGGTAATATTACATAAGACAATATTTTGATTTTTAAAATTTGTTTATAAAAGAATATCTTTTCTATAAATCTAGAATAATCTTTTTCTGTATAAAAGATTTTTCTTTTTTCTACGGCCCTATTATATATGTGATATAAATTGTTCGGAAATATATTCCGTGGTTTTGTTGTCATAATCGCTTTTCTTAATAATAAAAAGATCGCAAATGGCGACCTAATTGCATTATAGATTTTTATTTTAAAATGTCAACCCGTGGGGTCGGTCTAATTTGACATAAATTTAAAATTTGTTAGGGTAATAATAGAAATAACACTTATCCGGGAGGAAAAAATGGATAAAGAATTTTTTTTGCAATTACTAGAACTTCTTTCTGCTATGCAGAATTACGGCCTTGTTGCCAATAATCGTCTTAAACCCCACATGATGAATGATGGTATTTGTGTAAACGAAATAAACATTGATATAGATTGTCGTTATGAGCGATGGAGGGCTCTTTCCGAAAAATTGCTTTTAAAAATTAAAAGCAGCGAACAAATGAAGTTTATTTATACATTTCTTCACCCAGGTGTTCAATCACAGGCAGGAGATTTATGGGAACAATTAACAGTCGCTGAATTTGAAGTTGCTGATAGTTGGGAAAAAATTACACACGCCTTAATTAACTCTGGACCAGAAATTTGGGAGTTATTGTGGTGGTTGGATTTGGCGAGTAATTGCATTGCAGGATTTTTAGAAAGAAAGGGGATTTTTTCTAACGAGTCTTTTATAGAGCTTCAGAAAAAACTGATTACAGAAGCCGAGCAGAATGGTAATGAACGAGGTTTCGAGACTAATAGAATTAAAGCAGTAATCAAAGTCTTAAAAATATTAGTTGAAATAGATCCACAATTTGTTTAGAATTGTTTAAGAAATTCGCATCTACGCACAGATAAAAATGTTACTTTTGTATTGATAATAAAAAAAGACTCGCTGTAGTAAGCGGGTCTTTCTATCTTATATATAAAAATTTATTTATATTAAAGATTGAATTTCTTTTATAGCTTCTTGTAATGCAATGTTTATTTTTTCTATTTCATCGCCTATAAATTTTTGAAGTACAATGTCTTCACTTGGAATATTTTTTATTTCTTCGTTTTTAATTCCAATTCTAACTCTATAAAATTTATTTGAGTTTAATTTTTCTATAATTGATTTTATACCATTGTGTCCAGCAGAGGACTCAAATACGCCCGATTTTATTTTTCCCATTTCAATATCTAAATCATCATAAACAACTATAATATTTTCAATATCAATTTTATAATATTCTTTTATTAAACTTATTGCATCACCACTTAAATTCATAAAAGTTAGTGGTTTTGCAATAACAAGTTCCCCATTTTTTAATATTTCAGATTTTAATTTTTTATTTTCGCTAAAATTCCCTAAATTATTTTCAGACACAAAAAGATCAACCGCCATAAATCCAGCATTGTGTTTTGT
>DAORGW010000017.1:0-4675 GCA_035356975.1 bacterium | reverse complement strand
ATAAATCTTACATATGATTCACTTAAACTTGTTTTAAAACCAAGAACAATTTCAAAGGATAATTTGTATTCTGATTTTGTAATTTCGTATATTTTTGGTTTTTTTCTTCCTTTTCCAATTGTTGGTGGGTGAATTTTTATAATTTTTTGTCTGAATTTTTCTAAGGTTTCTTTGTTTATTTCAATTTTTGATTTTTCTTGTAATTTTATTGCTTCATCAAGTATTTTTGTAACTCTAATTTTTTCAAAAGCTGAAACTGGAATGATTTTTGTCCACCACAAAAATGGCATTATGCTGTTATAGTATTTTACATATTTGTCGTATGTTTTTAGATCTTTGTCGTCTATTAGATCCCATTTATTTGCAACAACAAGGAGTGATTTTTTTGCTTCAGTTGCTATTTGTGCAATTTTCATATCACCAACTGATAAATTTTTTGAAATATCTGTTACTAATATTATTATATCTGCTTTTTTTACAGATTTTTTTGTTTGTTCAACTGATTTTGCTTCTAATTCGTTTTGTGATATTTGTGTTTTTCTTTTTCTTATTCCGGCTGTGTCAATTAAAGTAAATGGATAATTTTTATAATAAAAAGGAATAAATTGAGAATCTCTTGTCGTGTGTTCTTCAGAAGATACAATTACACGCTCTTCGTTTAGAATTGAATTTATTATGGAAGATTTTCCTACATTTGTTTTTCCAATAAACGCAATTTTTATTTCTTGTTTTTCTTCTTTTTTATCTGATTTAATCTTAATATTTTTGACTTTTTCTAAAACTTCATCAAGCAAATCCCCAACTCCAGAACCATTTATTGCGGCTATTTTTGAAGCCTCTCCTAGTCCTAGTTTTAAGAATTCATCGGCGAGTAATCTCTCTCTCGGATTTCCACATTTATTTGCAACTAAAATATAATTTAATTTATTTTTTCTTATATAAGATGCGAAGTTTTTATCCTGTGGCATTATTCCAGTTTTTGTATCAACTAAAAACAATATTAAATCTGATTTTGTGATTGTTTTTTTTGCGTGTTCTATGATTTTTTTATCAACCAAACTCTCCTTTTCTTTTTCTTTAAATAAATCATCTTCAATGCCGCCAGTATCAACTATGTTAAATTTTTTTCCAAGCCACTCCGCTTCTTGAGAATTTGCGTCTCGAGTTGTTCCAGGAACTTGACTTGTGATCGCTTTATTTTTAACAAGTAAATTAAAAAGAGTGGACTTTCCGACATTTGTCCTTCCTACGATAGAAACAATTGGGAGCTTTTTATTCATTGTATTAGCAATTAGCTCTTAACTTTTTTAGCTCTTGTGAGCTCTTAGTTAGTGGCTAACATTATTATTTAGCTAATTGCTGAAAGCTAATCGCTAACAGCTGTCTTATTTTTGGTCATTTCCTAGAAGTATAATAAAGTCAATTTTTCCATCTATTAAGTAATCTCTTAAATTTTCTGGTAAAACATTTGTTCTTATGCCACCGATTTTTTCCTGAATTTTTTTAAGTGTTTGTGGATATTTGTTTTCACTTAAATCGTATATTATTGTTGAGGTAGAATTTTGTGATGGAGCATTTTCTGTTTTTGTAATATTTAATCCTTGTGTTTCTAGGACTCCGGATTTTTTACTTGCGAGTCCAGACTGTTTTGTTCCGTTTAATATATATATTATAGCATTTTCTTGATTTTTTTGCTGAGAATCGTTTTGATCGCCTTGATTCTCAAAAAGATTTTGAAAAAAGTTTTGTATGATTCCATAGTTACCATTTTTTGGTATTAAAATCCACGCACCGTCGTATGTTGAAGTTGTGCTTATTAGTAAATTATCTGGAGCGTCATTTATAATTTTATTATAAATTTTATTCTCTTCAATTTGTTTTAAGATATCTACAAATCTAATTGCTTCCCATGTTTCTATATCTGTTTTAATATATTCATTTAAAATTTTAAATAATTTTGAAATTTTATTTGGATTTGTAATTGTTGAAAAACTTAATACTTTATTTTTTATTGATTTGATAATCTTCATTTGTCTTTGACTTCTCGCATAATCGGATCCTTCAAATCCTTCTCCATCAATTACAATCCCATGCCTGCTTCTTGAATATTGTAGGGCTTCTTCTCCATTTAAATGATGTAGTCCTTTTGTAAATTTAATTGTTTGAACTTTATGATTTTTGGTTGGATATTGATAGTCAATAAAACTATTATCAATATTTACATCAACTCCACCAAGTGCATCAACTATTTCTTTAAATCCATAAAAATCAACAGAAACACCATAATGAATTGGAATACCTATGTTGTTTTCAATATTTTTTTTACTGTATTCAAGACCAGCTCCTTTTTCAATAGTTTCTCCTATCGAATATAAATGATTTATTTTTTTATACATCCCATCTTCTGTTTTTACAACCAAATCTCTTGGTATTGATGTCATGTATACTTCATTTTCAAAATAATTATAACTTAAAAGTATTATTGTGTCTGTTAAAAGAGGTCCATCATGACCCTCTCCACCCATTCCAAGAATTAAAACATTTGTTCTTCCCTCTGCTTCGCCTTTTAATTTTCTAAAATCAGAAGAAATTAGGCTCGATATTTGTTTTATTAAAGAATTTTTTTGTATTGTTTTTGCAAAATTAGATTTTGAACCTGATGCAATAACTGAGAGTGCTAGTATTGTTGATAAAAAACCTATTAAAAACAAAAAAAGCACATTTTTTACTATGAAGATTAATCTGCTTTTTTCATATTGTCTTCTCGCGTCATTTATATCTTTTTCATCAATTGAATTTGAAGTATATTTTGTCATGTTTTCTGAAATTATATATCAAGCATTTGTAATATATGATAATATAAAAAATATATTTTATCAAGCTCGTTTAAAACTATTATTTTGTATTTTAATTTAATATATTATATAATTAAAAATAAATACAAATAAATGGAAACACAAAACAATCGAGATTATTTTGGTAAAAAAATGGACGCCACCATTGATTCAATTGTGGGTTTTTTCTTTGAAACTTTTCCATATATCACCCTTACCATTGCATTTATTTATTTTTTGTATAAATTGTTGGGGCCGATTATTATAATTGAATATTCTTAAAACATAATAAAAAAATAAAAACGAACTCTTTTTGGGTTCGTTTTTATGTTGAATTATTCTTCAACGAGGTATTTGGAGGCGTTGTTCTCACACCTCCAGCACCCACACCAATGTGGCTCTCCATCCTTTGATACTTGTTTTAAGCCAGTTCCATGACAATGTTTACACACTTGACCATTTCGATTTTTGCCATTTCCTCTTACAGTATCTCCAAAACTTTGCCACTCTTGAATGGAAAATTTTTGGCGATTTTTTTTGTCTTGCTTTCTCTTGCTGTTTGTATTCATTTCTCCTCCAAAGAGATTCGTATTTTTATCAAAAATTTTTACATATTTTAATAAAAATGTCAATGAATTTAAATTCATTTAATTATAAAATACTATAAAACAAAAATAATTCCCAAAAGGAATTATTTTTATAAAATAATTTAGTTGTTTATTTTTTTATAGGTTTTGCTAATTTTTTAATGCATCTGGTACAAATTTTTACTGATTTTCCATTTATTTTTTTTGTTTGTAGGTTAATGCCAATAGATCTTTTTGTCTTTCTTTGAGAATGACTTTTTAAGTATCCTGTTGTTGTACCACGTTCGCAAATTGAACATACTTTAGCCATATATTTGTAATTTGTACTTTTATAATTTATAATGATAAAGATATATTATTTTTATAATTTTGTCAACGCCTATGATATTAAATTTATTATTTACAGATCCAATGTTGTTTTTAGCTTGGCTTATTGCGATAATCTTTGCGTTATCAATTCACGAATTTGCACATGCATATTTGGCAATAACACAGGGAGACCCAACAGCAAAATTAATGGGGAGGGTTAGCTTGAATCCACTGGCACATATTGATGCTTTTGGTTTTTTAGCAATACTTTTAATTGGTTTTGGCTGGGCAAAGCCAGTACCAGTAAATCCACTTTATTTTAAAAATAAAAAATGGGGAGATGCGATTGTATCTTTTGCTGGGCCATTATCAAATTTTATTGCAGCAATAATTTTTGGCATCACATTAAGATTGGTTTTAAATTATGGAAATTTTTCTCCAGACAATTTAATGATTCAATTTTTTCTTTTTTTAATTATGATAAATGTCAGCTTGGGGGTTTTTAATCTTATTCCAATTCCGCCACTTGATGGCCATCATATACTTTTTGCTGTATTGCCAGACTCCTTTAATGATATAAAAGTTTGGCTTTTAAAAAATGGACCAACATTTTTATTAATTATAATTTTAGCTGATAGTTTTTTAAATATAGGAATATTTTCTTACTTATTTAATTTGATATTTAACGCGCTTGGAAACTTAATTTTAGCCTAACTTTTACCAACCCTCGAGGTGCTCAACCTTCAAGATTGTTTGCTGTGGGGGGGCTAATATGATATAATATTATTATATAAAATTAATATAAAATTAATAATAATATTTTATTATATAAAAATTAATAATTTTTAATTATCAATAATAAATTATATAAAATTAATATTTAATATAAAGTAATATGTTTAAAAACAAATTTTTAATTATCTTTACAGTATTTCTTTTTTCTTT
>DAORGW010000016.1:0-20310 GCA_035356975.1 bacterium | reverse complement strand
AATTCCAAGTTTTTGTTTTTCTTGGTGTGCTATCGTTTGATAATCCTGTGATTGTTGGTGGAGTAATATCTACCCCATCAAATTTCATAACGGTTGTTTTGTTTGCGTTTACAACATCCTTAAACACTACATAAGAAACATCATCACTATCAATTGCAATCCATGTATAATCAGCCTGTCCATCAGAAAAACCCGCACTTCCAACATTAGTCCAACCACTAATACCAATTCCTGTATATTTCATAACAGTTGCCTTAGAAGAATTTCCAGCATCTTTAAATGCCACATATGGAATATTATTACTATCAATGGCCAAAGAAACATAATCTGCTTGACCAGAAGAAAAACCCGCACTTCCAACATTTACCCAAGAAGATCCATTATATTTCATAACAGTTGCCTTAGAAGAATTTCCAGCATCTTTAAATGCCACATATGGAATATTATTACTATCAATGGCCAAAGAAACATAATCTGCTTGACCAGAAGAAAAACCCGCACTTCCAACATTTACCCAAGAAGATCCATTATATTTCATAACAGTTGCTTTTTTAGAATTATAACCATCATAAAATGCAATATGAGGAACACCCAAGCTATCAACAACTAAAGATACATACGAATATGTCGCCGTATTAGAAGTCACCTCCGTACCAACTGTCTGCCATGTTTCATTTTCTAATTTCTTTACTATTATCTTTCCATTTGTACCATCAGAAGTATTAAAGTATCCTACATATGGAGTACCTGTTGCCGTTCCATTATCATAAACATATAAACTTGGATATATAGCTCTTGCATCTGAAAATGCAGAAGTTCCAGCCGCATACCAACCAGCAGAATCTGTATATCTCATCAATGTAGTCTTTGCTCCATTTGCTAAACTATCTCTATATATTAAATATGGATTATCATTGTGTAAAAAAACCTGCGTTGAATTAGCTGCATTTC
Organism: bacterium; assembly: GCA_035356975.1. Lineage (GTDB taxonomy): Bacteria > Patescibacteriota > Patescibacteriia > UBA1558 > S5-K13 > STF1-138. The sequence goes on along the minus strand of DAORGW010000016.1, from coordinate 19,359 downwards.
CTGCAAAACCCTCCATTCCTATTGTTTCCCATGAAGATCCACTATATTTTTTTACTGTTGCTTTCCCACTTTTATCCCAATCCTGGTAAGCAACATATGGCATATTATTACTATCTATATCTATAGTTGTATTATATACAACTCCATAAGACATGCCCTTAGAACCAACAACAGACCACGTAGGTCCAGTTTCTTGTGGTAATGCATTTTGTATATTTGGCTCTATTATCAATCCTGTATACCATGTTGTTGGGGAGTTTGTTGGCGCACCGGCAAAATAAACCCACAATTGATTATTTGTTATCTCAAAACTATCTCTTCCAATATCATCAGTTAATACAAAAGCGGTGTCTTGATCTATATCATTCCACTCTCCATTTATACCCGGACTCATAACAACCCCCATATAATCCCTACTATCTTCATAAAAAGTTGGATTAGTATCTCTGTACAATTCTAATTCTGAGTAATCCGTACCAGATGTATAGTGAGGAACAATAAGATAATAGTAATCACCATATTTAAAAGGAAATGGACAAAATCTACCACCAGAAAATATTGGATTATTTGAATCCTTGGTCCAATTTATAAGATCCGTAGAAGTTGCTAATCCAATTTTTCTGTTTGAACTATCCCAGTCACTATAAAACATATAATAAGTGGATTCTACCTTCATTATTCCCCAGGCTTCTACCCCGCCAGACCAACCAGAAGTTTCTTCTAATACGGGATTTAAATTATATTCATTCCAAATTATTCCATCTGTTGATGTAGCGAGGCCAACAGAATTTAAGTCTCCATCTAAATATCTAAAAAGCATATACCATGTTGAATCCTCTTTCCAAACCATTGGTACTGTTCCTCCGGAAAATATTGGGTTATTTAAATCAACATTCCAATTTATTCCATCTGTCGAGGTGGCGTGATTAACTCCACTATAGCCATAATACATGTGATACAAAGACCCATCTTTTACAACAGAAGAAAAACCACTATCATTTGTTTGACTCAAAACTGGATTACCAACATATTGAGTCCAAGGAATTGAGGCTTTAGATATACTAGGTAACAAAAAAAATCCTAGAACTAAAAATGCGAATAAAAAAAATTTATTTGTTTTTTGAAAAAACATTTTATCTCTTCTTATTATCTAATTATGGTATAATTATATCATAAAAATAGAAAACTATGAATCTTTTTACAACACTTGATAAAATCTATGGCATAGGGCCAAAAATATATAAAAAACTTCAAAAAATAGGACTAAACACTATAAATGATGCTATTTTTTATTATCCATTTAGATATGAAGATTTTTCACATTTAAAACAAATTAGTGAACTTATAAATGAAGAATCAGCAACTATAAAAGGTAAAATAATATTACTAAACAACAAAAGATCTCCAAGAAAAAGAATGAATATAACCGAAATGCTTTTAGAAGATAACTCAGGACAAATCCAAATAGTTTGGTTTAACCAACCATATATTAAAAACACATTGCAAATTGGAGATGAAATATTTGTATCAGGTGTTGTAAAAAAATCACTTTTAGGATTTTCTATCATTAATCCAAATTATGAAAAAACAGATAAAGACACATCACACACTGCAAGAATTATTCCAATATACCCCACAACAGAACATTTATCACAAAAACAACTACGATACATAATAAAACAATCCCTAAATTGTATAAATGAATTACAAGAAAAATTACCAAGTGAAATTATTGAAAAAGAAAAATTAATTGGAATTAAAGAATCTCTAAAACAAATTCATTTTCCTGATAATTACGAAAAACTAGAATTTGCCAAAAAAAGATTATCATTTGATGAAATATTTTTACTATCGTGCTTGTCAAAATTTATTAAAAAACAAAATATTGAACTTTCTGCTCCACAAATTAATTTCAAAGAAAAACAAATTGTTGATTTTGTTAAAAAGATTCCATTTGAACTTACAGAAGATCAAAGAAGAGCAACTTGGCAAATTTTAAAAGATATAAATAATAATATTCCAATGAATCGACTTCTTGAAGGAGATGTTGGAAGCGGAAAAACAATTGTATCTTTTATTTGTGCTTATAATGTCATTTTAAATAAATACCAGACAATACTCATGTCCCCTACTCAGATTTTAGCAAAACAACATTTTGATAATGCTATTAAATTTTTCAAAGATTACAATATAAATATTTTACTTTTTACAAATTCCGATAGATTATTATTTAATGGCAAGAAAGAAATTGCTCAAAAATTAACAAAAAATGAAGTTTCCAAATATGTAAAAAATTCTGATTTTATAATTGGGACCCATTCTTTAATTCAACAAGATGTTGAGTTTAAAAATATTGGTTTTATTATTATAGATGAACAACACAGATTCGGAGTGAAACAGCGACAAGAATTAACAAAAAAGTCACAAATAAGCCCACATTTTCTATCAATGACCGCGACTCCAATTCCGAGATCTCTTGCTCTTACAATTTATGGAGATTTGGATATTTCTAGAATTTTGCAAAAACCAATAGGGAGAAAAAAGATTATTACAAAATTTGTATCTCAACAAAATAGACCTAAGGCTTATGAATTTATTTACAATCAAATTCAAGCCGGGAAGCAAGTTTTTGTTGTGTGCCCGCTTATAAACGAATCTGATAAATTAGGTGTAAAATCTGTCATGAGCGAATATGAAAAGTTAAATAATGATATTTTTCCAAATTTACAAATAGAATATTTACATGGAAAAATGAAAGAAAACGAAAAACAAAAAATTCTTAAAAATTTCTCTGATAACATTACAAAAATTTTAGTTTCTACTTCTGTAATAGAAGTTGGAATTGATTTTCCAAATGCAACTATAATGATGATTGAAGGTGCTGATAGATTTGGACTTGCATCGCTACACCAATTTCGTGGAAGAGTTGGTCGCGACAAGTACCAATCATATTGCTTTTTGTTTTCTGAATCAAATTCCGAAAAATCAAAAAATAGATTAGAAATTCTAACAAAAACTGATGATGGATTTGAGCTCGCAGAATTTGATTTAAAATTTCGTGGAAGTGGAGATTTATATGGAATAAAACAATCTGGATTTATGTCTGGCATAAAAATTGCAGATTTATCAGATCTAGAATTAATTAAAAAATGTAATATCTGGGCTCAATATATTTTTGAAAGAGGTGTTGAAAAATTCCCTGAAATAAAAAAAGAGGTTGAAACTCTTTCTTCTGATATTCATTTGGAATAATTTATTTTTTAAGACAAAATGAAACCGCTTTCTCAACGTGAATTTTCATTGTATCAAACAATGGAATCTTAACATCAGATTGTTTTATTATCAGTGGAAGCTCTGTACAACCTAAAATTATTGCTTTAGCACCTTTCTCTTTTAATTTATTTATTATTGATATGATTTCTTTTTTTGCACGCTGATTATTTTTTCCTAAAATTATATTATTAATTTCAAGATTAATTTTTTCTTGATCTATTTTCTCAGGAACAATTACTTTAATATTATATTTTTCTTCTAATCTTCCCTTATAAAATTTATCTTGCATAGTTAACTTTGTCCCCAATAATCCAACTACATTAATCTTTTTGGATTTAATTCTTTCTGCAGTTGAATCTACTATATGCAAAATAGGAATTTTTATTTTTTCTTGAATCTTATCTGCTAATATATGTGCAGTATTTGCTCCTATAATAATATAATCTGCCCCTGATTTTTCTAATGATTTAGCCGCATCAAATAATATTTCATCTGATTTTTTCCATTTCTTTGTTTTGTGTTCCAAGTCAATTTCATCAAAATCTACTGAATACATGATAATTTTAGCACTGTGCCATCCACCAAGTTTTTTATGCACTAGCTCATTTATAAGTTTATAGTATTCAAGAGATGATTTCCAACTCATTCCACCTATAATACCTATTGTTTTCATAAAATTATTTTGAAATGAAAAATATTAAACTAAAAATTGTTTAAGTTCTTTTATATCTTTTATACAATTTAAATTTACTCCTTTTACTTCAATTTGTTTTTCAAAACTTGGAATAACTATATTTTTAAACCCTAAATTTACCGCTTCTTTTATTCTTTCTTTTGTTTTTGGAATTTGTCTTATTTCTCCACTAAGCCCAACTTCACCAAAAAATACTGAACTATTTATTATTTTTTTATTTTCATAAGATGAGTAAATTGCCATTGCAACTGCTAAATCAAGCGCACGGTCAGAAACCTTGAATCCTCCAGTTAAATTTATATAAACATCATACATATTTAATTTCAAATCTAATTTTGATTGAAGTACTGCAATAAGTAATTCTAATCTTTTTTGATCATAGCCACTTGCTGTACGCTTTGGATAACCAAAATTAGTTTTTGAAACTAATGCTTGAAGTTCTAACATCAAAACTTGATTTCCTTCTATAATAGAAGTGATTGCAGTGCCACTATTATCCGGACTAAGCGATGATAAATAAATTTTTGATGGATTTATTACTTCTTTAAATCCTGATTTTGTCATCTCGAGTATTGCTGCCTCATCAGTTGAACCAAATCTATTTTTAATACATTTTAAAATTCTAAATCTATGTAATCTATCGCCCTCAAGATTTAAAACACAATCGACTAAATGTTCCATTGTCTTAGGCCCAGCTAAGTCCCCTGACTTATTTACATGACTAACAATAAGAGTTGCAATATTAAATTTTCTAGAAAGCTCCATAATTTTTACTGTACAAGCGCGCACCTGTGCAACCCCACCTGGATCACCTTCAACTTCAGCAGTATAAAGTGTCTGAATTGAATCAATAATTAAAAAATCTGGTTTAATTTTTATAACCCCAGCTAAAATTGTTTCAATGTTGTTTTCTGCTAAAAATTTTACTGATTTAATGTCTATTTCTAATCTATCAAAGCGGGATTTCACTGAATTTGCATTTTCTTCTCCTGAAACATAAAGAGTATTTAAATTTTTATTTATAATCTGAGAAATTATGGTTGATTTTCCGATTCCTGGTTCTCCACCAAGTAGAATTAATGACGATGAAACAAGTCCCCCGCCGATAACTTTATCAAAATAAATTAATCCTGTTTTTATTTTTTTAAATTCTTCATTTTTTATTTTTGATAAATCTATAAAATCAACTTTTACATCTTTTAAATCTTCAGTTTTACTTTTTCTTTCATCTTCTATAAAAGTTTCTTTGTCTAGTGTTCCCCAAGCACCACAATCAAGACACTTTCCATTCCATTTTGGAAATTGTGCTCCACATTTTGAACATGAATAGACTATTTTCATCTGAATACACAATTATTACTAAATTAAATGAGTAAATCCTAATTTAATTAATTAATTCAATTTTTTGGATTGCGCATAATAACTTTTGGAGTCTCGTCCCAATTTGAAGAACCAACGCCAATTCCATGCATACTACTACATCCGGCATAATTTTTTGCTCCCCAATGCCAATAACCACCAGTGGCGTTCCTGTAATTACGACCGGCTGAACCTATAGATCTTCCAGATGAATCATAAACAATTTCAACATGACCTTTATCCATAACAATATCTCCTGCTTCTGCTTGTATACTACCAACGGGATAGATTTTCCAACCAAGCTTCAGTAGCATATTCATAAGACCTAAATTGAAAGATGGAGTACAATTTTGCCACTCTGGTTTACCCCCAGCTGCATTTCTACACCAAGCCGTGGTTACAGTTTTTGGAAGGCCACATCCAGCTGCCCTTAATACGCTACTTGCAAAACAGGCACAATGACAAGGACCATTTTTACAACCTATATATTTACTAGCTATAGCTATTATTTCTGATCCCTGACAAGATGTACCTGGCACAACTCCCATATCTGGACACTTATCTGTACCAGAATTACTTCTACCACTACCATGCAAATCGAGAGTTATAAATGCTGGGCAAATACCATTTGATGTTGCAACGGCAGATGAATATCCATCAGGAACAACGGACATACTACCCATATCTACTGTAGTATCCTCAACCAAAATTGGTTCAATATAACCAACCTTTATAGGTACAATATTTAACATTGCTGGATTTATTGTATATAAAATTAAATATGAACATGAAACAAGTGTCATGCCTATAAAAGCGTTTTTTATTCTTTCTTTTGCTTTTGAAATTTTTCCCCTATCTCCCCCAGCAAAAACCCACTCAGAACCACCTAAGATTAATATTATTACAACAACTGCCCCAGATAAACTAATTAAATATTTATACAAAGCAACAAGAAAATTTCCCAATAAAAATCCGTCTTCTACATCTTTTTCTCCTATAAATCCAGGAATACCAACTTCTGGCGTAAATTTAAGTGGAGTAGATTTTGCGGGGGTCTCGTCTACACCTCCTATTATATTAGTCTGATTATTTGGTATGGTACAGGATAATTCATATTTGTCTTTTAACATTAATAATATTAAATTTCGATGTGTTTCATCTAGAAACTCCCCTTCTGTAACTCCTTCTTTAAGCCACTTTAATAAATCAATTTGCACATTATTTGACAATTGATCAAAACCGCTTTCAGTTCCCTCTGAAGACAATATAATTGGTTCTAAACCAGAACAATTTATTGTAATTGTATAAGTTTGAGTCTGGGCAAATGCTGATATAGTTGAACTATATAAAAAAAATAATATAAATATTAAATTAAAAATAAATAATTGTTTTTTTTTGCTGATCATTTTTATTTAATCATTGATTGGATTATGTTTTCTAAATTTTCTTGAGTTATCGCTCCTTCAAATTTCTGTTGATTTATAAAAATACTTGGAATTTCTTTTATCTTTAAAACATATGCCTCTACTAAATTAGTATTAATATCTTGTATATATTTTTTTGAATTATAACAATTTAAAAATTTAGTTGAATCTAATTTTAATTTTTCTGCGATACCCCTATACACATCAAGAGAAAAATTTTCTGTTATATTTAATAATTCATTATTATATTCCCAAAATTTATTTTGCTCTAAAGCGCACCTAGCAGCCAAAGCTGAGCTATTTGAAAAAATATTAGTAGATAAAGGAAAATCTTTCCAAACTAAATTTACACTCTCTGGATATTTTTTTAAAATTTCATCTATAATTACTAAAGCATCTTTTGTCCCCCTCGTTTCATAGTCTGCAAATAAAAAAATACTAATCTGAGCATTTCTTTTACCTTTTATTGGGTCATTTACAAAAGATGATATTTCATATTTTTCATTAGTTTCGCTTTCTAAAACCTGTTTTTCATTTTTAATTTTTATAATCTTATAAAAATTAAAAAAATTATAAAATAAAAAACTTAATCCAATTATAATTAAAATTATTGCTAGTATAGGGAGAATTTTCTCATGTTTTGTCATTTTTGTTAAAATTTAAATATTTTAAAATTTATTTTAAATTAATGCTGTATAAATAACCGCTACCCTGTTCTACATAAAAAATCTGAGAATCGTTTTTGCTTATATATATTTTATCAATTGAGACTCTACTATTATTTACAATTGGTTGAGCAATAAGTTCTTGATTTCCATTCCCTATATTTATTTTATAAATTGAATAAACAGCATTGCTTGCAATAGAAGAATTTATCCCCGATCCTCTTGGTAGAGAGTCTGGTACAGCACAATAGACAACATTTGAATCAATATTACTAAACGAACATTTATCTACCCATGTATTTATTCCAAGGGAAGCCTTTCCATATCCTAAACCATCCCCTTGTCCATTTGCAACCCATAAAACCGGATTATAATCTATTCTTGGTTCTGTCACATTATATAATAATTTATCTCCTTTAGTATTCCACATTCCCTGAAAATTAAATCCATCAACAAGTAGTGCTCTTAAATTTTTATTATTTTCATTGATAAAATAAATATATTGTCTTTCCAGATCTTCTTGTTTTCTAAATGTTGCCATAACTTCTCCATCTGGACTCCATATATTTTGAATATTTTTTGCCTGATCTGCTATTGGCACAATAAATTTAAAATTACTTGCGTCTGGATTAGATGTCACCAAATAGTTATGATCTTCATAATAATCTATCCATTTATAAGATAATTTATCTCCTTGATCAGAAAAAGCAAAATCTTGTGCTTCTTTAGGAAATTTTGCTATAAATTCATCTTTATTAAAATCATATAGCATTTTTGTATTATCTGGATATTCTAAAATAGCCTCATTTTTTGTAGGGGAAAAAATTGAATTTTTAACAGAATAAAATTTTCTATCTGATAATTTAGAAATTTTACCCTCTTCTGTGATTTTATAAAAAGATTGACTAAAATTATCGTAATAAACAATTCCGTCATTTATAGAACTATAATCACTCACATTAGAAATATTTCTATCAACAAGTTGTTTTGAATTAACAATAATTTCATCCTGAGCAACCCCTTCAATTTCTTTTTCTGTGGTAACAATTTGTTCATCAGTTGTACCACCACCCGGTTCCACTATTTGTGCACCACCTTCTCCCGCAATAGGAAATTCTACTCCTGTTATTGGTTGTTCCTCTACTATTGTTGGAATTGGTTCTTGTTTTTTTCCAAAAAATACAAAATAAATTGAAAAAGCAAGCCCAATACTTACAATTAGGAATAAAATTATGGAAATTATTTTTTTTGTTTTTTCTAGCATTTTATAATATTATTTTAATTAAATATTGACTTAAAAAAGTTTAAAAAACCATCCCAAAAGCTTCACAACACCCCCAAGTATACCTTTTACAAAAGACATCAACTCTTTTAAAAGTCCCCAGAACAACTTTAAAAAGGTTAATACTGCGTCTAGTGGTTCCGCGATTATATAAACTATCAAAAAGAATGGAATAAATAATGCTAAAAGTATGATTATTATAAGAGTACCGACTACAACAAATGCTATCATTGAACCAAAATCCATTTTATCTTTCCCATCCGTTATTTGTTTTATCGCAAGACTTGGATTTGTTATTGAAACAAAATGACAAAAATATATTGATCCAAACATATATTTAGCTATAAAATGAAAAGCCAGATAAAACCATGTTAATCCCCAACTAGGAATCAAATACTGCCAACAAAATTTATAAGTAGCAAATGTTCCCAGTCTTACGCCCTTTTTTGCAATCATAGCTTTATTAACTATACTCGTTTTAGCTTTTTCTACGGATTTACCAGCTTGACTATCTTTCATTTTTTGACGCATACTTTCAGCAAATCTCCTCCTTTTATTTTCTTCTCCTATTGGAGACAAATTTTTTAATTGCCCATCGTTATCTAAATTTGCTTTTTTATTTCCATCGCCCGATTCTTCTTCTTTATTTTGTGGTTTTCTATTTAATTCTCCGGTGTTGCTCAGCGATAAATTTTCATTTTTATTGGACCCGGGCAAACCACCTTTAGTTTTATTTTTATTCCAATCACCGACATAAGATGAATTGTTTTTTGCTTGTTCTTTCTCGGATTTTTTAGGAATAAATGGCAGGGAAATATTTTTCCCACCCTCTACGTCTCTTAGTGATCTTTGAAATCTATTTTGATCCCACTGTTGTGTTACGTCATCTCTAGATCTCCCATCATTGGATAATTCTTGTAATGTTTTTCCACTATGCTCTTCTTCATCGTATAAGTTTCTCCAAACTGCAGAATCGGTTCTTTCTTTATCCGTTAACATTGTTTCTTCTAAAAATTCAGAAGTTAAACCAAGGGCTGCCTTTGTATAATTTTTTACTTTTTTAAATGGGTTTGAGACGGCTCTTTGTGCCATAATATTACTTCCATGTTACAGAATCAACTAACCATTTATTATTTTGAAAAACGAGTGATAACTCTGCTTTTTTATAAAATGTATTTTCTGTACCATTTTTTGACTCTGTTTGTTGTAACTGTAAAGATACTGTAGCTGAAGTATCATTTGATTCTAAAACTTTTACATTTATAAGTTTTGTTGTTATTCCATAGTAACTACTTTTATCGGTAAAATTTGGATTCTTTGATATAAAACTGTTCGCCTGATTGTACATTCTATCTGTTATCATGGGGGATATTAATTCATAAAAATTATCTATCTGATTAGACCAAGAGCCATAACGCTCTATAAAATTTCTTGATACTTCTACAATTTGAGAACTTTCTTCTATTTTTGCCTCTGATTCAAATTTTATTGAATTAAATTCTTCATTTCCTGGTTCTTTAGACTGATCCTGAATTTGTTTTTGTGTTTGTTGGATTTCTGATTTTTTATTTTTTAAAAAAAATAGAAATCCAAATATTATCAAAGAAATTATTATAAAAATAATTAAAATGATAATTAGTTTTTTATTTATTTGCATATATTTTTCCCTCGCTAAGCGAGATAAATTAATTTTTATTTCTATTTAATTCTTCAAATTCTTTTTTTGCAGCCTCTATTTCGAGTAGCTGTCTTGGATCGGAGGTTATAAGTTGATCTTCTGTATAAGACGCTTCTATTTGAATTGCAACATGTTTATTTCCAGCAAAAAATATTCCCTGACCAACTTTTCCCTGTAATAATAGATATTTTTCTTCCTGGGTTAATAAAAATGTTTTCTGAATTAAATCTATGGAAGCAGGAGATTGCTTTAGCAATAACTGAAGTGCTGAATTTGTAACTATTGCTTGTCCATATGGAGAAACTAAAAAATCATTTACATCTTGGGTAATGGTTGTTACGCCTAGATAATATTTTCTACATCTTTTTACAAGAGCAAAAATAAATTTAGCGCTATCCTCGTGTTGCATTAACCACCAAGCCTCATCAATAATTAATATTCTTTTTTTCATGTTAGATCTAACTGTATTCCATATATAATTAATGATTGTATAAATTGCTATTGGACGAAGTTCATCTTCTAAATCCCTAACACTAAAAACCACCAATTGATTGCTCATATTTACATTCGTTGGGCTATTAAATAATCCCGCAAATGTTCCTTCTGTATATTTTTTAATTCTTTGAGCTAAATCATCACCACCCTGTATACCCAATAAAACCTCCTCTAAATCCTTCATGAGTGGGGGCTCTATATTATCAATATCACTATTTGGAGTAATGTCTTTCTTTGCATATGTTTCCATAAGAGCCCTATCTACTATAGAATCTTCTAGGTGTGTCAAATTCCCAACCATTAATCTTACGAGACCCTTTAAAGTTATAATTGCACTTCTTATAATATCTCCAGCTCTCATTTCTTTTGTAAGTCCTCGTGGTAGATCAAACGGATTTAATTTACTTTCTGAATTCAGCGATAAATTAATATACGTACCGCCGACAGCGTCGCATAAATGTTCATATTCTTTTTCTGGATCAATAATTATAATATCAGTTCCCATCATCATACTACGAAGCACTTCTAATTTAATGGCATATGATTTTCCAGCACCAGAAGTCGCAAAAACAACAGAATTCGCATTTTGTAATGAAAATCTGTCAAAAAGTATCAAACTATTATTATGCCTATTTATTCCATATAAAATCCCATCATTTCCTGTTAGCTCCGATGAAATAAATGGAAAAGATGCTGAAGCTGGAGATGAATTCATATTATTCACAATATACAGCTCATCATTACCTGTTGGCAGCGTGGTGTTAAATCCCTGTTTACATGTAAAAAGAGATCTTTTTGTAAAAATTAACTTTGAACCAAAAATATTCTCAACAGTCTCGAGTCTTTTATCTAAATCTTCTGGGTTTTCCGCATATACAGTTACATAAAAACCCATCTGAAAAAATTTTTCTACTCCTTGGGTTAGATTATCGCGTAATTGTTCTATGTCAGAAAGCGCAGTTTCTAATTGTGGATCTCGGGGGCTACCCTTTTCAGCATCAAGTGATAATTGAGCTTCTATGTTTCCAACTTTTGTTTTTAATTTTCTTAAAATTTTTGGAGAATCTACTGGATAATAATAAATTGAAACATCAAGTGGAATTGAGTAATTAATTATGGGTGCAAACCAACCTATATTAACAAATCTTGGATAAGTTACTATATAAACAGTACTTACAAATTTATCATTTAATCTTAAAAATGAACTCTCAACTCTATAGGCAGATGGGGAAATGAGTTCTTTTATTGAAACAGCTCCTCTTCTATATATTTTTTCTGACTCAAGTATTTCTTTTTGTTCCCGAATATCAACAGGATCATTTTTTAATTTATCTTCTTTGGGCTTTAATTGTTTTTCTATTGATTTTGTTTTAAACATTGTATATTAAAATTATTATTGTTCTAATTGTAATTTTTCAATATCCTTTAATTTTTGACTCTTTGCAACCTCTGGGTTATATGAATTATAATAAAGCTCTATAAGGCTTAGTGTGTCTAATGGAACCGCCTGCAAACTAATTGATGCCAATCCATCTTGAACTTGTGCCACCCTCCTATACAATTGATCTTTATATTCAGCTAATTGTTTTTTCTTCATTATAATATCCTCTGATGCTGAAAAAAAATCAGAAACACGACTCAAGAAAGTCTTCTTTTTATTTGTCAAAGAAGAATATGGAACAACAACATAAAACTTTTTTGTCATTATTGCCTGAAATTCTAAAAGCTCTTTTATGAATTGTAAATAATCAAGTGTCTGCATTCTTAACAATTCATTTGTCTGTTGTTTTGATAATTTATTCAATTTTTCGATGTAAGAATCAACATCAATATTTCTTGACTGGATTACTATCTGTATTGGATATGAAAGAGAATTCAAAAATGAATAATAGCCCTCTATTATACTTTCCTGCTCATCTTGATTTTTAAGTGCAAAATTAATAGATGAAACCATTAATACTGCTCTTACCGTTCCGTCTTTTAATATAATCATATCATCAACAATATCTGATATATTTAGTATTTCTTGGGTAGATTTTTTAGTTGGTAATTTTTGATTATTCATATTAAATATCATTTATTAAATTTGAATTATTATCATCTTCACCGATATATGCACCCCCAGTATCAACTATAAGAGAAATTTCATTTAATTTCGCCCTAGGTAAAGATTTTTGTTCAAAAAAATATGTATCTTTTTTTCTGTTGTCCTCAATTTTTTTTCTAAAAACAAATTCTTTTTTTTGCCAAACGGCCATCCTGGGAACTTTAAATAAAAAAATTAATAAATCTAATAAAAAATAATGAAAATTTTTGCCATTAACCTTTACAAAAGCAAATACTATCGTAATTGGCACTAAAAATATTGCCTGAAACACAAATAGACTAAAGTCGCTTAATTTAAAAGCAGCAAAAACTAAAAGTCCACCAACAGTACAGATTAAAAATTGTCTTATTGTTATTGGACCAAATATTCTATCCTCTATATCAATAAATTGTGGGACGATAAAATTATTCATAATTAAAACTTAATTTTTTTATTAAGATCTGAAATGGCTTGAAATTCCTCAAGTGTAATAGTCTTCTCATTTGATATTGCTTTTTGCTCTATTATTTTACTAACTGGTATACCTCTTTCCATGCTCTCGCGACCAAGCATTAAATAAATTTTATAAACTTCACTCTTTCTCCAATTTTTTATTGCAGCTGCTTTTTTAAGTATAGATTCTTTTCCAAAAGCATTTATCACATTCATTATGCGCTGTGTTGATTCAATTGGATTATTAGATATTCTTCTAAAAATATTTATATTCATTTCTCCCAATTCTTCGACCGGACTAATAATTTTAGGTTTTTGTTTTACATCATTCATTATTTGTTTTGTTGGGGAAGAATTTGTTGGCGTTCTTTTCACAAATGGAATATTCGTATTTATTGGTTTAACTTGTATTTGCTGTCTTGGATCTAAATTTGAAAGATGTTCTTTGTTCTGCGGGTCAGTTTTAGCCACAAAATCTTCTGCATTCAAATCATTTAAAATGGTTCCGCGTGTTTCATCTATTTTATCTCTTATTTCTGCTAATAACTTCAAAATGCTTTCCGCTTTTTTCTTTTCAAAACCCAAACCCAAATCAACTATTCTTTTTGTGAGAATTTCTTCTACGTCAAATTTTTCTCTGGTGTGTTTTAAAAATGAAAAAACTATATTATAAAATTTTGTTTCTAATTGTGGAATAAGTTCAATCTGATTAGATTCAATAATTCTTTCTACAATTTTTCTTAAACTATATTGTTTAATCTTTGGCTCTAATTTATCAATCTTTTGCTTGTGTTTTATAATTTCATCTTTATCATCAATATCAAAATAAAAATCCGCTCCTTTTTTATCAAAAATCATCGGAGGTGGTGGTGGTAAAATTCTTTCCTCTAATCCAGTATCTAAAACAGCAGTACTCGGCTCTTCTTTTATTTCAATATTAAAATCTTTCAAGATTCCATGAGAAAAAATCTTAAAAGAACCATCTTGTTTTATAAGAATTTCATCATCTAAATCAGAAAAATTACCGAGTGAGTTTGTCTTTTCCTCTTGTGACATTTTATATTTATTATTTGTTTTGATTAAATTAATTATAACACATTTTAGGGTTTTTCACAGCTTTAAAAATCAGATTTCTTCAGATATGTTAATATGTTTCTTTTATCCTGTGATAATTCATTTTTTATGGACTCTAGACCCGTATTTTTAACTAATTTTTCAATTTCTTTAAGAGTAAAAGCATGATAAAATCTTTTTCCTAAAGATCTACCAGTAGAATCCTTAAATGGAACAATAAAATCCTTAAGAGTTTTTTTATAAGAAAGATCGAACAAATACTTAAAGTACTTCTTAAAATAGATATCATTCCATAAATTCCAGTTTGTCATTATTATAATTCCATCAGGTTTGATCCAGTCTCTCATTTTTTTCAAAAGTTCTGTTCTCTGTTTTTTTGTTCTTAAATGATGGAATGATGCAATTAAAAAAATTATATCAAAGCTGGATTCTTTAAAATGAAGTTTTAACATATTTCCCTCTACAAAATCTGCGTGTGTTATTTTACCTAATTCCTGTTTTTTGGCATAATTAAGTAAAGAGCCGGATATGTCACAGCCAATATATTCAATTTCATAATTTTTTAGCAAATTAATAATTCTGGCATTTCCACAACCCAAATCAAGAATCCTCTGTCCATTTTTCAAAAACTTTTCAAAATCTGAAAATTCAGGCCACATATTCTGACGAGTTGCATTAAATTCAGATGAAAAATTATTATAATCCATATTATTTATAATTTATTGTCCCACTAATCGGGATTTAAAAAACCACCTATGACTATATTATATCAAAAAATAATTAAAAAACTAACTTCTCTAAAATTTGAAAATAGAACTGATTTTGAATTAAAGAAAAAACGACTTTGTGGAGAATTTAATATAAAACCGACCACAAATCAATTACTTCTCGAGGCTTATAAAAAATTAGTAAAAGACAAAAAAATTAAGAAAAGTGATGTCCTAGAAAAATTTTTAATAACTCGAGTTACTCGCACAATTTCTGGAGTTACTCCACTTACAGTTCTTACAAAACCATATAATTGCCCCGGAACATGTATTTATTGCCCAAAAGAAACTGACATGCCAGTAAGCTATCTATCAAATGAACCCGCCGCTCAGAGAGCAAAGGGACTTAAATTTGATCCATATAATCAAGTTCAATATAGAATAAAAGCATTAGAGACAAACGGACACACCGTTGATAAAATAGAACTTTTGGTTTTGGGTGGCTCGTGGAATGCTTATACAAAAAAATATCAAAATTGGTTTATTTCTCGCTCATTCCAAGGAGCGAATGATTATCCAAAGAATAATTATAAAAAAGAGTATTCACTGGAGAAAATGTTAAAACAGAATGAAACTGCAAAATACAGAATTATTGGAGTAACTCTTGAAACAAGACCTGACTTAATAAATGAAAAAGAATTAATTACAATGCGACATCAAGCCTGTACCAGAGTTCAACTTGGGGTTCAGCATACAGATGATGAGATTTTAAAAAAAGTAAAACGCGGACATAATCAAAAAAACATTATAAAAGCAACTCGATTATGTAAAGAAATCGGACTAAAAGTTGATTACCATCTAATGCCCGACCTACCATATTCTAATCCAAAAAAAGATTATAAAATGTTTAAAGACATTTTTGAAAATCCTGATTACAGGCCCGATCAGATAAAAATTTATCCTTGTGTTGTGACGCGTGAAGCAAAAATTTTATATAAAATGTTTAAGAATCGTGAATACGTACCTTATACAAAAAATGAATTACTTGATTTACTTGTTGAGGTTAAATCAAAGTTAATTCCATATTATGTAAGAATAAACAGATTAATCAGGGATATTCCAAAAGAATCAATTGTCGGGGGAAATGATATTACAAATTTGCGACAAAATATTGAACGAGAGATGAAATTAAGACATTTGAAATGCAAATGTATAAGATGTCGTGAAATAAAAGACAAGGAAGTTAAATTAAAAGATGTAAAATTATTTATAGAAAAATATAATGCATCAGGTGGCACAGAATTTTTCATAAGTTATGAAAATTATGATAGAAATAAATTATATGGATTTGTAAGATTAAGATTTAATAAAAACCCCGAAGAGAATATTTTTCCTGAACTAAAAAATTGTTCGATTGTAAGAGAGATTCATGTTTATGGAAAGCTTGTTGCCCATGATAAAAAAGCAAACGTCTCCTCTACTCAACACATTGGCTTTGGAAAAAAATTGATGCAAGAAGCTGAAAAAATTTCTCGGGATAATAAATACAAAAAAATTGCTGTTATTTCAGGAGTTGGTGTTAGGGAATATTATAGAAAATTGGGATATAGGCTTGAGGGTGAGTATATGGTGAAAAAAATTTAAAAAATTCTTATTTAATAGATCAAATACTTAACAACAAAAAAACAAAAAATTGCAGAGCAAATAATAATTATCATTATCTTGATAATTTTATTTTTTTCTAAAAAATTAAAAATATTCTTTCTTTTTCTTTTATTTGTTTTTGAAAATTTTCAAACTCTGTTTTTAAAAAAAATAATCCAATTATACCAAAAAAATTACTCTTTGCGTCAACCTCGCAGGTGCTCGACCTCGCAGGTTGGCAACCTCGAAGGTTGTGCTATAATAAAAACATTAAAAATAACTACAAAATCATGATAAATAAACAAGACAAAAAAATACTTGAACTTACTCAGAGTGAGCTTATTCGCCAACAGGAAGGGCTTGAAATGATTGCTTCTGAAAACTACACTTCAGAAAATGTCTTGAAATTAATGGGCTCAATTCTAACAAACAAATACTCAGAAGGTTATCCTGGTAAACGTTATTATGGTGGAAATGAATATATTGATGAAATAGAAAATTTAGCAAAGGATTATGCAAAAAAATTATTTGGTGTAACTCATGTAAATGTTCAACCATATTCTGGCTCTCCCGCAAATCAAGCGGTTTATTTTGCACTTGGTAAACCAGGAGATAAGGTAATGGGAATGAATTTGCTATTTGGTGGACACTTAACACATGGATGGAAAGTAAATTTTAGTGGAAAATACTATGAGTCAATTCAATACACAACTGATGAAAATGGATTTTTAGACTATGATGCAATTGAATCACTCGTAAAAAAAGAAAAACCAAAATTAATTTTTGTAGGAGCTACTGCATATTCACGTATTATTGATTTTGAAAAACTTGCTGAAATAGCACACAATGAAAATGCGTTTTTAGTTGCAGATATTGCGCACATTGCCGGACTTGTTGCCGGTGGAGTTCATCCTAGTCCCGTGGGTCACGCTGATGTAATAACAACTACAACTCACAAAACTCTTCGCGGTCCAAGAGGCGCAATGATAATGTGTACTGGTGATGAATCAAACCCAACCCAAAAAATTGATTCAGTTATTGGTTGGCGCGAGTCACGTCAAAATATTCCAACTTTAATTGATAGAGCTGTTTTTCCTGGACTTCAGGGCGGGCCACATAATCACACCACAGCTGGAATTGCACAAGCATTATTTGAAGCAAACACAGATGAATTTAAAGAATATGCAAAACAAATTGTAAAAAATGCACAAAAATTATCTCAAGAATTATCAAACAATGGACCTAGAATTATAACTGGTGGAACTGATAATCATTTAATTTTAATTGATGTAACTCCATTTAATATCACTGGTTCTCAGGCAGAAAAATCATTGGAATTAGCTGGAATAACTGTTAATAAAAATGCAATTCCATTTGATACTCGCTCTCCATTTGACCCATCAGGAATAAGAATTGGGACTCCAGCGCTCACTACTCGCGGAATGAAAGAGACTGAAATGACAAAAATTGCGCAATTAATTGTGAAGACTCTGAAAAATTATAATGATGAGAAAATTCTTGCGTACGTAAAATCAGAAGTTAAAAAAATATGTAAAAAATTTCCTATTTATAAAAAAATCAAATATTAAATGGCAAATCAAGAAAATAAACTAATAAATGGGATTGAAATTTCCGACAAAATAAAACATGAGATAAGACGTGAAATTGTTAGTTCTGATTTAATTCCTGGACTTGCAATAATTTTAATTGGAAATGACCCCGCATCACAATTATACGTCTCAAAAAAAGAAAAAGCATGTTCTGAGGTTGGAATTATTTTTAATAAATATTTATTTAAAAGTGGTGAAGATGAAAAAAATATAATAGATTGCATAAATTTTTTAAATAAAGATGATGAGGTTGATGCAATAATAGTTCAGCTTCCTCTACCAAAAAAATTTAACACTCAAAAAATTATAAATAGCATTGATCCAAAAAAAGATGTAGATGGATTTCATCCTGAAAATATTAAAAAATTTTTAAATAATGAGACTTATATAGAACCCGTCATGAGTCAAACTATAAAAGAGTCCCTACTTTACACGAAAGAAAATTTAAAAGATAAAACTGGTATTATACTAGGAAATAGTCATGAATTTATAGAACCAATTGAAAAAACTTTAAAAAATTTAGGAATAATAGTGTCTCACGCTCATATTAACGAAGAAAATTGGCGGGAAAAGATAAAAAATGCTGATATATTAATAACAGCTATTGGTGAAGCTTTTTTAATAAAAGCAAGTATGATTAAAAACGATGCAATTATAATTGATGTTGGGATTAATAAAATACAAAATGCTACTGTTGGTGATGTTGATTACACTGATGTATTTCCAAAATGTTCTCACATTACTCCTGTACCCGGTGGCATAGGACCAATTACAATTTCATATTTACTAAAAAATACATTAGAACTTAATAAAAAAAATCGAGCTTAACTCGACTTTTTACATTGAATAAAATTTATTCATGTTGTGGCATTCTAGAATATAGCTCTCTAATTTTTTCATCAATTGTTATATTAT
>DAORGW010000015.1:0-21359 GCA_035356975.1 bacterium | reverse complement strand
TTGAATATTTTTTATAATACTATTATAATTATAATATGAAATTTATATTTATAACAATCCCCATTACTGCAATCGTTTTATCTCAATTTATATTTAAACCTATTATATCAATTATAAGGGGTCGTTTTTCTGTAAAAGATATGTTCTCTTATGGTGGCATGCCATCTTCTCACAGCGCACTTGTATCTTCTCTTTCAACGACAATTGGTATTATAAGAGGTTTTGATTCTCCTGAATTTGCAATAAGCTTATTTTTTGCTCTTATAGTAATAATTGATGCTGTCGGGCTTCGAGGATTTATGTCAAAACAAGGAATAGCAATAAATAAATTAATAAAAGACCTACCAGATGAATTAGAATACAAATACGAAGTTATGAATGAACGTATTGCTCATACAATATCCCAAGCAATTATAGGAGTACTTGTTGGAATATTAATTCCTGTTGTGATATTATTTTACTTAATATAAGTCAAAAAAATAAATCAAAAAAATGAACAAATTTTGTGTTCATTTTTTATTTTACAAAAATTTTTATATTAAAGAACTGCCCTTCATTTCTATAGGCTTTTCAAGTCTCATCACTTTTAATATTGTTGGCGCTATGTCATAAGTATTACCAGAAATGCTCTGCTTATTTAACTGTTTAAAATGGTTATGATCTATAAAACTCTTGTCCTTCCACTCCTTTGAAATCATAAATAGTGGTACAAAATTATTGTCTTTATCTTTTGATGAATTAGATGTAATAAAAACTGCGCCATTAAAAGCTAAAACTGTATCAACTATTGACTTTATTTTTGAAGAAAGAGTTTGAGAAACTTCTTCTATATTATCATTTAATAAATTCGGATAAGAGATTACCGCAAAATCATATATCTTCCTATCTATTTCTTTTAAAAATTTTGATGTTATAGATCCCGCCATCATGTCTGTATTTTTTATATAATCATCTGATTTTGTTTCACTTATAATTATTTTTGTAATTTTTTGATCACTTAATCTTTCCTTGTTTGAAAAGAAAAATAAAATATTTGAATACATCTCTGATTCTGCAACATATAATTGTCTTAATCCTGCTTCATTAATAATACTTAAAAGGGAAATCCTTTGAGACTCGTCTTTTATATTTAATCCCGTTCCTAACTCTAAATATGAATTCCATGGATAATCTACATTTATATCTGTCGATCTTAAAACAAAAAATGGAAAATTTTCTGCTAGATTTTTAAAATATGAAAAATAGCCCACATCAGTAGATAAATAATTTACATCAAAAGAGTCTATAATAATAAGACACACTGGTTTTAACCTTGATTGATCCATAGTTATTTTATAATTAAACTCTCTCTTTTCATTTCTTTTGGTTTTTGTAAATTCATAACATCAAGTATTGTTGGTGCTATATCTCCTAGAATACCGCCATTTCTCAATTTCTTGGTTTTATATTTCTTTGAAACAAATATAAATGGAACCGGATTTGTTGAGTGAGATGTATTTGTTTCTCCGGTTTCTAAATCTATCATTTCTTCTATATTTCCATGATCAGCTGTTATAAAAATTGTAACATCAATTTCCCTCAAAGAATCTTTTATATATTTAAGACTCTTATCAACTGACTCAACTGCTTTTATTCCGGCTTTTAAATCCCCGGTATGAGCAACCATATCTGGATTTGCAAAATTTACACAGATAAAATCATACTTATCTGTTTTTATATAATTTACAACTTTTCTTACTAATTTATCCGCGCTCATCTGCGGTGTTAGTGAATATGAATTTACGCTTGGAGAGGGGATCATTTCTCGAGATTCATTTCCGACTGGGTCTTTATATCCACCATTTATGAAATAAGTAACATGAGCAAATTTTTCACTTTCCGATATATACAATTGTCTTAAATGTGATAATTGCATTGGTAGGGTTTCCTTTATATTTCTTGATGGAAATGCTGTTAAAATATTATCTAAATCTGGACCAAAATCTGTCATTGAAACAAACTTTATATTTTTTAAATGTTCTCCTCTCTTTATGGAACATTTATTTTTCTCACACACATCATGTTGTACAAATAATTTTGTAAGCTGTCTTGCTCTATCAGATCTTAAATTAAAAAATATTACTGAATCATCGTCAGACACTTTTCCAACGGGTTTTCCATTTTTATAAATCACGCTTGGTTTTATAAATTCATCAGTTTCGCCACGATTATATGCTCTTGTGATTGCGTCCTCTGCTGAATCAACCTTTAAACCCTTTCCATTTACTATGGCATTATAAGCTAATTCTGTTCTAAACCACACTTTATTCCTATCCATAGCATAGAATCTTCCCATAATTGAAGCAATCACCTCTCCATTTTTAAAGTTTGATTTTAATTCTTTTAAAAATTTAATACTACCGTGTTCAGAAGAATCTCTTCCGTCTGTAAATAAATGTAAATATATTTTTTTAAGCCCTCTTTCTTCTAAAAGTTGTAGAAGTGCGTTAATATGTTTGGAGTCAACATGTGGACTCTGATCTCCACTTAAAATTCCTATTAAATGAATATTTGATTTATATTTTTTTGAATGGTTTAATGCCTCTAAAAAAGCTGGATTTTTAAAAAATATCCCCTGTTCAATTGCTTTTGTTATATAAATATCATCTTGCAAAACAATTCTTCCAGCTCCTATATTCATATGTCCAGCTTCAGAATTTCCATCTTGATTTTTTGGAAGTCCAACAGAAGATCCGTGTGCCTCAAGCAAAGTATTTGGATAATTTTTTATAAAAAAGTCATATGTTGGTGTCTTAGCAAGTGTAATAGCGTTACCAATTGATGGTTTGGTAATGCCCCACCCATCTAAAATTATTAGCAAGTATTTTTGTGATATTTTTTTCATTAATTTAAAATTTAAAATTAAATAAGCTCGTCTTCTATTTCTAATAATCTATTATATTTACTAATTCTTTCTCCTCTTGATGGAGCGCCCGCTTTTATATATTGAGCACCAACACCCACAGATAAATCAGCAATAAAATCATCATTTGTCTCCGCGCTACGATTTTCAATAATAATATTATATAAATTATCTTGAGCAAATTTTATACAATCTATGGTTTCAGAAACGCTTCCTATTTGAGATGGTTTTATTGCTATTGAATTTGCAAGATTATTTTTTACTCCCAATTTCAATCTTTCAATATTTGTAGAAAATAAATCATCTCCTATTAATTTTGTATCTTTGGATACTTTATCTAGAATTTGCTTAAAATTACTCCAACTATTTAAATCATTTTCATCGAAAGGGTCTTCAAAAAAATTAATTTTGTATTTCCTAATCCAATCTAAATAATAATTGATTAACTCCGTTCCCGATAACTCTTTTTTATCTAATTTAATAGAGTATTTTTTATTATATTGATTAAATATATTTGAAGCGCCGGGGTCAACGCCTAATTTAATTTTATCATTATACGCGGATCTTTTTATGGCCTCAATTATAAAAACCCAAACCTCATCTATAGTTGAAAATTTTGGCGCATATGTACCAACACTACACATCTTAGAATCTTTTTTATTTGAAAATAAAACATTTCCTAAATTATGAAATATTTCAGCACCAGCCCTTAGCTTATCGTTAAAATTATTAAAATTCTCTGGAATTATCCAAAAGCCCTGAAAATCTAAAATGAAATCACTATGTTTTGCGCCACTTATAACCCCTATTATTGGATTTGGTAAAAATAGTTTATGTGAAAATCCATAATATTCTTTTATAAAATTATATAATTTTTTATTTTGAGAAATAGCGCTTAATTTATGCAATGCCATTGAAACACATAAAATTGCATTTGCCCCTAGGTTTTCTTTATTTTCAGTAGAGTCAAGTTCTATCATTTTTTTATCTAGAGAAATAGGATCTTCAATACTCAATCCGCATAGCAAATCGCTTATTTTAGTATTAACATTGTTAACTGCTTTTAAAACACCCATACCATTGTATCTTTTATTATCTCTGTCTCTAAGCTCATATGCTTCACTTTTAGATACTGTGATTCCAGAAGGCACGGAAGCAAAAGCATATTTATCATTATCTAAAAAAACAGTAGTACTCACAGTTGGAATACCATAGCTATCCAATATTTCCCTTGCAAATATTTTTTCTATTTTTGGCATTATTTTGATCTAGAATAAAATCAAGATTTTATTTAATTTTTAATTTATTTTTTTCTAAATATGTAATTCCTGGCAATTTTTTACCTGACAAAAATTCTAACATTGCTCCTCCGCCAGTTGATATAAAATTAAAGGCATTTTTCATTTTTAATTCTCCTAAAAGTCCTACTGTTTCTCCACCACCTGAATATTTTATAGCGCGAGATTTTTTAATTTCTTTTATCATCAATTCGGTTGCTCTTCTGTATTTTTTAAATTCAAAATACCCCAATGGTCCGTTCCATAAAATAAATTTAGCCCTTTTAATGTAGTCTAAATATATCTTAATTGTTCTTGGACCAATATCTAATATTATATCATCTTTTTCAATATTTTTTATATCTTTAATTTGAAATTTTGATTTTTCATCAATATTTTTTGAAACAACAACGTCTACTGGAATTATAATTTTTTTTGAATCAATTTTTTTTGTTGCTTTTATTAATTTTTCTTCAAATAAAGATTTACCAATACTTATATTTCTTGAATATAAAAAATTGTTTGCTATAACTCCGCCAACTAAAACTTTATCAAATTTACTTATAAGCTTTGAAATTACAGGAAGTTTTGTATCTGCTTTTGCTCCACCCATTATTAATATTGCATTTTTAAATTTTGTTTTCAAAACTTTATTTAATTCTTTTATTTCATAATCAAATCTAAACCCCATATAACTTGGTAAATATTTTGATATTGCGCAAGCCGACATGTGTTCTCTGTGTGCATTTGAAAATGCATCATTTACATAAATATCAAAAAGTTTTGCTAGATCACTTGCCATTTTATCATCATTTACCATTTCTTCTTTATAAAATCTTATATTTTCAAGTAAAACAACTTCAGAGTCTTTCATTTTTAAAATATCATTTGAAATATCGCCCGCTAAAGCGCTATTTAATTTTTTAACTTTTTTATTTAGATATTTTGATAAAACGAGAGCCACTTTATCCATTTTATATTTTGCATCATAAGATCCGTCTGGTCTTCCGATATATGAAATTATTGCAATTTTTGTCTTTTTACTAATTAAATATTTTATTGTTTTCAATGATGCCTCAACTCTAAATGCGTTTTCAGGATCAACTTTTCCATTTTTTAAAAACGACAAATTCAAATCCAGTTTTAATAAAACTTTTTTAGATTTTAAATTTTTTAGACTTTCTAATTTTTTATACATATTTTTCTTTTTTTATTATATTAATAATTTGCTCTGCATCATCAGTACTTACAAAAAAATTTATATTATTTTTTAATTTTATATTTAGTCCATCTCCCTTTTTAGCAATGAAGGCATATTTTTTATTTTTTGAAATAATTCCAAGCCCAAAAAAATTTCCAATTGAATTATCCATATAAACAGAATTTAAATATTCTTTTTTTATAGATCTCTTAAATATTCCAAAACCAAATTCAATACCCTCATTTGTGACTCTAAAAACAAGTTCATAAAAATTTAATATAAAAAAAATATCAAAAATTAATAGAGTAAGCCACAAATAATTAAAATTTATCTTTAATAAATACAATAAAATTATTACAACTAAAAAATAAATAGATAAAAACGTAAAACTCATTTTTTGTTTACTTTTATAAATTATATACATATTATTTTAAATTTGTTTGTATTGTAAATTGAAATATTGATCCATGTCCTTTTCCTTTGCTCTCCGCCCAAATTTTTCCCCCATGGAGCTCTACCATTTTTCTAGCTATATATAAACCCAAACCAGATCCATCAGTGTTAATTTTTGCACTATCATTTCCCCTTGAAAACTTAGAAAATAATCTATCTATCTCTTCTTTTTTAAGACCCATTCCAGTATCAATTATTTTCACAATAAGTCTATGATCCATTGAATTTAATTCAATTTTAACACTTCCTTTTGTGGTATATTTAAGAGCATTGTCTATTAAGTTTAAAATCACATCTTTTATTTTATCTGGATCTAATTTAATTTTTTGTTTATCTTCTTTTTTTCTT
The DNA here is from genome assembly GCA_035356975.1 of bacterium. Lineage (GTDB taxonomy): Bacteria > Patescibacteriota > Patescibacteriia > UBA1558 > S5-K13 > STF1-138. Next base: position 15,178 of record DAORGW010000015.1, on the reverse strand, counting down.
AAATCTTCAAATAGCAATTTTATACCCTTTAATTCTGCATTTGACTTTAAATCTTCAACAGATTTTTTTATAATATCAGATATCTCTATTTCTTGAAGATCTAGTTTTAATCTTCCAGACTCAATTCTTGAAACATTTAAAAATACATTGACAAGTTTTGTCATTCTATCGCTTGCTAAAAATACATCTTTTAAAACTGAGTTTTGTTTTGCAGAAAATTTTCCAAAATCACCATCAAGCATCATAGATAAATATCCTTTTATTCCAGTAAGTGGGGTTCTTAGCTGATGAGAAGCAATTGATAAAAACTCTGATTTTGCCTGATCTAATTGTTTCAAATGTTCATTTGCGTCTTCTAATTCCTCATTTTTATTTTTCAACTCTCCATATAAATTAATATTTTTTATAACAAGCCCTGTTTGATCAGTCAAAGCTTTCATAACTTCAATATCGACTTTTCTAATTTTTGTAACATCTTTATACAAAAAGAAATCAATTGAGCCAATTATTTTATTTTCAGAATACATTGGGGCAGATACAACTGATTTTATATTCAAATATTTCTGCATTTGGTCTGCTTGTTCTTTTGTAATTGCTGGTTTAAAAACATCATAAACAAAACTGCTTTTTTCTATATTACCAGAGGTCATTGCTTTTATAGCTAAATTATCTTTATCAGAAAAAGAAACTTTATACCCTGCTGGTTTTTTAGGAAGCAAATCTATAACTTTTTTAATTTCCTCATCTATGGTCATTGCCCCTATATATATCGCTTTTGATTTTTCATCTATAAAATTAATAACCCCAGCACCAAAATCCATTTCTTTTTTAATACTGGTTGCAATAAACGAAGTTACCTCTTTAAAATCTAAACTTCTAGTAATAACGCTACTAATTTTTTGTAGAGCTGTAAGATATTTATTTCTAGTTTCTAGATCAATATTTGCCTGTCTTAAATTAAGAGTTGCTTCTTCAACTTTCTCCTGTAAATGTAAATTCAAATCCTGAATTTCGTTATATAGTTTAGATTTCTCAAGTGCTGTAGCAACCTGTGGAGTTAAAACGGCAATTAAATTGATATCATCACCAGAAAAAGTATCCCCAGATAATTTCTTTTCTATGCAAAGAATAGCTGTAATTTGATTCTCAGAAATAATTGGCGCAATAAGACCAATTTTCATTTTATCTAATCTTTCAACAACTGATAATAATTTTTGCTTTTCCTTTTCTGTATTATTTTCTTTTGCAACCCTATCTAACTCTTCTACAACTACAATTTGTTTATTATTTTTTAAATATTCTATTATCTCATCATTTTTTGTAAAAAATATATTTCCAGACTCAAAGCCTTTATACATTCCAGTTACAGAATTCTGATATAAAAAATTAACATTTTTACACTTTAACAACTTCTCTAATCCATCAGATAAATCAATAAATAATTTTTTAAGTTCAATTTCTTTTGCAATAATAAATCCTAGATTTTTTAAAACATCTTGGTAATCAATTTTATCTTTATAAAATACTTTATCTGTAATTCTTGCAAGAAAACGTTTAAGTGGGTCTAGACCCAAAACTATAATAAGAGAAATAATTATTGAAATAAATGTTTTTGAAAATCCTTCTGATGTAAAAACCTGTCCAGTAATAAATGTAATTGATGTAAATGCAAGTGTAACAAGACCAATAAGAATAAAATATAAAATACTCTTTGAAATAATTAATCTTATATCCATTAGACGATATTTTAATATTGCATAAGTAATCATTACTACATAAAATGAAACAAAAAAATTACCAACAGGATAAGTATTTATAAGTTGTGGAAAAAAATTTGTAACTCCACCACTAAATCCAATTGTTACGCCTATTAAAACATATTTTATTTGTTGCTTCTTTGACCCTTTTTGATTTTTATAATTGCTAATTAATAAGTAAATCCCAAATATTAAATAAAAAATAAACATTAAAAAATATGGATAATAAAATGGGCCTGGCTTAACCCAATATTTAAAACCAAAGCTTGATGGAACGCCACTAACAAATAATTTGGTAAAATTTAAAATAAAAAACACAAAAGAAGCAATATATCCTACAAATAAAAGCCATATTCTTTTATTTTCAATTTCCAATAAATTAATTATAAAATGATACAAAAAAATTGGAATAAAAATAGCTCCGACATATAAAATTCTATTCCAAAACAAAGCCTCGTTTTCACTACTTGACAATACTTCTCTATATAAACCAAAACTCCAAATACCAACACTAAAACTGGTAGCAAACCACAAAATGTTTAATTTAGATTTACTATTTTTTATAATAACAAATACCCCAATACAAAAAGATGCTATTGCTGTAATAAGAGAAGAATATGCAAAAAATTGTATCATTTTTATACCTTTAATTCTTTAAATATAAAATTAATTACGTTTTCAATTTGTGGTGGACAACCAATAAGACAGTTTAAATTATTTTTTTCAGCATAATTCCTTGTACAAATACCTATGCAAATATTTTTATCATTTACAAAATATTCCATAAATTCACATCTTCCTAAAATTATATTAATTCTTTTCTTTGAAAAATAAGCGTAATAATAAAATTTTAAACCCAATAATAAATTAGATTTTAATTTTTTTTTCAATAACCTCATAACTTCGTGACACAATGAACAACTTGTAGTTGGCCAAAAAAATATTTTTTTACCAAATCTCATAAATAAATCTGGTTTTTTATAATCACTCCAAATTTTATCTTTATATTGGGATAAAATTTCATTGGACGCATAATTACCAACGCCTAACTCCATTGCCTTTTTTATATGAAGAACATTAGTAAAATTTATTCCCATAAGACTAGATATAAAAGAATCCAATTCAACCATATCTATACCAGAAATTATAGAATTAATTATTTTATTTTCTCCTTCATGTGGCCCATTTCCCTCCATTGCTATAAGTCCATCCATTATATTTATATTTGGTTTAAAGTATATACCCAGATAACCAAGCATTTCATTGAGATTCGTTTTATGAAATAGTTTTCTACTTCTATCATCAACTAATCCCATTAAATTTTTTATTGATAAACTAACTCCAGTTTCCATATGGGTTTTTATCTTAGGCATATTTATAAAAAAATCAACATTATCTAAAATTTTTGGATAATAACATTTAAACCCCATTATATCAATTTCAATACCAGCTTCTAAATCTAAATTGGCAAAGGAAACCTTACTATATTTTAAAAGATCTTTATATCCGCCAAGATTTATCATTGTATCAAAATCAAAACTACTTTTATCTACTGACAACAAAGAATAATGACCTATTAATACTCTTTTAACACCCTGAATAGATTCTAATTTTTTTACAACTGCATCTAAAATTTCTATCGATGTATTCTCGCTTTTTATTATTGGAAACCTACCAGAAAAATTAGGTTTTATAAAAACATCTCCAAGTGGTTGCAAATTAAAATTATTAAAAATTTCATCAATACTTTTTTCTACATCTAATTGTGTTATAATACTATCCTTGAAATATATTTTCATACTAATTTAATAAAAAATTAATTTTATTTCTTATTAACTCTGTTAATTGCTCTTCATTATTTTCATCATTATTTAATGAAATATTCTCTCCTATTTTAATATTACACTTCTTTAACTTTGGATATTTATCAAATCTTGACATTATTTCAAATGCTCCACTTATTCCAACTGGTATTATTGGTGCTTTTGTTTGAATAGCAATTCTCGCAGCACCATTATAAAATTTTTGTAATGTTCCATCATGAGACCTAGTACCCTCTGGAAATATTCCTATTAACCTATCTTCTTTTAAATATTCTATTGCCTTATTTATTGATTCTGATTTGTCTTTAGAATCTCTGTCAACTCTTATTTGTTTAGTAGATTTTACAAGCCAACTCCATTGCCATTTTTTAAAAAATACTTCTCCTGCTAAAAAATATATTCTTCTTGGACAAACTGCTATTAATGTAAAAAAATCAAAGTAGCTTGAATGATTAGCACAAATTATAAAAGAGCCCTTTTTAGGAATATTTTCAATTCCAGTAACTTTTCTTACCCAAATTAATCTAATTAATGTCCCAATTGTATATTTTAAAATCCAATAAATCATTTATTATAAAATCTCCTTATTATATTATTAAAATGTTCTATTATAATTTCTCTCTTTAATTTAAGTGTTGGGGTTAGTTCATCATGCTCCTCATCAAACTGTCTTGATAAAAGATAAAAATGAACAATTTGTTCATACTCAGAAAAATCTTTGAGCACGCTATTAATTCTTGCCCTATAAAAATTTTCTATTTTATCTAAATTTAAATATGATTTTTTATCATCAATATTTATATTATTTTCCTTGCAGTATTTTTCCAGTTCATCAAAATCTGGAACGATTAAGGCTGTTAAATATTTTTCATTGTGTCCTATAACTATTGATTGATTTATATATTTATCAAAATTTAGAGCAAGTTCAATATTTATTGGAACTATATTTTTCCCGGTAGATAGTAATATTATTTCTTTTTTCCTACCAATTATATTTAAAAAGCCGTCTTTATCTAAAAAACCCAGATCTCCTGTGTGAAAAAAATTATCATTATCTATAGATTGTCTTGTTGAATTGTCATCATTATAATAACCGCTCATTACAGACTCTCCTTTCACTAAAATTTCCTTATCATCAGCAATTTTTACTTCTAAATTTTCCAAAACAAATCCGACCGTTCCAAATTTATACTTATTTTCTTTATTTACAGAAACAATTGGCGATGTTTCTGTAAGCCCATAACCCTCTATCACTTTCACACCAACATCTTCAAAAAATCTCGCAATTCTTTTATCTAAACTTGAACCACCGGATATTGCAAGGCGTAAATTTCCACCAAATATATTTCTTATTTTTTTAAAAACAACTTTATCCAAAACACTACAAACAATGGGTAAGAAAAAATTTATTTTTTTATTGTGTCTTTTGAATGAATTTAATTTACTTTTATTTTTGATTGCAAAATAAAATAAATTATTTTTTATTTTTGATCCTTTTCTTAAATTATCTTGAATTTTATCAAAAATACGCTCAAAAATTCTTGGCACACAAATTAAAATTGTAGGACGTGCTAACTTTATATCGTCAATTAATGTTTTAGGGTTTCTACTATAGTATATTGATGATCCGAGTGTTAGTGGTACTAAATGACCGGCAACTCTTTCTAATACATGTGATAATGGTAGAAATGAAAAAAACCTATCACTACTATAGATTGGAACATATTTTAAAACATTTTCTATATTAGTTAATATGTTTTTATTACTTAACATTGCACCTTTTGGCATACCTGTTGTGCCCGATGTATAGATTATTGTTGTAATTATATTTTCATCATTAACCGCTTCTATTTTTTGAGTATTTTCAATTTTTAAAATATCTTGAAAATATTTTACACTTTCTTTTTCAATTTTATCAAAACTTATTATTTGCAAATCATTGATTAAATTTTTATCAATTTCATAAAAAATATCTAACAATCTATCATTTGATATAAAAATTGCTCTGGGTTTTGTCTGGGAAATTATATATTCAATATATTTAGTTCCGTAGGTTGTATGAATTGGAACCAGTGCTAATCCTAAATAATTACAAGCCAAATCAACTGTTGGCCACTCCCACCTGTTTTCAGAAAAAATTGCAATCCTATCACCAGAAACAAATCCAGATTCATTAAAATAAGAAACCAATTTCAAAATAAAATTATTTAATTCTCTATAATTAATTTTTTTATAATTTCCATTTTCTATGTGAGCAAGACACGTATTATTTGGAAATTTTCTTACAATATCAGAAAAATTTAAATATATGGTTTTTTTATCCATTTGTTAATTAATTTAAGCTTCTTATAGTGATATTTTATCACATTTATAATAAAATAAAAAGCGAAAAACAGAGTATTTTTACTCTGTTTTTATACGCAATATATGAAATTTATTCAAACCACTGAATAGTAAATCCATTTGGAGCTTCTTTTGTAAAATCTCTCTCTGGACAAGAACCAGAGCCTATATTTTCACTACTATCCTCAAAGGAAGTTACTTGAAATATCGCAAAAGATCTATCACATCCATACTCACCTTTTTGAAATTTATGGTATCTGTATTGATAATCTTTATTATTAACAGGATCAAAAACCGTAGATAATAATTTTTTCTCTTTTAGTGTTTTAAAAAGTATTTGATTAGAACTTTTGGGATCAAAACTACTATCCCACTCATAATTTGTTTCATTTTCTGGCAAGTTTCCATTATTTTCTAATGCATACATATCTATTACTTTTATAATCTGTTGTAAATCGCCTCTTCTTCTTATATCTCTCATTCTTTTCCACCTATTATTCATATAGATACCCACCATTACGGTTGCACATAAAATCATAAAAACTAAAACAAAAATCAAAAACAAAGACTTAGTATCCTTTTCTGTTGACATTTTATTTTTATTTTAATATTAATTAATATATAAATTATATAATTTTTTAAATAAAAAAACTATACTTAAATAAATTAAGTATAGTTTTTTATAATATAAAATTTTACTCTTGATTTGCTTCTTCTGAATTTTGCGTTGTTGTTTTTTGATCTGTAGATTCTGCTTCAGTTGGTTTTTCATCTTCTACAACTTCTTCTTTAGCTGGTTTTGCTATAACAATTGGTTGATCTACTTCTGTTAATATATCAACTCCGTCAGGAACTTTTATATCAGAAACCAAAATCATATCATTGTAATTTTCAAGTTTTGAAATATCAACCTCAATAGATGCAATAATCTTACTAGCAAGACATTCTATTTCAATATGATCCATTGCTTTAACAAGTATTGCTCCCATTTCTTTAACAGCTTTAGATTCACCAATAAAATGAATTGGAATTTCTACCGCTAGTTTATGTTTTGCATCAAATTGATACAGATCTGCATGAATTATAGACCCAGTTAAATAATCTCTTGAAATATCATGAATAATTACTGGCATTTTCTCTCCCTCAAAATCTAAATTTAAAACTTGTGATTCACCAGTTTCATGAAAAATTTTCATAAAATCTTTGTAGAGGACTTTTAAATCTAAATTCTTTTTATTTGGACCATAAACAACTATTGGTAAATATCCAGATTTTAATATATCTTTCGCACTTGATCCACCAAAATTTTCTCTTTTTTCTGCTTTTAAAATTAATTCTGTCATTGTATTAGCTTTTAGCTTTTAGCTTTTAGCTTTTAGTAAACTAAAAATAAAAAGCTTTGTTAATCATTAAAGTTATTCCATTATAAAACAAGATTAGTTTTATGTCAAGAATATTTTAAAAAAATTATATAAGTCCTTTTTCTATATTTTTCCTAATAATTTTCATAAGATCTAAATAAAATTCTATATTGTTGAGTGTTGCAAGTCGCATAGCTAAAATATCTCCAACTTTAAATAGGTGATTTAAATATGCTTTTGAATAAATTTTTAATTCCTCAGTTTTAGAATCCTTATTAATTACTGACTTATCATTTACAAATTTAGAATTTGTAATATTTATTGTTTTATAAAAATTTCCTTTTAAATTTTTATTTTCAAAAAAATACAATCTTCCGTGTCTTGCCTCTCTTGTTGGAATAACACAATCAAACATATCTACTCCATTTTTTACAGCAGTCAAAATATTTTCTGGATATCCGACTCCCATAAGATATCTTGGATTTTTTTCTGGTAATTTATCACTCAAAAATTCTAAAATTTTATACATTTCCTGATTTGTTTCTCCAACTGCTAGTCCACCAATTGCATATCCGTCAAAACCGATTTTTACTAAATCATTTAAACTCTCTTGTCTCAATTCTTTATCAAGGGCGCCCTGAACTATTCCAAATAATAAATTTTTATGTTTTGGATCAAATTTCTTTTTTGCATCTTTACATTTTTTTGCCCAGAGAGTTGTTACATCAAGAGATTCTTTTACTTTTTTATAATCTGATTTTGAATCAAGACAAATATCTAAAACCATTTGAATATCAGAGTCTAATACACTCTGAATCTTCATAACTTTTTCTGGGGTAAAAAAATGATAAGAACCGTCATAAGTTGACTGGAACTCAACTCCAGTTTTATTAATTTTTCTAATTTTTGAAAGTGAAAAAACTTGAAAACCACCAGAATCAGTTAATATCGGATACTTACAATTCATAAAAGCACGCAGAGACTTAAATTTTTTTATAACATCTAATCCTGGTTTAAGATATAGATGATATGTATTTGCTAAAATTATTTCTGGATTCAATTTTTCTATATCAGAAAAACTTAAAGACTTAATAACTCCACGAGTTGCAATTGGCATAAAAAATGGAGTCTGTATTTCACCTGATTTAGTTTTCAAAACTCCACGCCTTGCACATGATTTTTTTGATTTTTTTAAAACTTTAAACATAAAGACCAATATTTCTAAATTCCTAAACTCAAAATTTTAGATATAAATTATAAATCAATTACTTTTCCTTTTCCACTGGCTTTTTTATCACCAAATAACTCTGACGTCAAATATGGAACATCTTTATTTATTTTGAAATCAGAAGAAGAATCAACACAGGACAAACTTGTTTGATTTATAAGAGTTACTATTTTGTCTTTCTGACTTTTATCTGGGGTCAATAAAACATTAAATTGTGCCATATAATCACTATCTTTATATAATTTATCAATCTGCCACACAATTTCTCTTGTTTGTGAATTGTAAACAATATTACCAGATCCATTTGCACTACCTTCTCCCCAATCAACATTTGGGGGTAAAATTGTTTTTATTGTAACGTCATTCAAATCGCTTGTTAAAGATTTTATCTGCCACACAATTTCATAAGTAGTTGTTTCCCCCACTACTGGTGGCAATGGTCCCGACCCAACAGCACTAGAGCCGTCATAATATCTTGCTTTTGCAGAAATCTCGATAGGGGAATTTATTTTATTTATTATAAAATTAGAAATTGATTCTTTGTCTTGTGATGATACATTATATTTCAATTTTGCTTCTGATTTCACAAAATAATCATCACTTCCAATATACTTATTATCAAATTTATTTAATTTAATAGAAAAATTGAATTTTCCCTCTTGACCCTTCTCTAATTTTGCCAAAGATGGAACAGAATTCTTATCCCAGGTTAAAATTAGACTATCTTCATCAAAATTACCACCAAAAACATCATTTAAAGTTTTTGTATCTAAATATTTTGAATCTAATTTTACAGAAATCGAAACATTTGTTATGAAACTCTCTGAATTATTTTTATAAGAAATCTCGTATTTTAATTCATCTCCCCAATTCAAGGCAAAATCAACTGGATTATTATTTACAATTATTTTTAATGGTACATCTGATGGAATAATTGATACATCTTTTGAGGCTTTAATATAAGATATCCACTGTGAAATAGAATTTTGTCCAAGTGTGTTTTCTAAACCATACAAGGATTTTATTTCAATTATTGCATTAAATGTTGAAGTTGTATTATTTGTTGTATCCAAAAATCCCATAACACTAATTTCTCCAGTTGCATCTTTTTCTAATTCTCCTAAATTCCAAATATTTTCTCCGTCCTGTTCTAAAGACCCAGACTTTATCTCTGATAATATAAAACCAGCTGGATATTCAAATCTAATTCTTGCATTGGATAATTTATCGTTAGATATATTTTTATAAGCAATCTTATATTCAATTCTATTATTATTCCCCAACTCATTTGGAGATTCTATATTCAGCTCAAAATTTGTTTTTTCTATTTCTATATTATAGTCTAATTTGCTTTCAAAAATTGAACTAAAATTTACTGGTTCATATGCAATTGTAGCTCCTAGGTTTAAATTATCATTTAAATTACCCACCACCTGAACTTCTAAATTAATTTTTCCATCTTCATTTGGATCTAAATCTCCTAATTTCCACAAATTTACTCCTAAATTATCCGGATCCTTACTCGAAGAAATATAATACATTCCCTCTGGATAATTTAAACGAAGTTCTACATTTTTTACTTTTACTTGTTCTTTATTTTGATATCTAATTGTAAGTCTTGCCCTGTCTCCTGAAATAGCGGAACTATCTCCAGAAATTTCCATAGCGACACCAGTACCTGAAAGTGGTTTGAAATTATTAAAAAAATTCCAACCTAAATAAGTTACTAAAAGTACACATATAAGAATAAATATAATAATCCACAATGATTTCATACTTTTATTATTATTTTTTTCAAATGTAGAAATATTTTTTCTTGTGCCCCAAATATTGTATATATCATCAGTAAAACCAGCTCTATTAGAATTAGGATCCTTTATTGTTTTTAATCTTTTTTTATTTGGCATTCTTGGTTTTATGCCACTATGAAATCTTCTAGTTTCTTTTGAAATTTTTTTTATACTTACGCCATTACTTAAATTTGGTTTTTGTTTTAAATCTATCATTGGATATTTTACTTAAAAAGAATTTAATTGTTTTTCTAAAATTTTTTCAAAACAATTTTTAATATAGTTAGAAATTAAAAGCTTATCATATTTTAATTTTAACACTAATTCTCTGTTTTTTAAATATGTATTTTTTGTAAAATTATCAATAATTTGTTTTTCTGTGTCTGGAAAATTTATTTTATCATTTGTATGAAATCCAAAACACTTAATAATACACAAAAAATAACAAATTTCTAAATCAGATAAATCATAAAAATTCACATTTATGTCTTTTATAAACTCTAATGTGTTTTCATAAATATATTTTTCTTCAATATACTCTGGTAAAAAATTAAGCAACACTTCTGAAATTTTATTGAAAGTTAAAAATGCTCTATAATTTTTATTGATATCAAAAGAATTTATAACACTAACTTGTGCAATTCTGTGAATTGCCTTACCTTGAGCCAACATAAAAATACATACATTACCTGGCATCAGAAATCCGGATAATTTACTTTTTGTGCCAGCTACTGATTTAGCTACCGCGCTTATAAGACCATGCTCAAAAGTAAAAATACGATAAAATTTGTCTTCGTCTTTGAAATTTTTTGTCTGTAAAATTACTCCCTGAGCTATATATTCACTATTCATTTATATTTATTTTAGACTTATTTCAACATCAAATTCATTCACTTTTACATTTTTAGAGATTATCGAATCTTCAATTGAGTCAAAAACAATATCGCTCGCTAAAACATCTTTTTTAAGATTTTCTAAATTTTCTTTTATAAGTTGAACAAAATTTGTGTTCAAACTTTTTATTGAAATTGTAACAAAATCTTTGATTGTTAAATTTGCTTGTTTTCTCAAAGAATTAATATTTCTGACTAATTCTCTTAAATCTCCATCATCTTTTAATTCTTTTGTAATTTCTATATTTAGATAAACATCTCCATCTTTCAAATTCTTATCAAATTTAACTGTTTTTACATTTACTTCATTTGCTATAATTTCTAAAAATTTATCGTGTAATTCTCTATTTCCTATATTATAAGAAGCAAATGACAGGGCCTGCCTTACTTTTATTTGATTTTGGTCTCTTAAATTGTGTATTTTTTCAACTACTTTCCTTGATAAATTCATTTCTTCTAAAATTTTATTATCTTCTTTATTGAATTTATGTTTTTCTGGCCAATTTAATAAATGCACTGATTCTGATTCTCCATAAACTTCTTTATAGATATATTCTGCAGAAAAAGGTATAAAAGGGGCAACAGAAATTACAAATTCTTTTAATACATAATTTAAAGTTTTTGCTGCTAGAACATCTCCATCTTTAAATCTATCACGAGATCTTCTTAAATACCAAGTTGATAATTCTAAAATAAATTCTGAAATCAAGTCAATACATTTTTTAATTTCATATTTTTCTAAATTTTCTGTAATTTGATTTTGCAATTCATGAAGCTCTAAAACTATCCATTTATCTAATAGATTATCGCTTTCTTGAAAATCAGTATCTGATTCTTTTTTATACATATTATAAAAAGATACAACATTTGTAAGTGTTATAAAATATCTAGCATAAACACCACTTAAATCTTTTTCACAGAAACACAAATCACCAGATTTTACAGCTTGTGAACCAAGTAAATAAAAACGCAAAACATCTGCACCATACTTTTTTATTAAATCAACTGGCTCTGGATAATTTTTTAATCTTTTAGACATTTTCTTGCCATCTTCTGCCAAAACCATCCCATTTACAACAACATTTTTAAATGCTGGCTTTTTATATAGTGCTGTAGATAAAACCATAAGAGTATAAAACCATCCTCTAGTTTGATCTTGTCCCTCTGCTATAAAATCTGCAGGGAAATTATTTTTAAAATAGTTTTCATTTTCAAATGGATAATGTATAGAAGCATAAGGCATTGAACCTGATTCAAACCAACAATCTAAAACATCTCCAACTCGTTTCATTTTTTTGTTGCATTTTTTACAATCAAGCTCAATATCATCAATAAAATGTTTATGTAAATCATTTACCTCGCATAAGCTTGCATCTTCTAATTCTTTTTTGGAACCACAAACAAATATTTCTCCGCACTCACATTTCCAAACAGGAATTGGAGCACCCCAATAACGTTGACGAGATATTGACCAATCTCTTGCACCCTCTAACCACTTTCCGAATCTTCCTTCTTTAAATGAATCGGGAATCCAGTTAGTGTGCTTATTGGCATTAATTAAATCTTTTTTAAATTTAGTAACTTCAACAAACCAAGATTTTGTAGCGTAGTTTAAAAGCGGCGTATCACATCTCCAACAATGAGGATATGAATGCTCATATGTTTCCTTGCTAAAAATCAAATTTTTATTAGCTAAATATTTTAAAACTTCTACATCTGCTTGTTGATGATATTCTTTTGATTTTACATATTGGCCCGCGAAATCAATAACATCAGATGTAAATTTTCCTTGTGCATCAACGTGCTGAATAAATGGAAGCTTTTTCTCTCTACCTAAATTCATATCATCTTCACCAAAGGCGGGTGCAATATGAACAATTCCTGTTCCGTCTTCTATTGTTACAAATTTAGCATCATAAATTTTATAAATATTTTCATAATTTTCTAAATTTTTATCCATAAAATAATCAAATAATGATTTATATGATTTACCAATTAATTCTTTTCCTTTAAATTCTTCTATAATAGAAGTAGATGTAAAATTATCTTTATAAACTTCGAATCTATCTTTTGCTAATATATAATTTTCATTTCCAGATCTAACTTTTATATAATGAATATTATCTCCAATGGCAAGTGCAACATTTCCGGGAAGCGTCCATGGAGTTGTTGTCCAAGCTAAAACAAAAGTTCCTGGCTCATCAATAAGTTCAAATTTTGCTGTAACAGAAATATCTTTTATATCTTTATATCCCTGAGCTACTTCAAAATTAGAAAGTGTTGTTCCGCAATGAGGACAAATATGCATTGATTTGTATCCTTCATATATAAATCCCTTTTTCCACAATTCCTTAAAAACCCACCACACAGACTCCATATAATTTATATCCATTGTTTTATAATCATCTTGCATATCTACCCAACGACCTATCATTGGAATAAATTTTCTCCACTGATCAGCATATTTCATTACACTCTTTCTACAATACTCATTGAACTCATAAACAGAATATTTTTCTTCTATTTCTTTTTTACCATTTAATCCTAATTCTTGCTCAACTTCATTTTCAACTGGCAATCCATGACAATCCCAACCCCATTTTCTTCTTACATTATATCCTTGCATGGTTTTAAATCTAGGAATTACATCTTTTATAACTGATGCAACAATATGCCCATAATGAGGAAGTCCATTTGCAAATGGAGGTCCATCATAAAATGAAAAATCTCCTTTTTTTCCTTTTTCAAGGGATTTTTCAAAAACTTTATTTTCTTGCCAAAAATTTAAAATCTCTTGTTCTTTTTCATAAAAAGTAGATTTTTTCTGATCATTATCTGTTTTTTCCATAAAAATTAAATTTAAAAATTATACTTGTATTATTTAACAACAAAATTACTTATAAATCAAGATTAGAAAAACAACATTTTTAAATATTCAACTAATATATTTTTCTTATTATGACTATTCTTTCTTACAATTCTTGAACGATTTTTCTTCTCAAAAGCGAAGCTTGATGAAATAATTTTTTTGTTTTTTTTATGTCTCATATATTTTATTTGTTTTTAAAATATGATTTTATTTCAGAAATTGTAAAACGTTTATTTACCTGTAGTCTTTCTATTTCTTTTATCCTCTTTAGAGCTTTATTTTTTTCATATAGACGATACCCTCCTCTCGTGAAAGAATCGGGTTTTAATAAACCTTCTTGAGTATAAAAATGTATAGCAGATGGAAGTCTGTTAATTTCAATTGCAAGTTCACCAATTTTTAACAACATTTTTATTATTTAAAATAAACTAATTAATTATCCACACCCCCCTTTTATTTAATTATATATCAAAAAAATATAAGTGTAAAGTATAATGTATTACTTTATACTTTATGGTTATATAAAAAATAAAATCCCCACATAGCGTGGGGATTTTATAAAAAAATCTTATTTATTTTGATCTGCTATATACTGATTAATTGCTGTTACTACTTTTCCGTCTGTTTTTAATTCTTCTGTAAATACAACTTGATTTTTGTTAATTATCATTTCATCTTTTGGTCCATGAAGTTCATTTCCCAATTTGACTAAAGATAAACCCTGCTGTTGTTGTGTTGAATCAGATGGTTGAAGTGCTGTTGTAACCTGCAGATAGTAAATATTTTTTAAGACTAATTCTTTATCAGTATTTTTTGTTATATTACCAAAATAAACCTGACCATTCGATAAAAATACTGCCTGCCATTTACCACCTAAACCTGTTTTGTCTATACCCAGAATATTAAACTTTGTAAACTTTGATACGCCATAAAGACACACTAATATAACAGCAATAACTATTATTACTGTTATTATCCATCTAAAAATGGATTTTTTTTCTGGTTTTTCTGATGTTACTTCTGGGGTAACATCTAATGGTTTTTTGTCCATATTTTTTACCTTTCTTTGTCCTTATATTAATTGATTTTATAAGGATATTATAGCATTTTTAAA
>DAORGW010000014.1:0-22074 GCA_035356975.1 bacterium | reverse complement strand
ATTCCAGATCAAAAAGGTGGAGAAATCGGAGCTATTGTAGAATTTTTGCCAGGAAAAGATGGAATGGTTCACGTTTCAGAAATTAAATATGAAAGAGTAGAAAAAGTTTCTGATGTTTTAAATATTGGTGACAGTGTAAAAGTAAAAGTTTTAGAGGTTGATGAGGAAAGAGGAAGAATTTCACTTTCAATAAAAGCACTACTTCAAAAACCAGAGGGCTGGGAAGAAAGAAAATTTGATAGACCACACAGACCAATGGGACATAACTCAAGATTTGATAGATCACAAGGACCAAGAAGAGATTTTCATAAGAAATATTAAGAATTTTTGTGATGGAAAAATTTCATCCAGAATTTCATTGGCAATTAGAACAAAAAACAGAGAACAAAAAAAAACTTCTCATAATTTTTTTGATTCTCTTTTTTGTTTTTGGTATATATTTTTTAGTCAAGAAAACATTTTTTGTTCCAGAAAAAAATATATCACTCGAATCCCTTGTTTCAGATAATTCTAAAGCTGTTTTTAGTGTAAATAGGATTGATTTTTTAATTAAAAAAATTGGTCAAGAAAATTTGATTTCATATATAGAAAAATATACAGATGGAAGTAATTTTAGAGCTGGAAATATAATATCAAAATTAAATAAAGAGCTTTTATTTTCCGAGAACAATGATTCTCAGGCCTTACTTATAAAAACAAAGAGTTCTACTTTTTTACAAAGTGATATAATTGGTTCCAGAAAAATTGATGAAGAAAATTATAATGGAAAGAAAATTTATTCCTCTGATTTTTATTTTGAAGATACTAATTTATTTACAAAAAAAGATAAAATTTATTTTACAAAATTAAATGAATATATATTTTATATTTCAAACGATAGGGATTATTTAATTGAAACTCTAAATAAATATATAAATATAGAAAAAAACAAATTTAAAGATATTAAAAAAGTAAATTATTTTACAGATAGAGCTGTTTTAAATATAGATATTTATGATTATGATTTATCACAGAGTAATAGTTTTATAAAGCATTTGTCATTTTTAAATAAAGCATTTTCTGGAAATACTGGAAATATAGAAATAAATTTTTCCTCAAATCACGCCGATTTATTTATATCAAATAACAAAAATTTTAACCCCGGCTTCACCGAGGCGAGTAAAAATAAAATCACGGAAGCTCTAAGTTTTTATTTTATGCCAGACCTAAACAATAACTATTTTTATTATAAGAACTTTTCTGATTCAATTAGTGATTCAAGTAAAAATTTATTAAATCAAGTAGTCAATTATTTAAACACAGATATTAGTATAAAAGATGAAATAATAAATACAAAAAATTTAGGATTAATGATTTATAAAAATAAAAATTTTTTGGCACAGAGTCAGGATTTTAATAGCTCTTCAATGATATTTAAAAAATTATTATCAATTTATTTTCCTACTACGAGAAGAATGAGCTTACCAGACAATACTGTTTCCGTTGAATATTTTGCAGATCCGCAAAATGTTTCACTTCAAGAATTGCAGGATAAAGATTTTACTTGGTATTATAGCAACACACCAGAGAAATCAAATTACGAAATGTTGAAATGCAACGATAATTTTTTTGTCTCAAGCGATAAGCAAAAAATTATAAATTTTTGCACAAACAGAGATAAATTATCAATGTTTTTTACTAAAAAACAAGAGAATATAAAAGAGGTGATTTATATTGATACTTCAAATAAATCAAACTTTCCAATTCTTAGCTCAGTAAAAAATATTTTTGGTATAAATTTTGATGGAGAGAATCCAGTTTTGTTTTTTAGATTGTTTTATTAATTTAAAAACTTGATTTTAATTATAAAATATGATATAATAGTATTATAGATAAGAAAATGTACTGATTTATACCTATTTTCTCTAAAATTTAAAAAGTTTTGGCGATATAGTAGCCAAAAACAAAAACAAAATGTCATTCCTCGCTAAACTCGGGGTTTGGCGAAAAACAAAAAGTTATCTCCCATAAAAAGAGAGAGGTGACAAATAAAATGAAATAGGATAAAACAGTATGTGAAAATTTATGAGACAAATGCTCTCGTAGGTTTCAAAATAACGATTTTATCAAATTATCATAAATAATTTGATGGCCGTTTGAAGCTTAGGGAGTGGAACCTCCCTACGGCGAAAACAAAATATAAAATGGCCGTTTTAAGGGAGGTTTTCCCTTTTATATTGCTAATTTACATATAAAAAAGATCATTAAGGATCTTTTTAGTTTTTAATAAAAAAAGGAAGAACAGTGGTTCTTCCTCCTGAGTTCAGTAATTATGACTTAAAAGCTTTAATTGTTATTTCGTCGATTTTTGATTTTTCGACCACCTTCTCTTCTTTTGTAATTTTTAGTTTTTCGTCAACCACTTCAACAGTAAACATAGTAATTTCTGAAAAATTGAAGTTGGCTACGGGTACAACACATACACTGTCGTTTGTTTCTGTTGGGTTTCCCACCATATCATTGTGAGTAACCATTCTTGACACAAGATCAATCGCTGCTTGATGTAGTGTCAACATTTTTCCTCCCATTTGTTTTTAATTATAAAAATAATATATCTTTTATTGTTATAAGTCAATTCCAATTGGTGCATGATCAGAGCCGGTAATTTTATCTAATATATAAGATTTTTTAATATTTTTTATAAATCTTTTTGATACGCAAAAATAATCAATACGCCAACCAACATTTCTTTCTCTTGCTCCGGCTCTGAAGCTCCACCAGGAATACTTAATTTTTTTTGGATTAAAATGTCTAAATGTATCTATGAACCCATAACCTAAAAATTTATTCATCCAGCTTCTTTCTTCTTTTGTAAAACCAGAACATCCTTCATTTTCGCGTGGTCTTGCAATATCAATTTCAAGGTGTGCTACATTATAATCACCACAGACAATGACTGGCTTTTTTTTATCAAGTAGTTTTATGTGTGATAATAATTTATCATTAAATTTTATTTTATAATTAAGTCTTGATAAGTCATCTTTTGAATTTGGAAAATAAACATTTATTAAAAAAAATTTTTTCATTTCTAATATCTGAACTCTGCCCTCATCATGAGTATATATTTTTCTTGAAACTATTTCTTTTTTTAAAGAATTTTTTATAAGTATCATTGTTCCACTATATCCCGGGCGTTTTGCGCTATTCCAGAATTCATCATAATTTTTAAAATCAAACGCTTCTTTATTTCTTGTACTGTCATCAATTTTTATTTCCTGTAAACATAAAATATCAGGACTTTCTTTTTGTAAAAATTCTAAAAATCCTTTTTTAATTACAGCTCTTATTCCGTTTATGTTCCAAGAAAGTATTTTCATATATTAATTATAACATATTTTTATTAATTAGAGGCCCATTGTAATATTTTTTTTACTATGTTATTATAATGTTATTATTCAAGTGTGCACACGAATGTGTAGCATAACAATCTAGGTGTTCCCCCAGCGTCCAATTGGAACACCTATACAAAATTTGGCGGGTAACGAATGTTATTCCGCCTTTTTATTTTTAAAATTATATTTCAATTTTTCTATATTGAAGAGCCTCTGCAATATGTTCGGTTTTAATATTTTCTGATTTTTCTAAATCAGCTATTGTTCTTGCCACTTTTAAAACTCTAAAATATCCACGAGCCGATAGGTTATACTTTTCTATAGCTATGCCTAATAATTTTTTTGCTTCCTCGGGAATTAAACAATGTTTTTTTATAAGAGCAAGTCCCATTTCTGAATTTGTTAAAATTTTATCATTTTGAAATCTTAGTTCTTGAATTTGTCTTGCGTTTATAATTTGATTTTTTATTTCAATTGAATTATTTGATATAAAATCGTTTTGTAGTTCTTTTTCTTTTACCCGAGAAATATTTAAATGTATATCAATTCTATCAAGAAGTGGCCCTGAAATTTTTTGATTATAATTTTTAATTTGTAAATTTGTGCATGTACAATTTTTTATTTCATCACCAAAATAACCACATGGACAAGGATTTTGAGCTGTAATTAGAATAAATTTTGCTGGAAAAACAAGCGACATTTGAGCACGAGAAATTGTTATTTTTCCATCTTCAAGTGGTTGACGAAGTGTTTCTAAATTTTTTTTCGGAAATTCTGGAAGCTCATCTAAAAACAAAACACCTCGGTGTGCTAAAGTTATCTCACCTGGTTTTGGAATTCCACCTCCACCCACAAGCGAAACAAGTGAAGATGAATGATGAGGTGATCTAAATGGTCTTTTTATGATTAAGGGATTTTCTTTATTTAAAAATCCAACAGAGCTATAAATTCTACTTACTTCTAAAATTTCAGATTCAGATAGGTCGGGTAATATGCTTGGCATTGAACGAGCGAGTAATGTTTTTCCAGAGCCAGGGCTTCCACACATGGAAATATTATGAGCTCCGGAGGCGGAAATTATAAAAGCTCTTTTTGCATATTCTTGTCCTCTAATGAGAGAAAAATTATATTCAAAACTTTCAGGAACAAAAATATTTTCTAGGCTACCCGTGTTTTTAATTGTTTCCAGTTTTATTTTATTGTTTAAAAATCTCACAAGCTCAGATAAATTTTTTATCGCATAAATATTTATTCCATTTATAAGAGATGCTTCGTGTGAATTTTCATATGGTAAAAAAATATTTTCATAATTATTTTCTTTTGCAAAAATACAGGTTGAAATTATGTTATTTATTTTTCTTAAACTTCCATCAAATGAAAGTTCTCCAACAAAAATTGATTTTTTTAAAATTTCTTCACATTTTTTTATTACATCATATTCTTCTAAAATAGAAAGAGCAATTGGTAGATCATAGTGATTTCCAATTTTTTTTAAATCAGCTGGTGCTAAATTTATGACAATACTAGTTCTAGGATAATCTAAAAAACTATTTATAATTGCAGATTTTACCCTTTCTTTTGCTTCTTGAACCGCTGTATCAGCAAGTCCTACAATTGTGGTTTTTGGTAGAGATCTTTGAATGTCAGATTCAACCTCTACTAAAAATGAATTAAGACCCAATGGGGCCGTTGTTAGAATTTTTGAGGCCATACGCTTTTCTTTTTAAGTTGTTTATAGTGTGAATATTATAACTTTTATTAGATAAGTCAATATTGCATTTTTTTTAAATTTTTATTAATATTTTATTTGGAAAATGGGAGGAAGTCATGAGTATTTTAATTTTTTTATGGAAAAATATTAAGAAATTTTTTATTTTTATTATAAAATTAATTCTTTCTGTTTTTTGTGGCTCTGGTCTTTTGTTGGTTTTTGGTTTTATTGTACCAAAGTATGTTATTTATATTTTTATAGTAGGATTTTTAATATCTGCTTTCATTATTTTTTCCAAAAAAGAAATATTGTAATATTGGTTTGGTAATTTTTGTTTATAGGAGGAAATATGCTGGTTTATTATGATGGAGATGTCTGGGAAACAGATGATATATCTCCTAGAATAGCTTCTGAATTAAGGGAATCGTGTCCGTGGAAAAGGGTTTCTTTGACGAGGTGTCGGGATGGTTTTAAGGTGGTGGCAGAGATTCAAGAACTTGAATTTCAAAACGAACACTAAAATAATATTTTATAAACGGAAGACTCTGGTCTTCCGTTTTTATCTATTGATTTTGGAGAGATATAAAGATAATATAATTATATGAAATATAAATACTCATTTATACTTGGTCATTCATCAGAGATTTCATTAGCTGAAATATTGCAGGTTTTAAATTTTTCTCATATTAAATATTCAGTTGTGGAATTTAATAATTCCTTTTTAATTATTGATACAAGTTTAGAACTTGATGCGAATTTTTTGATGAAACAACTTGGTGGAACAATAAAAATAGGAATAATTTATGGAGAATTTAAAAACAATCAGATTGATAAAATTCAAAATTTTTTATTTGATTTTTTGGTTAAAAATAACAGTCACAAAAAATTAAAAATAGGTTTTAGTTGTTATAATTTAAGCAATTCTTTTTTTAGCGAGTTTTCAAGAAGCTCTTTTGTACTTAAAAAAAGATTAAGACAAGAAAAAATTCAATCTCGCATTATTACTTCAAAAAAACAGGATTTATCTGCCGTGATAGTAGATAAAGAGAAATTAATTTCTGATGGTTTTGATTTTCAAATTCTTTCATTTGGCGAAAATATTTTTATAGCAAAAACTTTATGTATTCAGGATTATGAAAAATTTAGCAAAATAGACTATGATAGGCCAAAAGTAGATGCAATTTCTGGTATGATGCCACCAAAATTAGCCAAAATAATGCTTAATTTATCTGGGAAAAATGATATTGTTTACGATCCGTTTTGTGGTTCTGGAACAATACTTCTTATGGCCGGAGAATTAAATTATAAAAAAATAATCGCTTCAGATATTTTAACTCGTGCTGTTTCAGATAGTATAGAAAATTTGAATTGGTATGAAAATGAATTTAATAAAAAATTAGATTATAAAATTTTTGAAGCAGATGTTTTAAATTTACCAGCTGAAATTTTTAATGAGAAAATTGATTGTATCGTAAGTGAAGGATATTTGGGTAAGCCAATGAAAGGAAACGAGAGTTTGGATTTTATAAAAAAACAAATTAAAGAGTTAGAAAAATTATATTTAAAATCATTTGAGGGTTTTTTGAAAATTAAATCATTGAAAAATGTTGTGATTTCAATGCCGGTTTTTATTTACAATAAACAGAGATTTTATTTAGAAATTTTAGATAAAATACGGGAATTAGGATTTGGGCAGGAGAATTTGTTAGATGAGAAATATTTAAATGAAAGAAGCACTTTGGTCTATAAAAGAGAAGACCAAAAAGTTTATAGAGAAATAATTAAATTTGTAAAGTTATAAAGTTTAAAAGTTAAAATATTTTATAAATTATATCTCTTAATTTTTTTAATCAAAAAATTTATGTTACAAAAACAAGTTTTTAAATCGTATGATATAAGGGGAATTTATCCAGATGAATTAGATGATTCTGGTGCTTATGAAATTGGATTAATATATCTTTCTCTAGTTTGTAAAAGAACTGGCAAAAATCCAGAAGATTTGAAAATTTTTATAGCTCGTGACATTAGAAATTCATCTTTTAATTTACATAAATCAATTATTGACGCCCTTGTTTCTCGGGGTGTACATGTTTATGATGCTGGACTTATGTCTGTTGATGTAATTTATTTTGCTGTTGGTAAATACGATTATGATGGTGGGGTAATTGTTACAGCCTCACATAACCCAGGGTCTTATGGTGGATTTAAAATGATTAGTCGCGGAGTAGAATGGATTCGTGGAGGAGATATGTGGAATCATAAGGATGAAATGACTCAATTTCCTGAAAAAATAGGAAGTATTGAATTGGTCGATATTTGGAAGGATTATTTAGATCACATATTTTCATTTGTCGATTTTTCAAAAATTAAAAAATTAAAAATTGTAGTTGATTCTGGAAATGGAATGGCCGGTATTATGATCCCAAAAATTTTAGAAAGGTTGCCACAAATAGAACTAATTCCTTTATTTTTTGAGCCAGATGGAAATTTTCCAAACAGAAATCCAAATCCACTGGGAGATGGAGCTTATCAAAAATTATCAGAAAGAGTTGTGCTTGAGGACGCTGATGTTGGATTTATTTATGATGCTGATTCAGATAGAGTTTTTTTAGTAGATGAAAATGGAAAATTTATTCCGGGTGATGAGGTAATTATAATTCTTGCTAAACAATTATTGGAAAAAAATCCGGGCGCTGGAATTGTGTATAATTTAATTTGTTCAAAAAATGTAAAAGAGTTTGTTGAAAAAAACGGGGGGCGCGCAATTCGTTCAGAAGTTGGTTATGTAAATATGGGAGTTCATATGAAAAACGAGAATGGAATTATGGGCGGGGAAGTTTCAGCACATTTTTCTTATGCAAAAAATTATTATTCTGATTCTGGATACATATCTTTTTTAATAATTTTAGAAGCGATTTCAGAAGAAAATTTTAAATTATCAGAATTTATAGAACAAAATAAAAGATGGCACAGATCTCCAGAATTAAATATGCCCGCTGAAAATATGCAAGATATGATACAAAGAATAAAAGATCATTATAGGGATAATATTTTAGATGAAATAGACGGAATTACGGTAGAATTTTCTGATTGGTGGTTTAATATAAGAGGTTCAAATACAGAACCATTGCTCCGAATAACAATAGAGGTTTTAAACGAGGAAGATGCAGATAGAAGAAGAGATGAAATAATGAATGTTTTAAATTTTTAGATAAATTAATTTATTGAATTTAAAAAGTCCCAGATAAAATCCGGGACTTTTGTATAATTTTTTATCTTTGTGGAATTTGTGGTGCTTTTATTTTGGAGGGATCAATTTCTTTCAGTGATGTTTTGGGGGATTTATCTGTGGCGGGGGTTTTAATTGATTGGTCTGTATCCGATTTTTCTATAGTGTTTTGTACTCCCTCTTCTAATTTTTCTTTTATTTCTTTTTTTATTTCTTCCTTATTTTTATTTTTGTTGTTTATATAATACACAATCCCAATTTCTAAAAAAAGAATAATTATTATTAAAATTCCTATTATTTTGATGGTTTTTTCAAAACTATTTATTTTCATTTATTTTTTTTAAATGCTTATAGTATTATTATACTATATTTTTTACAATTGTACATAAATTTAGTATAATATATATAAATAATAAATCCAGTCAAACTGGACAAAACAAAAATATGAAATTTTTAAAATCATCAAAACTATTTTATATTAGTGGAATTTTTTTATTATTTATTGAATTTTTTTGTGTTTTTAGTTTTATTGAAGCAGTAAGTGATTGGACGGAACCAAATGTAGACCCACCAGCGGGAAATATAGATCTACCATTAAATCAGGGAGCTGTTGGTCAATATAAAAAAGGTTCTCTTACAATTGGATCTAATTCTGTAATAGAAGATGGTTATTATTTCAAGGTTTTAAATGGTTCTGCTCTTTTTCAGGGATTGGTGATAGATGAAAAGGGAAATTTGATTATGAGCCCCGATTCACAAATATTATTATCTAGTAATACTTCAAAAATTAATTTATCTGGAGGATCATCAATAAATTTAGTGGGGTCGAGCATAAATCTATCCTCGAGATCTAATATAGTTGGAAATACAGATGGGGGAGACATTATAGCTCTTACAAATAAAGCAAAAGATACGGAATCTGGGGCTGGTATTTATTCTTTTGCTCCTAGTGGTCTTGCTATTGATGCAAGAGCAGATACTGGTATTGGTGTTTACGCAAGATCTGAAAAGGGATTTTCAATATATAGTCAAAGTGCAGATGGTTTTGCGGGAAGATTTGATGGAAGAGTCACTGTTTATGATTCTGAGGGAAACAAATATGTAGATTTTCAGGATGGACATATTTTGGCACCATTTGGTTTGTCAACCGTTATTCCTCGCGCGGTATCTATACCAGGAAATCCCGTTTATGATAATAATACAATTCTTACCAAAAAATTATGTTTTTCAGACACAGATGCAAGTGGTGTACAAACAGGATCCATAGAATGTATGACAGAAACAATGGGTGGGCCGGAATCCGAAAATTCTTTTATCTGGAATGTGGGTTCTGGTAGTCATTTTTCGGGAACTCAATATCAAACCGCTGATATGAGTTTAAATGGACTTGTTTCTGTTAATTGTCAGGGTTCTGTAGAGGCTAATCCCACAAAAGGAATAAAAATCGGGGAAGCTTCTTATATATATGATAGTTCTTGTGGTTTACCTGGAGGATCTACATTACAAATTCAGTCACAAGAGCCAATTAAAATTAGCTCAGCTAATTCTATTGCTTTGAAGGTCAATTTAAGTGGTTCAGAAAAGGGAATAAAAATTAATAATCTTGGTAATGTGGGAATAGGTACAGATAATCCAACATCAAAGTTAACAGTTTATGATGGAGATATAAAAATGGACAATGATAAATCTATTTATGTTGGCGGTGTTGATTCAAGTCATATTTATATAGGTAATTATGATGATGGAAATGGATTTATTTTTGGTAATGTAGATAATAATAAAACAGCATCATTGAGCGTAGAGGGTAGCGTAGCTGCAAACGCTTTGTGTATGGGAGATGATTGTAGGAGTTCTTGGGAACAAATTGCATATAGTTTATGGTCGCCATCAGGAGACAATATTTTTAATTCTAATTCTGGGGGTGTCGGTATAGGCACAAATCAACCTGAGGAAAAATTACACATAAATGGTGCTATATATTTAGGTGAAATAAGCGCACCAAGCCCAACAACAAATCGTTTATATAATGTGGCTGGAAATTTATTTTGGAATGGACTTCAAATAAACAATATACAACAAAGTTACTGGTTATTTAATGGTGGTAATTTATATACAACATCAACAGTTACAAAAGTTGGCATAGGAACTAATTCACCAGAAAAGTCTCTTCATATAAAAACTAGCTCAGGTAATGCTGAGATAAATATTCAGAGTGCTTCAAGTCCAAAATGGGGAATATACCAAGATGATGCTACGGATGATCTAAGTTTCTGGAATGTTGATAATAGAATGACTATTACAAATGAGGGTAGGGTGGGAATAGGAATAAGTAATCCGGGGGCAAATTTGGAAATTTATAATAATATTGGAGATTCTAGAATTAGGCTTAAATCTAACAATACTAATCAGGTTTTTTGGGATATATTTAATGTTGGGGATACAAATATGCTCAGTGAGGGAGATTTAAGAATCCAATATTCTGGTAACAGCAATCCAACTGTTCCTGTTATAACAATTAAACAACACATGGCATCAGCCTCTCTTCCTCCAAGAGTTGGAATAAATACAGAAAATCCAGCTTCAGAACTTAGTGTTAATGGAACCCTAACTGTTAGAAATCGGGTATGTTTTCATGATGATAATGAATTGATTTGTATTAATAAAGATAGTATTAATTCTCAGTGTCCACCATGGAGAGTGATTGTTCACGAAGATAGTGATAAATTAGATGAGTTCATAACTTATCAAGAATGTGCTCCAACAACCAATGGAGTAATTCTAAAGATCCCAGAGATTTGTGACGGTACTCAATCTGATATGTGTCGTTATATTTTTACTCACCCCAGCACTCATCCAAATCAATGCGAGGAGATTTGTAAAGAATTTGGTTTTTGGGGTAATGAAAATTATTCCTATATTGAGCAGAATATTATGACCATAACCCAAGAGCCGTACAATACCATTTGTTATGGTAATGCCGAAGGGTGTTATTATAAAATAGGACAAGACGATAGCCCACATGGAACTTTTTATTGGCATAGAAGATTTTTTACAAGTAATGAACATGCAGGTGGAGGGGGTCCCATTGGTAGTTGTACATGTTTTAATTAATTTATGATTATAAAAATTTATTTATGAAAAAAATAGTTTATATATTTATATTATTTATGATTTTTGGTGTTAAATCTGTTTATGCTGATTCTGGTTTGGTTTGTACGGATCCTAATTTACCATGTACTTGTCCCCCAGGAGATTCATATTTAGATTATTACAAGGCTGATAATATGCCATGCATAGGAGAGTTTCAGATTTCTCAAAACGAGGCTATGAATATGCGAAATATCAAAAAAACCTCTGAAAGTTTGAATACATCCAAAGAAGAAATTGTAGGTAGATTTAATTATGTTGGTGATAATATAAAAGATAATTTAATAAATAAATTAGATCTTTACTATACAAATAATTTTAATATTAGCACAAGCACATTTGAGGGTTCTGGTGCTAATGGTATTGGCGGTATTGCTAGACCCGATAGAGATTTGTTTTTTTCAGAGAGATATGCGGGATCTCTCGCTCTATCGTCAGCTATAAAAATAACAGAAAAGTATGATAATTTCGGATCATTAATACAACAATTGATCGTTCTTGTAAATAGCACAGAGGAATATATAAAAAAAAGTTCAATAGATATGAGCGCCACAATAGAAAAATTACAAAAAGCCAAAGAACAATTAAATTTAAATATTGATGTTATAAATTTTAATTTATCAAAAATTGATAGTTCAATAAATAATTTAGATATAAATAATTTCAACAGTTGTCTTTCTTTTAATTATTCTTATGATGAATATTTAAAAGATTATAAAGATGCGGTAGATTTATACGCTGAGTCAAGAAATGAAATTATTCCAATAGCCATTGAGACAATTCAAATAGTTGAAGCTGCTTATAATGGATATTCAAGTATTACAGCTAGTCCAAGTGTAATTTATAATGATGGATCTATTTCTGTTGTTACTGTTACAGTTAAGAACTCTCTTAATAATCCTATTGTTGGTAGATTGGTTACCTTAGGTGATGTGCAAAATGCTTCTGGTGGTGTTGATATGGTGTCTGATGATATTAAGATATTACCAGATAGCATTGAAACAAATGAAGATGGCATAGCAAGATTTAGTGTTGTTGCTAATGATATAGGATACATAAGTCTATACGCTTTCATACAGGATGAGAGCCTTGTCATATCCGGTAGTTATTTAATAAAAGTTATCGAAAGTCTAGAAATGATAGGATGTCAAAATAGTGGTGGTGTGTGGAATTTTAAATCAATATCATGTGAGTGTCCAGTAGACACATCTTGGGATAAAGATAGATTAATTTGTATTAGTTTATCACAAATAAGATGTGAATCTGGTGGTGGAGAGTGGACAGGAGAAATGTGTAAATGTAAAGAGGGATTTATTTGGGATGATAAATTACTGCAATGTATAAAATCTGAAGTTAGTATTAATGAAGAAACGTGTTTAAATGGTGGCGGAATTTGGGATGGAAGTAATTGTAAATGTGAGGATGGATTTATTTGGGATGAAAAAGAATTAAAGTGTATGGAGTCTGGGGGCGGTGTTGATGAAAAAACATGTATAAATGGTGGTGGAGAGTGGACAGGAAAAGAATGTATATGTCCAGAGGGTACAACCTGGGATGAAAAAGAATTAAAGTGCGTAGAAAAATAAATATTAACTAATTATTATGGAAAATAAAAGAAAAAAAATAATATTATTAATTATTCTTATAATAATTTTTCTTTTAGTTTTTGTTATTTTTTCTCTTTTTTTGTCTGATAAAATTAATTTTTTAAAGAGGGTTAATCCCAGATCAAAAAATTATTTAAATATTGATAAAAATAAAGTTATAGAAAATCCAACAAAAGAAGATATTAAGAATTTAATAGATAGTGTTCAGGACGGTGGTGGTTTATAATTTATACAAAAAATAAAAACACAATTCAAGATGAGTAAAAAAATATTAAAATTTTCTATAAAATTTTTTATATTATTCGCAATTTTTACTTTGCTTTTTTCATCAATTGTATTTTTTTCGTTAAGAAATAAAAAAAATGTTTTTGCAATAGAGGACGGTGATATAGGTGGTTGGTTTTGGTCACCTTTGCTAGGGTGGGTATCTCAGAGTTGTAGTAATAGATATTATGATAATTATCAAAACTATTGTGGAATAACTACAAAACAAGCATTTTTGGATGTAAATTTTGATGGATCTGATTTTCTTATAAATACATCTAAGGTGATAGATAATTCAGAAAATAATATTGTGGGAAAATATCAGTTGTTTGATGGAGTTTCATTTGCTAATAAATTAATTACAGTTGAAAATATAAGAAATAGAAAATTGACCTCTAATTATGATACTGCTTTTTATGGTTTTAATAATTCGGCGATAGAATTTGATCATGAAAATTTTATGGCAAAAAGCAATGATCATGATTTTTCCGTAAGTTTGTGGTTGAAAGTGGATCCTGAAAAAATAGAAGATGAAAAAAAAGTATTTCTTTTTTCTAATGGACAATTTGATACGAATAATTCAAAGTATTATTGTTATTTGTATCGTGTTTTTGGTTCAAGACAAATTAGAATTGTTTGTGGTGTTGGGGATACAAAAATAGATGAGCCAATTAATATAGATTCAGACATTTGGTATAATGTAACATTTGTATCTACAGAAACAAATGAAATAAAATTATATTTTAATTATAGTGGCGATGCCCAGGATTGTTTCTCTGTTTTTGAAAATGGTTGTCATGTTTCCGATGGATTATTGGGAGTTCAATATATAAACGGTGTGCTTCCAAATACCAATGCTTTTAATAAGAAACTTATACTTGGTAATATGGTCACAGAGCGTTCACTTGATAATTATACATCTGGTTTTCCAGGATCAATAGATGAGTTTAGATTTTTTACCCTAGGACTCACAGCAAGCGAAGTAAAAATAAATATTCATCATAACTCTAATTATGGTTTAAATATGGATTCTTCTGGTAATCTAAGTGGTTGGACGTGGTCTAGTCACTATGGTTGGATATGCTTTGGTAAAACGTGTTATGACAATAACTTTAATTCTCCAACAAAAATAGATACAAAACTTCATTTAAATTCATCCCCCACTCAGGGAATATTTCAGTATATGATTACGGGGTGGGCAAAAATTATAGGACTTAATAAAGAAAATTCTGATTTAGGTTGGATTTCTTTGAATACTAATAAAGTTATAGTTCCAGAGTCAGGGGATATTACATATTTAGATTGTTCAAGCTGTTCTCTAAAAGATTCGGAGTCCGGGCTTATTTCTTATTGGAAAATGGATGAACAGTCTGGTTCGGCTATTTCAGATTATTCTGGTTTTAATAACATTGCAACTCTCAGCTCAAATAATGAAAATTTTTCATATCCAAATGGAGTTGCAAATAATTGTATATATTTAGATGGTGATGATTATATACAAGCAAATAATGTTTATGAAATTAATGATGGCGATTTTTCAATTGAAACATGGGTAAAGCCCCTTGGGTTAGAAGATGTACAAAATATTATAAGTTCCCCGGGTGGTCTAAATTTGAGAATAGAGGGCGATAATCAAATTAAATTAGATTTTATGAGTTTTAGTGATGGTGTTGATTATAATTTCAATGATGATTGGAATCATATTGTTATTTCGGTGAAAAATGGTGCAACCGTTCGTTTATATATAAACAAAATAATGATTATTGAATTTCAAATAGATAATTATAAAGATTTAATTTTGAAAGACTTGATTATTGGATCTGATACTAATCATGAAAATAATTTTTTTGGATATGTTGATTTGTTTAGATTTTATAAAAAGGCTTTATCAGAAAATGAAATTGAATATAACTATAATTATCCAGAAAAAAGACTTTGTTCGGCTTGTTTTTATGTGCGAAATGCCATGAATTCAATAAACGTTTGTTATGATTGTAATAAATGTTATTTAAATGGGATTGAAAATAATTGTAAATCATGTACAGAATGTAGGCAATATGGATTGTTTTTTAATACTAATAGTTCAAATATTAAGGGTTTCGCTTGGAGTGGACCAGATCCAAATGGTGGTATAGGAGAAGACGGACTTGGTTGGATAAAATTTTCACCAACTCTTTCTGCCGGTCTTTATAGATCTTATATTTCTGCCCAATATGGAAATATATACAGTGGCGCTAATATAGGAACTGAAACTACGATAGTTCCACCAATAGGTCAATATAATGCAACATATTTGATTCAGGCAAATGGAAATATTACAAACTGGATAAGTGAGCAGATGGTTATAAGAAACCAACAAGATACAATAGTGGGATTTGATTATTCAAGTAAGTGGTTAGACCAGGGCGTCAATTACGAATTTCCAACTCAGAGTAATAGTTTTGGTAATATTTTGGGTTCATTGGATTATGAGGGTATTGTTGGTGGAGAATATGGGGAAGTAGAAAAAAGTATGCCCCAGGGTGGTTATTTGTGTTTGGGGGGTAGAATATATAAACCAGATAAAAAATTTTTTATAGATGGACAATTATTTTTAACCCCAGAAATGGGCATGGAAGATGTATATATATTTATGGAAAAGGGGGGTTGCGATAATGCATCCGGAATTTTTGTAATAGATGGAGATTTAATGATAGAGGGTAATATGCGTTATGATAACCATGGGATAGATACCACAGAACAACTTGCTTCTGTCGTGTGGGTAATAAGAGGGGATTTGTATATTAATCCTTCTGTTACAAGGCTCGCTGGTACTTTCATAGTTTTAGGTGGTATTGATGAAGATGGTGGCGATATAGAGTGTGGAGATGTTAATAATCCAGAGTCAAGATGTGGTATTATATATACAGGAGATTCAAATCAACAATTAATTGTTCATGGTCAGTTTTTAGCAAAGAATTTTCAATTTCAGAGAAAGTACAAGAGTGATTTTAGAGAACCAGCAGAATTGATTATTTATGATGGTAGAAATATTATAAATCCTCCTCCTGGATTAGGTGATGCAATAAAATCCCTACCAAGATGGGATCAAATAGCACCTTATTAAAGTTTTAAATTTATAGTTATAAATTTTAAAACTATATTGGTTTTGAAGTTTGTAATTTAAAATTTAAAATTGAACAGCATGGGTTTATTTGAAAAAAAAGCGCAAAATTTTTTAGGTGTAGACATAGGTACATCTGGAATTAAATTAGTTCAACTAAGTAATGAAAAGGGCAGAGCACGTCTTGTAACATATGGTATGGCTGAAATAGGGGCGGATGTTATCAGAAATAAAACAGCTGAAAATATAAATATTATTGCCACAAAATTAGCAAGCCTTGTTCAAAAATCGAGAGTTTCTACTAAAGATTGTTCGGCAGCTCTTCCAATTTTTTCTGTATTTAATTCTGTTATAAGCCTTCCCGAAATGTCAAAATCTGATATGGATAGTGCCGTGAGGTGGGAGGCAAAAAAGTTTGTACCATTTCCAATAGAAGAAATGATTTTAGATTGGAAAACAATTATAAAGCCAGATAAGAGCAATCAAATAACTCACAATGATAAATTATATACAAATGGAGAAATTGATAAAACAAGAGATTTTATAAAAACAAAATCTAAGTTTACAAAGGTTCTTCTTACTGCCGCACCAAAAAGTTTAGTTAGTATTTATATAGATATTTTTAAAAAAGCTCAACTCAATTTACTTAGTTTAGAGGTTGAATCATTTGCAACGGCAAGAGCTTTAATTGATCAAAATACAAATAATGTAATGATAATAGATATAGGTTCTGTCACAACAGATGTTTGTGTTGTTGAAAATGGACTACCTATTTTAAATAGAAGTATTGAGGTTGGTGGAAATTTAATGACGGAAAGTATTTCTAGAAGTTTAAATATAAGCTTTGAAAGAGCAGAGCAATTTAAACAGGATTTTGGTTTAGCTACTAATGCCGATGAAGGAATATCAATACCTAAAAAAATAGAAGAGACTCTTTCCCCAATGATTAATGAAATAAAATATGTGTTTGATTTATATAGAAGACAAGGAAATAGTACGATAGATTCAATTATACTAACTGGGGGATCTGCGTATTTGCCAAATTTAATAGATTATTTACAAAAGGTTTTAAATTCTCCTGTATATATAGGAGATTCTTGGCATAAAGTAATGTATCCCAAAGAATTAGAACCAGTTCTTGATGAAATGGGACCTAAATTTGGGGTTGCAATAGGCCTAGCACTAAGAAATATTGTTTAAAGTTGGATAAATATATATTTTTTATTATATATAAAAAATATAAAATTAGAAATTTGTTTTTTTAGATTTTATTATTATTTGATTATTAATTGCTCGTTTCGTAATTTGTGATTTGGTTTATAATAAATTATAATTATATATATGACAGACATTAATCTTTTACCAGATGATTTAAAGAAAAGAGAAGAGAAGATTCTTCAGCAGAAGAAGGGTTTTTCTAATTCTAGTATAGAATTTACAAGTGGAAAGCCATTATCAGAAATAGAGAAAAATGTATCCTTCAATTCTAGTCAGGAATCAGAAAAAAATAATAGTAATGTGAAAATTAAAAGTTTTCGTACTTTGAATAATAATT
This sequence comes from bacterium, assembly GCA_035356975.1. GTDB lineage: Bacteria > Patescibacteriota > Patescibacteriia > UBA1558 > S5-K13 > STF1-138. The sequence goes on along the minus strand of DAORGW010000014.1, from coordinate 4,087 downwards.
TAGATTTTCCCAAGAATAAAGAAATTGAAAATAAAAAGGTTTTAGATTTAGATGGTGTTAAAGACAAAACAAAAACTTTTGTATTGAGGGAAAATAACATAAATACATTAGCAGAATCAAAAAAAGAAATAAAAAATATTTCAAAAGATAAAAAACAAAATATTAAACAGAATATTGTTGTAGATACTAATTTGTCAAAAAAATCAAGGAAAAATTTTTTTAAACTTTTAAAAAAATTTTTCGATAATTTAATTAATAAGAAAGATAATTCAGAGAGCGGCGAATCAAATGTGAATTTATTACCAAAAGAATTAAATATTATAAATGGTGCCAACATAACCACAATGATTCTTGCCACCTTTTTAATTTCTATTATTATTGGATTCGTTTTCTATTTTGGTATTGTAATTTACAAAATTAACATAGATAAGAGAATAAATTCTATAGATCAAAAAATAGAAAACATAGTTAATAATCCAGAAGAATTTGATAGTTTGATATTAAAAATAGAGGATCTAAAAAGGAGAAATGAAAAGATAAAGTCTCTTTTAAGTAAACATATTTATTGGACAGAGTTTTTTTCCCAATTAGAAAAACACACATTACCAGAAATTAAATTTACCTCATTTGCCGGAAGTACAAATGGAAATATAACTTTAGCATCTAGCGCCCCGGATTATTATACTGTTGCAAGACAGTGGTTGGAGTTAAAAAATAATGCAAAAAATTTTGTTGATGATGTTCTGGTCGAGGGTGCCTCTGCATCTGGTGCCCAAAGTTCTGGAATTGATACAAGAATAAATTTTTCTTTGATTTTAGATTTAAATGATAGTGTTTTTTATAAAAATCAATAATTTAATTTAATGTTAAAAAATAGTATTAAAAAAGAAAATGATTTTAATTTTAACTCGTTTAATGAATCGAGCGAAGAATTAAAATTATCTCAAAATATAAATATTAGTACAAAACCAGTTTCTAGGTATATTTTAGTTCTCTCTAAGTATATAAAGATCCTTATTATTTTAGAGATTGTTTTAGTTTTTTTTGTCTCTTATTTTTATCTAATAAAACCAAAATTTAATCAACTGTTGAATTCGATTGCAGTATTAAAAGATAAAAATGTTGAATTAGAAACGGTTATTGATTATCAAAATAAATTTATTGATTTACAGAATTCATATAATAAAATAGAAAATAAGAATAAAGGTGATATACAAAAATTAAGAGATATTTTACCGGAGGATAAATACTTACCAGAACTTATGGCTCAGGTAGAGGCTTTGGCTATAGATCAGGGTTTGGTGTTGGCTAATATAACAATAGACAGTAGTTCAAATGTAAAATCTTCTCCCGACGAAAATGAGACTAAGGGGTCATCAGATATTATAAGAGAAATACAGGTTTCGATTAATATACTAGGTGGCAATGGAACATATGACAAGGTAAAAGAATTTTTGAAGGCAATGGAAAGTCACATAAGGTTAATTGATATAATGTCTTTTAGTTTTGATGAAAAAATGACCGCATATTCTATAGTTTTTAAAACATATTTTTTACAAAAACAATGAAAAATACAGTAGATAAAAAATTAATAATTTTATTTGTTGTTATCTTTTTAGTTTTAGTATTCGCTTTTTATTTTTTAAAAAAAGCAGAAGAAGAAAATGGTTCAAAAATTCAGCAAAAAAATGAACAAGAGGCGAGTATCACCACAATAAAAAGAAAACAAGAAAAAATTACTCTTCTACAAAAAGAAATAGAGTCAATGTTTGAAACAAAAGAATTTATAAATTTTAAAGAAAATTTAGAATCCTATGTTACGCTACCTATTAATGTTGGGCGTGTAGGTAATACAAATCCATTTGGCACATATCAATTAGAGGAATAATTATATGATAATTGATTATAATAATAAAATATTTGCAAAAATAAAAGAACTTGCCATATTAGATGATGGCAAGATGAATTTTATTATAGAAAAATTACAAGAAAAACCGGATTTAAATATAGATAAGATTATTAAACAATATTATATTATTGATCCAGAAGAATATGCAAAAATTAAATCAGGGGTTATTAATGTTCCATATAAAAGCCTAATTGATGAAGAAATAGATAGGGAAGTTTTAAAAATTTTGCCACAAAATTTATCAGAGAATTATAAAATGGTTGTTTTTGCTAAAGAAGGAAATACTTTAAGTGTGGGCATGGTCGATCCCGAAAATTTTAATGCAATAGAAGCCATGGAGTTTCTAGGTCATAAAAATAATTACAATCTTAAGTATCATATAATATCAGAAGAAAGTTTTAACAGCGCATATCGTAAGACAGAAGATATAAAGGAAGAGGTTGGGGAGGTTTTGGATTATGCGAAGGAAAAATTTGAAGATATTAATTTAGATGAAAATGTTTTGGAAACTCAGGAATTGGGTGATGTGATAAGAACAGCTCCGGTTACAAAAATAGTTTCTGTAATAATCAAACACGCTGTTGATGGCAGGGCGTCTGATATTCATATAGAACCAGTTGGAAGGAAGTCTGTCGTAAGGTTTAGAATAGATGGAAGATTACATAATTCAATAGTTTTGCCAATTTATATACATAATGCTCTTATAACAAGAGTAAAAGTTATGGCAAATATGAAAATTGATGAAACTAGAATTCCACAAGATGGAAGAATTAGAGTAAAAGTTAAAAAAGGTAAAGAAGAAAAAAAGATTGACTTTAGGGTTTCAACGCTACCACTAATTGATTATGAAAAAGTTGTAATGAGAATTTTATCTACGCCCGATTTTATTCCGGAATTTGAGAATCTTGGGTTTATGGGTCTTGCTAAAAAAATGATTGAAGAAAGTATTCAAAAACCACATGGAATGTTTCTTGTAACGGGGCCAACTGGTTCCGGTAAATCATTTACTTTGTTTACAGCACTTAATAAGGTAAATGCAGAAGATATAAATATTTCTACACTAGAAGATCCTGTTGAATATAATATTGAGAGAATAAATCAATCACAAATAAGACCAGAGGTTGGTTTTACATTTGCATCTGGTCTCAGGTCTTTGCTTCGTCAAGATCCAGATGTTGTAATGGTGGGAGAAATTAGAGACAACGAAACCGCAGAATTGGCTGTTCACGCAGCCCTAACCGGACACTTGGTTTTATCTACACTACACACAAATGATGCTCTTGGGGCCATTCCAAGGCTTATGGATATGAAAATAGAGCCATTTTTATTAGCATCAACTTTAAATTTGGTTATAGCTCAGCGTCTAGTTAGAAAAATATGTGAAAATTGTGTTCATGAAATAGATGCTCCTCAGACAATGATAGATAAGGTAAAACCAATACTAGATGGTTTACCAGAAACTGCTTTTTATGGTACATTTAAAAAAGGAGATAAACCTAGGTTTTATGAGGGAAGTGGTTGTAATAGATGTGGTGGTACAGGATATAAAGGAAGAATTGCCATAGTAGAAGTTATTTTATTAGATAAAAAATTAAAGGAAATAATAAGTAACGGAGCCAATATAGCTGATTTTGATAGGGTAATGAAAGAATCCGGCTATATTAATATGATGCAAGATGGCATTATAAAAGCAATGGATGGAATTACCACAGTTGAAGAGGTCACAAGTGCTACAAGTGAAGAATAGTTTTAAAAATTAATATATGAAAAATCAAAAAATTAAAATTTTAATTGCTGAGGATGATTCTTTTTTAGCTCAAATGTATTCAGAAAAATTAGAAGCAGAGGGATTTACTGTTGTTTTGGCAACAAACGGAGTAGAGGCTATTGATAGGATGAAGTTAGAAAAACCAGATTTAATACTTTTAGATCTTTTAATGCCAAAGAAAGATGGATTTGAAGTTTTGCAGGAAAAAATAGCAGACAAGAACATAAAAAGCATCCCTGTTATAGTGCTTACTAATTTATCTCAAAATGAAGACATAAAGAGATGTTATGATTTGGGAGCCAATGATTTTATGATCAAAGCATATTTTATCCCAGCAGAAATTATAAGTAAAATTAAAGTATTATTAAATATTGAATAATTATGCCAGCAGTTGATGAATTGTATTTAAC
>DAORGW010000013.1:0-23802 GCA_035356975.1 bacterium | reverse complement strand
GCAATAGCATTTTTCAATTGATTTCCGTCAACTCCCATATCAAAAAATAATTCAAAAATTCTCTCATCAACAGATGAAATTGCCATAAGAAGATGACTTATTTTTACATATTCAGATTTAGCTAAAAATCCAAAATAATAACTATTTAAAATAGAGTCTAAAAAATAAACACTCTCTGAACCGGGTTCTTTTAAGTTGTTTAATAAAATCTGAACTTTTGATTTTAATAATTGATCTGAAATTCCCAATCTACTTAAAATTACAATAAAATCTAAATTATTCAACATTACATATAAAATATGAAGAGGAGATATACTTTGTTTATTTATTATTGCTAAATTATGTGCATCAAATAATGTTTTTTTTACTGATTTAGAAAGTGCGTTGTATGCGTTGAATGATTTATGTTTCGAATTTTCTGCATCATCTAATTTTACAATAGATTCTCTTATGTAGGACGCTATCTGTATCCTATAAAAAAGAAACATAAAAGATAAAACACCCAGATAAAAAACTAAAATTTTTGAATCTATCCAAGTATTTGTTAAAAATAAATCTAATCTAGAAGAATATATAATATAAAGATAATAAAACAAAGATAAAATTCCTATCGAACCTATTATAATCAAAATTGCATTAATAATTTTAGAAAATATTGATTTTAAATTATCTATAAATATTGATTCTTTCGAAAATGATTTTTCAAAATAAATAGAATAATTAGCTATCTGAAGATAATATTTATTTGAATGACAATAAGAACAACTTATATTTTCTTTACAATTTTCACAGTAAACAATTTTTGCTTTATCTAAATTCTTCATTTTTGTGTTAAAAAATTATAGTTAACAATAATGCCATATACGACAACAAACGGCAAAATAATCCACAATATAAAAAGAAAGGAGCACAATATAAATACAAACATTACGCAAATTAACTTAAAAATAACAATTATAAGTCTCATAAAAAAACTTATCAAAATACCGGCAACATCTCTTTGACCATACATTGGTTTAAAAAGATATCTAATTTGCATAGAAAGACCAGTATTTTCAAACGAATCATAAAATATTCTAAAACATCTAAGGAGTGCTTTATAAAGTCCTCTTGAATACCACCATATTGGAAAATATAAAATTCCATATACAAAAAAATCAATAAGAATAATTTTTAATATTTTTTTTAAAAAAGCTTTATTCATTTAAATATAATTAAAAAAACAAGAATAATATAAACGAAGAAAATTATCCATCACTTGATATGGAAAATCTTTTCTAGCTATATATATTTTACCACAAAATTTAATTTTTTAATAAAAATTTATGCTAAATAAGTAAACAAAAAAGGAGTCAACTTATTAAAGTTAGACTCCCTAGTCATGGTTATATGTTGAGGGACCCAAATCTATTTCTGACTGGATCCATTTTTCTTCCTCTACTCGTTGTTCCTCATGAACTTCTTCTTGCGGGAACACAATAAAATTGTGTTCATCTACGTGAAGGTCTTCTAAACGATTTGGAAGATTTTCAAAAATCTCCTTAGCACTAGAAAATGTTGAGCGCTTTTTATTTACAACAATCAATTTAAAAGCCCTCAACCTATTCTCCAATACCCCATAATATGGTTTATGGAGTATTCGAGTTGCATAGTGAGTACAAACCTGCAACTCTTCAAAGCCCTTACTTGGGTGATTACCTTGCTTTATACCACCCATATAAATCGCCCAATAATAGGCGACTTTGGGTTCTTTCGTCTTATTCATTGGGTCTCCTCCTATATTTTATATAAATATAGTATCATATACTATGATATTTGTCAATACATTAAAACAAAAAATTAAAAATCTCAAAAAGAGATTTTTATATAATTTAATGTTAATCTATATTATTTTAATAATTCTGTCATTGTCTGACTATACATATCTAATCCTTTAAATATCTGTCCAAAAAATGGAATTAAGTATAATAGGCCAGCAATAAGTGGAATAACTATAATAATTGTTTTTACAAAACCATAAATTCTTGCTAATTTATTATGATGCTCTATTTCTTTACATAAAAATAAAATTTCCTGATTTATTTTCAAATTTTCTTCCAAAAGTTGTTGTATTTCTTGATTATTATCCATACTATTCCTTCTTGCTCTTGATTAATTTTTTTAATTCTTGCTCAAATGTTTCTAAATCTTCAAATGATCTATATATTGAAGCATATCTTATATATGCAACTTTATCAAATTTTTTCAAATGTTTCATCACTATATCACCCAATATCTTAGATGAAATTTCATCTTTTCTTTCTTTTTGTAAATCCATTTCTATATCTCTTACGAGTTGATCAAATTCTTCTTGTAATTTTCCTCTTTTGTGTAATGATTTTCTAATTCCATCTTGTAACTTTTGTTTACTATATGCTTCACGCGATTCATCGCTTTTAATTATAGTAATATCTAATATTTCAATTTCTTCAATTGTAGAAAAACGAAAGTTACATTTTGAACACTCTCGCCTTCTTCTTACTGTGACTCCGTCAGTTGCTACACGTGAATCAAGTACTTTTGTAGTTTTATTGTGACAAATTGGACATTTCATTTTATCTTTTTTCTTAAAAATGCCGGAATATCGTATTCACTATTTTGTTCTATGATTTCAGAACTATCTGTTGTTTCTATATCACCATAATCATCAAATTGATCTGTATTATCAATATCATTATCTTTATCTAAATCTAATGTTTTTTCATCTTCAAATTCAATTTCGTCTCTATCTTCAATAATTTCAGAAGAATCTTTTATATTACTATTCATTCTACTTATATATTGATTCTGCCTATAATTTGAAGTCATTTTTGCTATATCTTTTTTTTGAATTTCAAAATTTTCAAAACCAGTTGCAACGACCATAACCTTTACCTCACCATTCATTGTTTTATCAATTACAGTACCAAAAATTATGTTGGCTCCTCCATCAGCAGAAGATGTAATTATCTCAGCAATTTCATTTATCTCATACATTGTTAAATCTTCCCCACCAGTAATTGTAAATAATATTCCTTTTGCTCCGGAAATTGAAACATCTAAAAGCGGTGAATTAATTGCTTCTTTTGCTGCCCTTTTAGCTCTATCTTCTCCTGTTGCTCGACCAATTCCCATAAGAGCAGAACCCGCATCAGACATAATTCTTTTTACATCAGCAAAGTCAACATTAACTTCACCCGGAATTGTTATTATTTCTGAAATTCCCTGAATTCCCTGATGTAGTATTTCATCGGCTATTCTAAAAGAGTCTAATACTGATGTTTTTCTATCTATAATATTTAAAATTCTATCATTTGGAATTGTAATAATTGTATCTACTTTATTTTCAAGTTCATTGAGTCCACGCTCAGCAATCATTTTTCTCTGAGAACCCTCAAATGTAAATGGTTTTGTAACAACAGCAACTGTAAGTGAATTATTTCTTCTTGCAATATCAGCAATAATTGGAGCAGCGCCTGTTCCAGTACCACCACCAAGTCCGCATGTTATAAAAACCATATCAGCACCCTCAAGAGATTTTTCTATCTCCTCTAAATTTTCTTCTGCTGATTTTGCGCCAACTTCTGGATCCATACCAGCACCAAGTCCTCTTGTTGTATCTATTCCTATTTGAATTCTTTTGTCGGCGCTTGATCTATTTAATGCTTGAGCGTCTGTATTTACGGCTATAAATTCCACTCCTCTTATTCTATCAATCATTCTATTTATCGCAGAACCACCAGATCCTCCAATTCCAACAACTTTAATTTTTGCAAATGTCTCAACGTCTGGTTTGAGTTCTCTTGTTACAATATTTTTTTCTTTATTTTTTTTCATCTTCATCAAAAAATTATTTTTAAATTATGGCATCATATGCTTAAAAATTCCTTTAATTTTGCTCATAAACCCACCGATTGAAGCAGTAATAAGGGGCCTAAATCCACCATTATTGTGGCTCCACAATAAAAGTCCAACAACAGTAGAATAACTTAAATCCTCTGTTTTATCTACTATACTCTGAATTTTTTGTATTTTAGCCAAAAATACAGGCAATTTTAATTGTTCCTTTGCTTGTTCAACTATACCCTTTAGCTTCGCTCCGCCTCCGGTTAGTATTACACCGGCGGGTAACATACCAAATCTTTCTATGCTTTTTAACTCCTTAGTAACTAAATCAAAAATTTCCTCAACTCTAGCTTTTGTAATATGAGAAATTTCTGTTTTTGGAATCATGTTTTTCTTTCCACTTTCAAGCGTATCATCAAAAAGAGAAAGATCAATCTCGTCTCTTTTTTTAATGTCTTCTAAGTTACATGTTGCTTCTTGCATTTTTATCATTTCAGCTACTTTTATAGATGTTCTAAGTCCAATCGCCAAGTCATTTGTAATATGACCTGAACCAACTGGCAAAACTGCAGTATGCAATAACTCTCCAGCTTCATAAACGGCGATTCCTGTATTAGATGATCCTATATTTATGAGTGCTACTCCTAATTCTTTTTGTTCCCTTGAAAGAACTGCTTCTGCATCAGCTAGAATAGAAAAAACCTCATCGTCTATATCAACACCGATTCTATTCATACATTTTTCAATTGTTTTCTTTTGATTTGACAAAGCCATCACAATTTGAGTTTCCACCTCAAGTCTTATTCCTGTCATACCAATTGGATCTTTTATATCTTCTTGATTGTCAACTTTATATGTTTTTGGAATTACGTGTAAAATTTCGTAATTATGTGGCACTGCTACAGCCTGAGCAGCCTCTATTACTCTTGCGACATCCTCTTCTCTAATTTCTCCATCTGCCTTTGAAACAGCAACAACACCCTGACTGCTAATTGATTTTATATTAGGACCAGATATTCCTATAATAGCTCCTTCTATTGGCACACCCACGACTCTTTCTACTTTTTCTAGAGCCGTTGAAATAGAACTAACCACGTCTTCTATGCTTATTATATTTCCATTTACTATTCCTTTTGTTGGATGATCTGTGGCCCCTATTATTCTTAATTCTCTTCCGTCTAAATCATACTGGGCAACAACAAGCTTTATACTTCTTGAGCCAATATCCAAACCCGTTATTATGTGGTTTTTTGCCATAAACTTATATTATAAAATTTTCTTTATATATTATATCTTAAAAATCGTTTATTGTGAAATTTTTATAAAAAAATCTAACACATACGGATAAAAAATAATAATTCCAATAACAAGTGCCGTAAGTGAAGATATTAAAACAGCTCCTGCCATAATATTTTTTACAATTTCAGCATATACATGTATACGTGGCTTAAACATGTCTGCAATTTTCTCAAAAGCTGAATTTATGATTTCCATAATCAAAACAAATGAAATCATAAGTATTAAAACTATTGCTTCTTTTAATGATATTTTAAAAAATATCATTAAAAAAAATACAAAAAAACTTGTGAAAACCTGAAATCTAAAATTTTGTTCTGTCTTATAAATAGAAGAAATTCCCCTGAAAGCGAATTTCACACTTTTCAAAAATTTTTTTATGCTAAACATCATATTTTTTCATAATTTCATTTGCCTTATCATTCATCGAAGATTCTTCTTTTAAATTTCTATGATCATATCCTTTTAAATGAAGGTATCCGTGAATTAACAAAAACAATATTTCTTTTTTTAAATTTTTTGATTGTCTTCTTGCTTGATCAATGTTTATTATTATTTCCCCCAAGTAATAATTATCTTTAAAATGAAAATTATTTTTTATATCTTTTTCTGCAAAACTAAGCACATCTGTTGTTTTATTTTTTTTTCTATACTTTTTATTTAATAATTTAATAATCCTATCACCAGTAATAAATACAGAAAAATTTCTGTTGTTTAATTTTTCTATTTGATCTAATTTAAAAATTATTTTTTCTACATAAGACCTATATCTAAAATTTTTTATATCTATATTTATATCAATCATTTTATTGTATTGGTCTAAAGCTCTTAGCAAACATTAAAAATGTAGAATAATAATTTAACTCTTTTTCATTTAAAACCTTGTACGACAATAAATAAACCTTATCATTTGCTGAAAAGTAAACATTCATCATATCTTTTGTTGCGAGTCCATCAATTTTTTTAGCATTAAATGTTATCAGATCTTCTGATTTTGTTCCCTGTGCAGAAGTTAAATACCAATTTAAAAGCGTAATTGCCTGTGGATTATCATAAACATGGATTGTAAAAAAATCTCCATTTTTATCATCATAAAAAACAGTTTCCTTATAATCGGATGTTCTATTTTCAGACATCCATTTTGCTGGATACAAAACAGAATAATTCTGTATTTCATTAAAAAAAACCTTTGCTGTTGTAATATTATCAGCGAGTTTTCCCGTTGTGCTCAATGGGTCATATAGATTAATTATTTCATTACCATCCAAATAACCATCTCCATCTGTATCCTGATTATCGATATCTGTGCCAAAAAGCAATTCTTCGACATTTGTAAAATCATCATTATCTACATCTGGACCCCTTGGAGGAATTTGCATTATTCCAGAATCATTATTTGAGTCATTATTTGAATTATCATTATTTTCATCATTATTCTCATCTTGATTATTACTTATCTTATCTTCACTATATGCACTCACTATTTGCATTGAATTAACCTGATATTTTCCAGATCCCAAATTAACATTTCCAAAATTAGCCCCACTCTCAAGAATAAATGTTAGTTTATAATCTTTTTTATTTTGATTTAATGTATATGTATAGTTTTCTCCTCCAGGAGTTGGATTCACTGGCATTTCTTTTAAATTTGCAGATATATCAGATAGTGAATTTGGATAATTATTGTTTTGAGAATAGTATAATGAAATAGCCGAGGCTATAGCTTTTATATCTTCAATTCTTTTTTTATCTCTTTTTTCTGCTGTATCTAAACTCATCTCTTCTGGTTTTTTTTCAATATTTTGATTCTCTTCTAATCCCAAAACATTTTCGTTTTGCTCTTTACCATTACTACTATTTTTATAAAGATAAAAAGCGAAGACTCCTACAGCTAAAACACCCAGAATTAAAAAAATAATTAATATTTTAAATATCAAATTACTCCTATTTTTTTTAGTGTCCTCGGGTTTTATAAATTTATCGGGCATATAGTACATAGCCTCATCTTGGGATGTATTCATATCCTGTTGGGGTTGAGTATTAAAATTTACCCGATTGCTTTGTTGGTTATCAGAATCAAACATATTTTATTATTTTTATTTTATGAATATGAAAATGATAATACTATTTCCTGAAATTCCTTAAATTCTCCATCATTTATTTTTTTATTTAAATAATTAAAACAAAAAACCTTCTTTGGCCCTGGTATAAAAATGGACTGTACTGCATTCCAATTAGAATCAATACTACTTAAGGCTAGTGCATTTATATTATTTACATTGATTTCCTGATGTCTAAAATCTGGGAAATCACTCTGAGTTGTGATCCAATCAATTAAATCCAATTCTAGTCTATTTTCTCTTATATCTAAACTAACTATATCACCATCTAACCCCGAAAGGAAAATAACATTATTCTTTTTTATTAGCTTCCAGGATGGTGGATACTTAAAAGAAATATTTAAAGTCTTATCTGTATAATCTCTCCACAAACCTAAATCTATATTTGTTGAAAGAAGTTTTTTATCCTGAACTGAGCTTTGTTCATCGTTTTGAGGTGTAATCATTTCTATATTTAAAAGCCTTCCTGGGCCAAGAGGATTATAACCCTTATCCACCTCCTCTCCATCTTTGTATCCATCTCCATCTGTATCTATATTAAGTGGGTCAGTACTATAAACAACCACCTCTTCTCTGTCAAACAAACCATCTCCGTCTGTATCTGGACTATTTATATCAGTGCCAAGAATTTTTTCATCTTCATCTTTTAAACCATCTCCGTCTGTGTCCTCTTTTACCGATGATTCATTAATATTCACATCTTCCTGATTTTCTTCTTTATTATTATTCAAATTTATGTCTCCTATGTCATTATTCAAATTCACCTCTTTAATCTGATCATTATTTTTAAAATAATTTAAATAAATCCAATACCCACCAGTACTAATAATTCCTAACAACACCATTAATCCAATAATAAAAAAAATGGGTTTTGATTTTTTGGAATTAAAATTTTCTGCCTCAGAAACAAATTGAGAATAATCTGTTATTGGATTCATAGGCGCTGGCCCAATATTTCCCGATCTGTTTTGAGTATCTAAAGTTTGAGAATTAATTTTGTTTTTATCCGCATCAGCAAACATATCTTCAGCAATAGAATTTGGTGGGTTTGAAATAAAAGAATTATTTTTTAATTTATCCTGATAATTCATATCTGCATTCTGCTGTAAAAAATCCAGAGAATCATTATTCTTATTAATGCCTTGATCGTTATTTATATTTGGCTGTAAATTGTCATCTTGATTAAAATCATCAAACATATTTTTGTATTATAATTAAAAATTAATATTATCAAACTTTTTATTTAATTTAATTCAATAAATAAAATAATATTATAAATCAATAGTTTCTTCATTGCCTTGAGAGCAAAAATTATTAACACATCTTGGCATCAAAGGAAAAGACACGGAACAATCATCATCATTAACACACTCAACACAAGTATCATTTAAACAAAATGGGGTGTTTTCACCACAGCTAAATTCACAACTATGTGTAGTTGGATTACAAGTTTCACATGGATTAGTACATTGACTATTCATTATTCCATTATTATTACACTGACCGCAAACCTTATTAACAGGATCAATACAGTATGGTTTATTACCCCTGCATTTATTTTCACATTCATGAGTTCTCATATTACAAATCTGACAATCACCCAGACAATCATTATTAGTATTACAACCAGACACAATATCATTGCAGACAGCCGAATTATCAATAAAAAATGCATTGTAGCTATTCACGGTTTGATTGTCTCCTCCCCATTTATTTATATCATTATTATTAAATAAGGTATAAAATTCAAATCCTCCTCCTGATTTTGATTTATAATAATAAATGTTTGAGCCTTGGGGACAAGATGATGTACCTGCTATGGCATCCCAACATGTTACTGGATCACCATAACACCCCTCTCCCATTTTATTTACTGGATCTACTGGTAGAGATGATCCTATTTGATTTGAAAGTGTATCTCTCCATGATGGCCAGACAGAAATAGATACGCCCTTTTTATATGTTCCACTATTTAACTCTGGATATCTTGTTGTACATTTATGAAATCTCAAATGGTGATTTATACAATATTCATCACTGGAACATCTTATATCACTAGAAATATTATAACACTCACCATTATCAATTACCCCATCTCCATTATCATCTCTCCATGTATAAGATAGGTCTGCTGTTTCTGAACAACTTCCATTAACTGGATTAGATGTATATGCGCAATATTTATTTTTTTGAGCGTAGCCATCAAGCATTGACTCAATTGTTCTAATATCTTCCCATCTTTTAACATCCTGTGTTAAATAAACCTTTTCGTCAAAATTATTAATATTTGTATTAAATTTCCAATTGTTTATAAGTTGAGCAACTATTCCTCTTGTTAAAACAGAAGCATTTGAATTATATGAAATTAAATAGATATAGGTATCAAAATTTTCTTCATTTTCTTCTAAATTATGAATTACTTTATTTCCGGCATTTACATATGTAGTTGTTCCGTCTTTTATTGCGCTATAAGAATCAACTGTTGTTTTTTGAGGACTTCCTTTGAATGATATGTAATTACTTTTATAATACCAATAATACGGGGAAAAATGCTTGGGATTTTTATAAATTCTCAAGCCTATAACATCCTGTTCATAATCCTCTATGCTTGCAAAAACCTTTGTGCCAAACAACTTATTTGTTATTCCACCAAATATCTGTGAAAATATATTTAGTATAAATGAATTATTGGACAATCTCACGATTTTGTTAATAGAATTATTTAAACCATTTCCAGCGCTAACCGTATTTGGATTAAAAGTTAAAATATATTCTTTTAATTGACCATTAGATGCATTAGTATTTGATCTTATATATAAATTTGGGAGATTACCGTCTTTACAATATTTTATCGAAAAATTGTATTCATCGTCTGTAAGCGGTGTCCATGGATTTTCACATAAAAATACTTCTACCCTAGCCTCATCATCTAAATCTGATCCAGTATATCCAACCGGAATATCCAGAGCGGAGGCTGTGACCGTTAAAGTAGTAACACCATTTTTATTCTTTGAAACAAAAGGAACTGAATTTGATGATGAATCTGATCCAGACCCTATATCAACCAAATTAGAATCTTTACTCTCCCAACTTAAGCTCCAATCATAAATACCCTGCACTGGGTGTATAATATTACCCATGGAATCCATTTCTTCAACAACAAAATTAAAACTCTCGCCAGAAGAATTAAATTCATAAAATTTATCAACTGGAGATATAATATTTATTCTATTTAAGGAACATACGCTATCTGCCGTCTTAAATTCCCAAGAATAACATGTTTCATCAGAAGAAAAATTACATTCCTCCATTACTCCTCCATTCTCAGACAGGATACCTCTTAAAACATCAACGCGGTAGGACTTATCATTTTCTAATCCAGAAATTGGTTCTAAAACTAAAACTGAATCATAATCCTCATTAATATACGAATAAAATCTTGTATCTACTACTTTTCCACTATAGTCTTTTAATAAAATTTTATTTTGTATGGTTCTGGTGTCTATAACGTTATTAAACGTAATCTTAATGATGCTATTTGGACAAGAATTATCACCAACAGGTAAATGATCTCTTATTGTAAATGAATTACTATTGCCTGTATTGTTTACAACTCTAAGATTTGCAAAACCCGTTAAATTTCCTATTGATAAATTTGTTGCTTTTACTTTTGTTGTTCCAGCACCAATAGCACGAACTGTTGTAGTATTTGTAGAATTATTAACCAAAAAATTAGCAACATTTGGATTTATAATTTCCCATAAATAAGTATACCTGTCATCGCAAATAGTACAATTACTATCAAAACAATTTGCAACATATTCTTGACTTTGACCTAATTGCAATACATCACTATTTGAATCAACAGACATTGATGTAGGATTACATAAACCATTGCCTGTTTTAAATGTCCAATACTCATCTTGTAGGGATTGCCCGACTGAATCTTTTATAACACCTGTTAAAAGAATTTTATACCAAAATCCTGGATCAAAATCTGAAAGGCTTGTATAATATTCTACTTGAAAATTATTACTGGAACCACTGACTATTGGACCCAGAGAACTAGTAACCTCATTACATAAATTTAAATCTAATGCCTGAGAAGATAAATTACACCTAAATATTTTTATTGCCCCCGGAAACGAATAAGTAGCTTCATTCATGTCAACCACCCCACCTCTCTTTGTAAATCTTGCTAAAATATTTGCATTTGTAGGAACTGTATATATATTTGTTGATTTGGGAGAAGGAGAACCAATTATAATTTCATCATTTGAATTATTCCCTGGATTAATACAATTTCTATGTTGTATAAATGGTTTATTACAAACAGAATTTCCCTCATTTAAACACTCCTGATCACCCGCATTCCAGCAACATCCATTTGTAATACAATTACTTTGTCTTAATATAGGATCAGACTCGTCGTTAAATGATGAACAATTTGGAGTAATAACCAAATGAGTTGAATCTGTTAAATTTGCAAATGTTCTATTTTTTGCATTTATGTCTAATTCTCCAAAACGACCACCGACATTTATTTTCACTTTAGTGCTTGATGCTGCATTATCACCAACGGGAAATGACACTAAGTCATCTGCATCATCCTTAGTCCACGTATATGAATAATTATTATTACACAAATAACAACCATTTGTATCCCAAATTTGAGTAAAATAACTCAACTCTTTATTTGATACATATGATACATTTCCATAATCTGGGTGTATTTTGAGTATATTGGCCTGACATAAGCCTCCGGCCATGCCAGTTCTAAAAAACCAATCAAATGAAATTAAATTAGAGCCCTCAAAATCTTTTATATTAGAAGATAAAGAAACTTTATAAATAGTTACTGGATCAAGATTGGAAGACGGGTTTATTTCTACGCTATTTGATGTTTTTGTTATTTCACTAATTGAAATAGGATTTGAGTAATCACAATCTGGTTCGGTCTCATTATCATCTGTATCAGAAATACATCTGTAAATTTTAATATTATTAGTATTAAGAGTTGATTCGTCCATTGCAGCAAATGTTTTATCAGAATATTCAAACTCTACATAAATATTCATATCCAATGGAACATTGGTATAACCTGGAAATGGTGATGGAGATGAATTTCCAGTAGAAGAACATGTTTGCATTTTTACCCTTGGTATTCCACATGTTTCACACGTTCTAAAGTGCCATCCATAAAAATCAAATACTTCAGTAGGTACTTCTGAACCCTGCATATATTCAAAATTTACTGTATTTCCATATCCATTTTCATTTCTTACGGCAACAAGACCTGTTTGTGTTTGAGGTATAACAACTTTTATAAAATTATCCCCAGTATCAGTTGTTTGAGCTTCATCACCTGAGTTATTTATATAATGGAAAACCGCAGTTGGATTATCACCGAAATATTCACCAAAGATACTCACCTCATCTCCATAAATTCCTGATGGGGGAAGTATACTACAAATAGAGGGTGGAATTAAATTCGTATTAATTTGAAATACTGCCTCTGTGCTTGTTGCTCCATTTACTAAAACCCTTATAGCTGAATTAGTTGAAATATTTTCAAAATCTTGAGGAACTTTTACAATTATCCTATTATCACTCCAATAATTCGCAGAACAAACTGCTGGAAAGGCAAAATCCCCATCAACCCATTGATTATTAATAGATTTAAATTCTACACTACTATTACCCTTATTTTTTCCAAAACCGGTTCCGTGTATAGTTACATAAGAACCCGCCGGACCAGATGTTGGCTCTATATAAGAAATTGTTAAATTTTGATTTGCTGTAGTAAGCATATTCAAAGAAAGAAAATTACTATAAAGAGCATTGGTTCCTTCACCAATAACAACCCTAACCCCAACCTCTCCTGATTGTAAATTTGGTGTTTTTGCTTTTACGCTAGTTGACTGAGATGTGGGTGTTTCACCAAGCCATTCCAAGACAATAGCGTCTTGAGAGGTATATTGATTACCCAATATAACTTTTCTACTTGCACCATTGGCTGTACCAAGCATTTTACCAGTAAGAATAAATTCATCTTCAAATTTTACATTTTCTGGACTTACCTCACATAATCCCGGACCAACATTACTATTATTTAAAGTAAATTGAGCTAAATTACTCCAATGCTCTTGCACACCAGAAACATCACTAACTTTTTTAACTTGTATATCCCAAGAACCCAAATCATTTATTGACTCTGGGACGCTTATTATTATTCTATTGTCTTTCCAAGAATTTGATTCACAAGGAAAACGTGCTTCCACAATTTGAGAGTTTCTTCTAAAATAAACCGTGCTATTTCCTTTAACTTCACCAAAATTTTGACCCCTTATTGTAATAAATTGTCCTCTTCCACCTATATTAGGAGAAA
The DNA here is from genome assembly GCA_035356975.1 of bacterium. Lineage (GTDB taxonomy): Bacteria > Patescibacteriota > Patescibacteriia > UBA1558 > S5-K13 > STF1-138. The sequence continues at coordinate 10,134 of DAORGW010000013.1, read as the reverse complement.
CCAAACCATCAATTCTTGGACTTAAAAGTGTAAAATTAGTTGTTAGCGTTTTATTGTATTGAGTAATAACTTTTATATCTCCGGATTTTGCACCATTACTTATTCCACTAATTGCTGGAACTTTTATTGTTATTTTATCTTCCTGCCAATCAGAAGCCTGTGAACATGCAACACCCGCTACACCACTATTATTCATACAAAAATTGCTATTACTATTTATAGCTATTTCATTATTAAACATTAACGAAGCTCCCTCTAAATAAGTTCCCTCTATAACTAAATTACCCCGATCATAATATGCAGACAAATCTCCATTGGTTAATTCTGGCTTACATTCAAGAGTTTTTCCTGTAAAAAAATTCCATTCATCGTGATTATCATTTGATGGATAATTATCTTCCGGAAAACCATCTGCAATATTATTTGCATTTCCATCAAGAGAATTACCACAAGAATCTTTTATTACTGAACCATTAAAAAGTGGTGCATATTCAAAATCTTCATTATAATTTGATGTTGGTTTTAAAAACAAAGTATCTGCTGAATAAATTTTTTTATTGAACAAAATACTTTGTTGTGAAAAAGTTTGACCAGAATCAGATCTTCCAAATAAATTAAAGTATTCCGAGGGATTACTTAAACTTAAAACATCCATGTCTCTTGAAAACTTAACTTTAATATTTGAATTTCTGCAAACTTCTGTTGCATCATCTGATGGTAGAATAGAGGTTGTTATAACTTTTGGTAATTGCGTATTGAGAGTTGCTCCAGTACTAAATCTCCAGGTCTCCGAAGATAAAAGACTGATAAGATTCTCACCCTCTCCACTTGTTATGCCACCAGTTAACAAATTTACTTCATATGTTGAATTCGCATCATAATTATTTGACGGCTTAAACTGAATCACGTCTCCAGAAACCGTAAAGTTTCCCGAGACTGGCTGATCACAAACGCCATCATTACATTTATTTACGCGAAATGTATTTGAATTAACAGAACTCTCATTCACATCATAATTAAATCCAACTTGAATCATAGTACACAAATCTACATTTAATCCATTTGGACTTTTCCAAGAAACATGAAGATTTCTTATATTGGCAGGATTATCTAGTATACACTGATTATAACAACCATCGTCTGCGTGCAAATTTCCATCATCACCACAAATTGAACACCCTATACAACCGCCAGGATTTCCACAACCGACAACACCACCGCCTGGATTATCATCTGAATTTGTTGCCTCTATAAAAGTTCTCATTAAGAAAACAGTTATAATATAAGAAGATAAAATTATTACAAGGCCTACAACTGCTGCAACAAGCATTTTTTTAGCTTTTGTAATTTTTTCAGGATTACCACCACTTGTCATCCATTTAAATCCAGATATTATTATAATAACAAGCATCACGAATCCCAAAAGTCCCAAAAACAATTGTATTATGTTTCCAGCTATTTCTTCTATTGAGGCGTCTCCACTCAACCCAAAGTCGGGTATATAACCAATCTCATGTTGATTTATCTGAGCAAAAGAAATAAATGGCAAAAATAAAATAACTAAAAATATTATTAATAATGCTAATTGTTTTTTATTTACTAAAAATTTCATAATATTTTATTGCTGTTGTTGTTGGGTTGAATTTGATCTTCCTGGACCAATTGCAGGATTAAAACAATTTCCATATATATCTTTGACTTTTGATGTTAATCTTGGTCTATATACAAAATTCTTATCTAAATATGGGGAATGCATATCTATATTTGGTGATTTTCCATCCTCTTCTAGGTAAACAGAATAATTTGGAAAACAGGCGCTGGAAATATTTTCTTTTTTGTCTACGTCTGGACAAGATGGTTCTTCAAATTTATAAATATAAAAATTATCTGTTGTTACAGAGCTCGGGGAAATATCTTTAGTAAAAGTAGCATAAATCTCTGAATTAATCATAATTTTTTCTGTTGCATTTTCTGGGCTCACAGATAAAATTTTTGGTGCTGTAATATTTATCTCATTATTTGTTGTAAATGACCAGGAATAATCATCTTCTGGAGATCCAGAAGAAACACCATCCTTATTTCCGTCTAATAAATTTCCAGCTGAATCGCTTATACCACTTAATGGACCCTCAGATTCTGCCCCAGCTCTTATCAAAGTATTTATTGTTGTAAGAGCCGGCAAACAATAAATATTTTCTCCGCAAGAATTTGTTATTGTTGACGAAGAGTCTTCACTACAAGAACCTGAACTTAAAAATTCTATTGTTTTGTATCTATTACTTATTTTTAATTCACCTGACAAAATATTATTATTAGAATTAACAACAACATTACCATCAATACTTAAAAAATTTATTGGTTCAGAAAAATTTACCTGAATTATTATATTTCTATCTATATTCTGTGATGAGGCTGCTGGTAAAATTTTTGTAATTTTTGGAGGGATTATATCTGAAAAAGTGCTAACTGTAAAATTCCATGAATATCCATCTAAAGGTAATATATTATTCCCATTTATACCTGACTTAATTCCGGACAATAGATGAACATTTATATCTACATTAGTTGTTGCAGACCCGAGAAGCACGACTGGTTTTAATAATATTGACTTCCCATCTCTTTGTAAAACAGCAATCACGTCACTATTATTATTAAATATTCCATCGCCTCCATTTCTAATTTTTATATTTTCTTGATTAAAATACCCGCAAACATTTCCATTGCTACTATAATTAGCACAAACACCATCTGTAAAAATATTTGAAATTACTGTACTTGTTGCAATAGGAAGTTTAAATGTAACCATAATCATTGTATTTCTAGGAACATTTGTTGCATCACGTTCTGGAAAATGATTTTCTATTACTCCACCACCAAGAGCGCCGGAACCAAATGATCCACCACCAGTATCAGAATATTGATTGTTATTATCACCACCAGTATCACCATTATTATGTGTCGCGTTATAGACTAAATTCATTATGAAACCTACTATAACATAAGACAATAAAATAATTATAAGTCCTATGGTAGCGCTCTTTAAAATCCCCTTCGCCTTTGTAATTTTTTCCTGATTACCACCTGAAGTCATCCACACAAAACCACCATAAATAATTATAACAAGAGCAATGAATCCCAGAAATCCTAAAAATATTTGTATAATATTTGTAACTAAATGCTCTATATCAGTATCTGTCCCCAAACCAAAATCTGGTATGTAACCAATTGGATGTTCTGCTAATTGAGCGTGCGAGAGAGTTGGTGTAAATAAAAAAGCCAGTTGCAATAAAACACAAAGAGCAACTGCCTTTTTTAAAAGAGAAATATTTCTCAATTTAAAAATCATTTTTTTGTTATAGTTTTTATTTTTAATTCAATTCTTGATTTAAAATTTTTGAAACTATTGATCCATCAGCCTTGCCATCTAATTCCATCATTGCAAGTTTCATAAATTTACCAAAATTTGATTTTAGTTTCCCTTCCCCACTACTCTCTATTATAGCACAAATTATTTTTTTTACCTCATCTTCTGACATCATTTCAGGTAAATATTTTTCAATAATAGAAAGTTCTACTTGTTCTTTTTGAGCAAGATCTTCTCTTCCACCATTTTTAAACTGTTCTATACTATCTTTTCTCTTTTTTACCTCTGTCATTAAAACTTTTATAACCTCAGCTTCATCAAGAGTTTTTATAAGTTCAATTTCTTTATTTTTAATTGAACTTTTTAAAAGCTTTAGAGTTTCTGCTATATCCGTATTTTTAGACTTAAAAGCTTCAATAAAATCATGCTCTATTTTTTCTTTTAAAGACATAAAGTTAAATTTAAAAGTTAAAAATTGAAAGTTATAAAAATATTGAACTTTAAAATTTTATAACTTTTTTAGCTAATATTTACATTGTTGGTTCGTCTAATTTTCCAATTTTTCTTAAATATTCTCTTTTGTCTTGTGCTTTAACTCTATGAATTGCTCCTGCTTTTCTCTTTCTTGCGTTTTTAAGTTTTGTTTTAAATCTTATTTTTCTTGCTTGAATAAGTTTACCACTTTGAATAATCTTCTTTGTAAATCTTCTTACAAGTTTCTCAAAAGATTCATTATTTTTTACTTTTACTTCTACCACTTTATTCACCTTCCTTTCTTGGTTATTATTTTATTTTAAAAATTAATTATGTAATCTAACTTTTTTAACACTAATATCTAAACTTTTCAATCTTAATTCTAAAACTGATTCTATTTTGTTTTCTGGAACAACTTCTTGATTTCCACTTTCCATGTCTCTTATTAAAACTGTTTTATCCAATAGTTCCTTCTCACCAACTATAAGAGCAAGTTTTGTTTTTAATCTGTTCGCTTCTTCTAATTGTTGACCCAGGGATGTTTTTGAAATACTTTCAGCAACTGAAAATCCAGCTCTTCTTAATTTTTCAAATAAAATCAAGACTTTCTTTCTTGCTTTGTCTCCTAATTGAGCTACAAAAACATCACTTGTATTTATATTTGATAATTCTAAATTTTTTACTTTTTTAAGTGCGTTTACAATTCTATCCATTCCAAAAGCCATTCCAATTGCGGGTGTATTTTGACCACCAAGATTCTTTACTAAATAATCATATCTTCCACCACCAGCAAGAGCACTCTGACTTCCGGGATCTCCTTCGCAAAATTCTTCTGTTGGTAAAATTTCAAACGTTGTTCTATTGTAATAATCTAGCCCTCTTACAATAAATGGATCGAGCTCATAATTAATTTGAGAATCCTCTAAATACTCTAAAACCTTTACAAAATGCTTATTACAATCATCACATAAATGATCTAAAATCTGTGGCGCCTCTAAAACTATTTCTCTACATTTTTTCTCTTTACAATCTAAAATTCTTAAAATATTTTTATTGTATCTAATTTGACAATCTTTACATAATTTTGATTTATTTTTCTTTAAATAATCTTTTAATATTTTCAAAAATTTTTCACGACATTTTGGACAGCCAATACTATTTATTTTTATTATCACTGGAATTTTTAATTCATCAAACAACTGATAAGTCATATAAATCATCTGTGAATCAATTATCGGATCATCTTCGGCAAAAACCTCTAAACCAAATTGATAAAACTGTCTATATCTTCCGGCCTGAGGCTTATCATAACGAAACATTGGTCCAATATAAAACATTTTTACTGGTTTTTTTCTATTGACCATTCCGTGTTCTATATATGCTCTAACTGTTCCCGCGGTTCCTTCTGGTCTAAGACTTACTTTTTCATTTCCGAGTGTTTCAAATGTAAACATTTCTTTTGAAACAACATCAGTTAAATTTCCTACTCCTTTTACAAATAATTTACTATCTTCTAAAATTGGTAAATCAATTCTGTCATAGCCGTATGACTTTGCTACATTAAAAAATTTAGCCCTTACAAATTCCCAATACAACTGATCTTCTGGCAATATATCTTTAAAACCCTTTACTAAATAAAATTTTTGAACTTTTTTCTTGGACATATATTAATTTTGATTTGTAAATAATTTAATTCTATTAAACGGATATCCTCTTAACCAAACCTTTCCTGTTATAAAATCTTCTGGAATTGCACCAAAATACCTACTATCGCGACTATTTGATCTATTATCACCCAAAACGAAATAAGAATCATCCGGAATCATTACATCATCACCAACACTCATTGTTGATAAATTTTTTGGTAAATAATCCTCCTTCAATTCTATAAAATCATCTGACCCAACATACTTAATAAAAACTTTTCCATCTTGAATTCTTACTGTCTCGCCCGGTAGCCCAATTACTCTTTTTATAAAATATTCTTTTGTATTATCTGGGTTTTTAAAAACAACTACCTGTCCTCTTTCTGGATTCTCAAATCTATATGTAATTTCATCTATAATCAAATAATCTGAATTATGGAAGTTTGGTTCCATAGATGCTCCGTCAACCATAAAGGGCTGAATTAAAAAATATCTAATTGGAAGTATAATAGCAAGAGAAATTATAACTGTTTTTATTATTTCTAGGGCAAAATTTGCTCTATCTTTCCATTTATTTATTTTTGGCTCTGTTTCAAAATTTGAAATTTGGTTTTGATTTTGATTTTCCATTATTTTTAAATAAATTTAATTATAATTATTCAATAATATAACATAAAAAAAATATATATACAATACTTATTTTATAAAATAAACATAAAAATAAGTCAATATTTCGTAGGTTTTATTTACTATTGACAAATATATTAAAATATGCTATCATTAATATAAGTACGTAAAGTACATTGAAAAAATAAATTTCAGTAATCAAAATAGTGTGGAGGGAACTATTTGACTATATCTGCGCTTTAGGGCATGGATTTAGCCTAAAAATAGAGTTATAAATGACAAATAATTATATTATATGTGGACCAAGGTTGCCTTATCAAAGCTTCACTGCAATGATAATTATGGTAACGGCGGAAAACAACGTCATATACATAACCCTATTCTCTACACTGCTTTGACTACTGAACTCCTCCGAGTTTGACCCGTTTAGAGGGGATTGGTCGCTATCAAACAAAAATATAAAGCGACCGGAGGAAAAATGTTAGTCAATCTAACGCCCCACACAGTACGCGTCGGCAACAAAGAGTATCCTGCTTCCGGACAGATTGCTCGCGTTTCAAGTGAGCACGTTGTCTCTGGACAACTTGATGGAGTGCCAGTATACTCTGTCATTTACGGTCACATCGAAAATCTGCCCCCTGAGTCCACAGAACAAATCTACATAGTGTCTCTGTTGGTGTTAGAGAGAGGAAAAAGCGAAGGACGCAGTGACCTTGTTGCTCCTGCATCCGGAGCACCTGGAGTAGTTAGAGATGAAAAGGGACAAATCTTTTCAGTCCCCGGATTCGTGAAGTAAGCATCAACGACCTATAAAGAGGTATGGGAGGTAAAAAATGAAACTCAAATTTATTTAATAAGCTGTTCCTAATAAGAACAGCTTTTTTATTTCATTTAAAGCAACCTCGCAGGTGCTCAACCTCGAAGGTTGACTCATAAATCTAAAAAATGAATAACTTTTTTATTTAAACAAAAAATCGGATTTTAACCGAGTTTTAAAAATGGTACGCCGTGAGGGAATCGAACCCACGACCATCAGCTTAAAAGGCTGCTGCTCTACCAACTGAGCTAACGGCGCACAATATGTAAAAAATAATATCATATTATAAACAATAGGTCAATATTGTGTATAACATGTCCATAACCCACTTGCTCAAAAATCTTTTTCTGATAAAATACTCATATGACTGACGAACTTAACACATCAAATATATCAGGAGATAGAATTCCTCCTCATAATTTAGAAGCAGAATCAAATGTACTTGGTTCTATTTTAATTGACACAGAAGCAATTTCAAAAATTGCTGATATTTTAATGGAAGAAGATTTTTATAAAAAATCACATCAAATAATATTTCGTGCCTGTATAGAATTATATGACAAAAGAGAGCCAATAGATTTATTATCGGTTAGCAATCTACTTTCTGAATATGGTGAACTTGAAAACATTGGTGGAAAAAGTTATTTAGCAAGTTTAGCGAATTCAGTTGTAACAGCTGGAAATGTAAAATACTATGCAGAAATTGTTCAAAAAAAATCAACGCTTAGAAAATTAATTCAAGCATCGTATGATATTACAAACAACGCATTTCAAGAAGCAGAAAATATTGATGATGTGCTCGATAGAGCCGAACAAAGATTATTTGGAATTTCACAAAAATATTTAAAAGAAAATTTTGTTGGAATTTCAAATATATTAAATGACACATTTGAAAGAATTGATGAATTACACAAAAACAAAGGAAAACTTCGTGGTCTTCCAACCGGCTATACTGATCTAGATGCTCTACTTGCGGGACTTCAAAATTCAAATTTAGTAATTATAGCTGCTCGTCCTTCAGTCGGAAAAACTTCTTTTGCGCTTGATATTGCAAGGAACATTGCAGTACGCGGAAAAGAATGTGTTGGTGTTTTTTCTCTTGAAATGAGCAAAGAAGAACTTGTTGATAGAATTTTATGCGCTGAAGCGGGAGTATCTTTATGGAAAATGAGAACTGGTAAATTATCAGATAGGCAAGAAAATGATGATTTTCCGAGAATTGGTCATGCAATGGGAACACTAGCGGATTCAAAAATTTTTATTGATGATTCAAGTAGTTTAAATATAATGCAAATTAGAACAAAAGCAAGAAGACTAAAACTTGAACATAATTTATCATGTCTTGTCGTGGATTATTTGCAACTTATGGAATCTCATGCTGATGAAGAATCACGTGTCCAAGAAGTTGCAAAAATTACTCGTGGTCTAAAAGGAATTGCTAGAGAACTAAATATTCCAGTTATCGCACTATCACAATTATCTCGTGCAGTTGAACAGACAAAACCAGCAATTCCTAAACTTGCACACCTAAGAGAATCAGGAACAATTGAACAAGACGCTGATGTAGTAATGTTTATTTATAGAAAATCAGCAGATAGAAATTATAGAATAGAAGATTTGTCTCCTGAAGAAAAAGGAATCGCAGAAATTCATATTGCAAAACACAGAAACGGTCCAACTGGAGTTGTAAAATTATATTTCGATGAACACACGGTAAGTTTTAAAAATTTAGAAAGAGGTAGCAAGGGACTTGAAGAACAAATACCAATGCCCGAATAAGCCATTGGCTTTTGGCTAATAAAATAAATTTAAAAAATAAAAATAATTTAAAAACTTATGTCACTATTTTCAAAACTAAATCAAATCAAAGACCTAAAATCACAAGCAAAACAAATGCAAGATGTTTTATCTCAAGAAACTGTTGAGGTAGAAAGAAATGGGATAAAAATAAAAATGGATGCAAATCAAAAAATTTTATCACTGGATATAAATGATGGAATTGAAAAATCTACAATTGAATCAACAATTCCTAATTTAATAAATGACGGAAATGATAAAGTAAGAAAAATCTTGGCGGAAAAAATGCGCTCTGGCGATATCTCAATTCCCGATTTTAAATTTTAATAAAAATTTTTGCTTTTTCGTTTTTCATTTGTCATTCCGGACTTGATCCGGAATCTATAATAGAATAGAAAGTAAAACCAGAAGATCCTGAATCAAGTTCAGGATGACATAGAGAATAAAAGCAAAAATTTATCAAATATAATGTATCCAAATTCTATAAAAAAATTAATAGAGCAATTCCTAACTCTTCCTGGAATTGGGCCAAAGACAGCTGAGCGTCTTGCTCTTTCAATTGCGTCACGAGGAAAAACAAAAATAGAAGAATTTTTAAATCCTTTTTTAAATTTAGAAAATTTAAAAGTCTGCCAAATGTGCAGAAATTTTTCAGATACAAATCCATGTGAAATTTGTAATAATATAAATAGAGACAAATTTACAATTTGTGTTGTATCTACTCCAAAAGAGCTAGAGGCAGTTGAGCGTACTCACAAATACAATGGTTTATACCATATACTTGGAGGATTAATTGACCCTATAATAGGAATTACCCCCGATAAATTATTTATAAAAGAATTAACAGAGAGAATTAAAAACGAAAATACCAAAGAATTAATACTCGCGTTTGATACAAGTATTCAGGGTGAGGCAACCATAACTTATTTAAAAAATATTTTAACAAATACTGGTATAAAAATAACGCGACTTGCAAAAGGAATACCAATGGGAACTGACATAGAATACACTGATGAAATTACCCTGTCCTCTGCACTGGAAAATAGAAAAGAATTAAATTAATTTTGAATTAATTAACTGCGAGCTTATAAAAATTTAGTAAGAATTCAAGCGTAGTCATGCGTTAAAAAATTTCAATTTGAGCTGTAAGGCGATTTTGAAATTTTAGCATGCGAAGCGAAGAATTCTCTAAATTTTTATGTGCTCGCGACTTTTAGGCTCCACCCTTTTCTAGAAAAGGGTGGAAGAAAAGAAAAATAAGTACTAAACTTAAAATATGGATAATTCAAAATTCATTCATCATTCAAAATTCATCATTCTAAAATTAATCTGGGTATGTAACTCAGCGGTTAGAGTGTCACGTTCACATCGTGAAAGTCAGAGGTTCAAATCCTCTCATACCCACCAAA
>DAORGW010000012.1:0-25130 GCA_035356975.1 bacterium | reverse complement strand
TAATTGAGCATTTTGACGATTTGCATTTAATTGTTTTTCTGATATACTATCCATAGTATTTATTGGTTATAATGTATTAAGGTATATTATAAAGGACAAATAAAGCCCATCTAATTTAAGGCATAATTTGTTTTAGTAATAAAATATAGTTGTTTTAAGTCTAAAATAAATTGTTCTAAATTGGTAAAGCAAAGTCCACCATTTAGGGGTCCTTGGCTCAGTTGGTTAGAGCGTCTCGTTTACACCGAGAAGGCCATAGGTTCGAATCCTATAGGGCCCACCATCAAACAATTTTGAAACACGAATTTTAAATGATGAATTTTTTAAAATTTAGTATTAATGATTTCGCTTTTGCAGGCGATTTTTATTTTAATTTTATCTAAACCCGATTTTCAATAATATAAAAACAAATTTTTATTAGAGTAAATATTTGTATTTTTAATGAATGTAGTATTTAAAATAATAGAAAAATATTAATAGATATACAATGCTTAAAGTTATTATTACTGCAATCATAGGTTTAAGTATTTTTAATTGTCGTTTTGCACTTACAAATTGTACATGTTTTGAGAGTTCCTTCACTATATCGTTTTTTAAAGCTTTGGGTACGTATATTATATATTCTAATCCGGGAAATGTACTGAAACACAGCCTGTCAAAATTTTTACAAATCGGCATATTTCGTAGAGTTTCAAATCCAGCAACATCTTCTTTAAAGTTTGAAATATTTTCAAGGTTGATAACCTTTTTTTTATTTTTCCACTCAATTTTTAATTCTTTTTCTGTAATATAGTGAGTTGCCATGTTTTTAGAAAAAGATAGTGTTGCTATAAGTTCGTGTTTTTTTGGGTTTATGCTTTGTAATACAGTAAACGTACAAATACTAAATACTAAAATAAAAATAAAATTTTGTTTTGCAATTAATAATATTGAGACTAAAATCCCAGTGAATATAAGATTTTTTACAAGAGATACTCTGTATACGGGGGCTACCCATTTTGTACTAGTGTCCATGTTTAATTTATTAAAATTATTAATTTTTTATTCATTATTAATATTATATTATTTTATAATATTAAAGAAAAGCAACAGAGGGTATTTTTTTTGTTTAATTTTATTAAAAAGTGTAAAATTATACAAAGGATTAAAATTTTATGCTATAAAAGTTGTTTGATCTGTAAGATTTCTTTTTATTCTTTAGTGGATTGTTCATTTGTTTATTTTTATAAATTCAATGTATTTACAATTATAGTTATATATAAAAATGAAAAATAAAATTAATAAATTTATATATTGGGTGCCAAGAATTTTATCAATATTTTTTATTTGTTTTTTGGCTCTTTTTTCTTTTGATGTTTTTGAGGGGGATTTAAATTTTTGGGAAATTTTAATTGGATTACTTATTCACAATCTTCCAGGTTTAATTTTATTGATAATTTTAATTATTTCTTGGAAAAAAGAGATAATTGGCGCAATTGTTTTTACTTTCGCAGGAATCGCTTATATAACAATGATTATAATATCAATTTTTAGAGGTGGAGAATTTTATCAGTTATTTTGGACTCTACCAATTTCAGGACCAGTATTTTTAATTGGAGTTTTGTTTCTAATTTGTTGGAGAAAAAGAAAAAATATGAAATAAAAATAACGCTAGGCGAGTATTAATAAAAAAAGAAACCTAAAAATAATGGATTTCTCCTATAAAACAGATGAAGAATTAGTAATATCTGCATTTTCAAATGAAGATAGTTTTTCTGAGCTTATAAATAGATATGAAAAAAAACTTTTTAATTATATAAAAAGAATCTCTAATTTATCAAAAGAAGATATAGAAGATATTTTACAGGAAGTATTTATAAAAGTTTATAGGAATTTAAATGGTTTTGATGCTGATTTAAAATTTTCTTCATGGATTTATAGAATAACTCATAATGAAGTAATAACAAATTTTAGAAAATTTAATTCAAGACCCAAATTTTTCGATTTAAATATAAATGATGACATTTTGGAAAGTATAAAATCTGATTTTAATATAGAAAAAGATTTGGATTCTTATATTTTGCGAGAAAAATTGAAGGAGGTTTTACAAAAAATGGATGTGAAATATAGAGAAGTTTTGATTTTGAAATTTTTTGAATTTAAGGATTACAATGAAATTTCAGATATTATAAAAAAACCAATCGGAACAGTCGGTACTCTTATAAATAGAGCAAAAAAACAATTTAGAGATATTTTAATAAAATTAGATATAAAAATATGACGAATATTATTAATATTGTTTTAGAAAAAATTAAAGAAAAAAATATAAAACCAAGGCCAAGGTGGATTTTTGTATTTTACAATATTTTTTTATGGGTTTTGGTTCCAATTTTTATAATTTTTGGTGCGCTTTCTTTTTCTTTTATAATTCACATGTTTATTTCAAGCGATTTTGATTTAAGAGACAGGGTTTCTGGTAATTTATTTGAGTTTGTGTTTAAAACAATGCCATATTTTTGGATAATAATTTTAATTATATTTTTATTTATTTTATATTTTGATTTTAAGAATACTAAAAAATCCTATAAATTTAATTTTTTAAAAGTATCTTTATTCGGATTATCTTTAATTATATTAATTGGAATAATGTTTTATTTTTCGGGGGTTGCTAGATATTTTGATAATAATTTTTTAAAAGTAAATTCATATAAGGCATTATCTTGCCAAAATTTAAAAATGTGGAATAATCCGGAAAAAGGAATACTTGTTGGAAAATTTATAAATATTTCAGAAAATTCCGGATCATTTAAAGATATATATGAAAAAAATTGGAATATTTTATTTAACAATGACGCAGAATTAGAAAGTTTAAATTTGGATAATAATATAAAAGTAGTTGGTAGAAAAATTGATGACAATAATTTTTATGCAGAACATATTCGAGAAATGCGATGTGGTTGTGGGATGAAAAATTGTGATTGTGTAAATAGTGAAAGAAATTTTATAGATAAACGTAGTAATGGTTGTGGGATTAAAATTTTAAACTAAGAATTAATTAAAATTTATGAAAAAATATTTAATAATGGGTGTTGTTGTATCAGTTTTATCACTTGGGTTGGCATTTGTAATGTCAATAAATAAACCAAATACCGCAGAAGCTCAACAGAATAAAGTTCAAAATAGAAATAATATAGAGCCTTCTGGATGTGGATGTCAGAAAAAAAGAGCGGGGGATTGTGGGTGTACAGAAAACAATAAATGTGGAAATTTTGTTGATGAAAATAATGACGGCAAATGTGATCGCTCTATAAAATTTAGAAAATAATCCTTTCTATAATATATTTAGTGCAAAAAAGAAGAGGCAATCTTCTTTTTTGTGTTTTAAGGTTGTTTTATTTTTTAAAAATTTTTATAATAATAATTATAGGTAGTTGAATCAAAATATTTGCAAGAATTAAACATATTATAATTATCCCAAGAGAATTTATAAAATTCCATTTTATAAATAACAATATTAAAAGTGCGAACCAGGTATTTTTTATATCTTGAAAAGATGGTCCCATCATAGCACCAGAGTTTAATAGTAGTAATATAAAAAAAATTCCTTGCCAGCTAAACAAATTAATTTGTGAAATAAAATCGAAGGATATTTTAAATATTTCTTTCCAATTTGAAGTAGAGTTGATTATTATAATATTTCCTAGAACAAATTTATTTATTAAAAAAATAAATAAAAATCCACCAGCAATTGGCGCAAGAGAAATTAACATTTGACCAATTATGGGAATTTTTGATTGTCTGTGCACAACTCTTGGTTGCGAAGAAAAAATTTGTATTTGTTCAATTTTAGCACCAGTAAGAAAACACATTATTGCATGAGAAGATTCATGAATAAAAGCCCCGAGAAAATATAATATTTTTATAATTTTATAGTTTAAATATCTATTATTTAAAAAATTACTAAAATATCCTAATATTGAAATTGTAATTACAGCTATACCAATTGACATATTTTTGAAAATTTTTAAACTTGTTAGTTGTTTAATTTAATAATATAATTAATTTATATAAAGTCAAATGGGGGGTCTTGACTTTAATTCAATTATTTAATAACTTAATTATACTATATGTTTCAAAAACAAGCAGGCGGCACTGAACTTCTAGACGCAAGAGAGATACTAGAAGATCATGTAAGGCTGGGTTATGGTGACAAGGTGGGGGCTCTTGGGTGTGGACCTAAAGCATATTTTACATTTCAGGCGGCAAGAATAGTTGGAGACAAGGGTACTGTTTATGCAGTAGATATTTTAAAAGATGTTCTGTCTTCAGCTGAGAGTCATGCAAAAACAGAAGGATTTGCAAATGTTAAAACCATATGGAGCAATTTAGAAACTTATGGCGCAACAAATATTCCAGAGGGTTCGCTTGATTTAGCAATGTTAGTTAATGTCTTATTTGAATCAACAGATATTTCAAAAATGCTAAAAGAAGCTGTGAGACTTTTAAAACCAGATGGTAAAATACTCATTATAGATTGGAAAAACATTGGAGTGCCATTTGGTCCAAAAATTGACAGGCGAGTTAATCAATCACAGATTAAGGAATATTTAGAAGTTTTCGGATTAAAGTTGCAAGAAGAATTTGAAGCCGGTAAATATCATTTTGGAATGATTTATAAAAAATAATTTCTCTCTATAAAATAAAATTATGAATTTAATGAATTTAAATTTTCAGTATTTTTTTGACGCCTATCCTCCAATTATAAAATCACATACATTTTGGACGATGTTTTTTGTTTCAGTTATTGTGGTTATCTCTGCTTTTTTGATAAAACATTTTGTTGTTAAAAAACCTATTCAGATTTTTAAGAAATTAGATAAATATAGTAGAGAGTTATTTTTGAAATTTTATAACATATTTATTACTTTTGGAATCATTAATTTATTTTTATTATTTTTTAGGAAAGTAAGAGTCCCATATTTTCAAGCAAGATTTTTAATGATTTTTTGGTGGGCCTTTATTTTGGTTTGGATTTGTAATACACTACAATATCATTTGACAAAAATTCCAGCAAAGCGAATAGAAGATGCAAAAAGAAGAGAATATGAGAAATATATAAAATAATTTTCAATTTACTATTTCTAATTTTCAATTCATTTTCAATTTATAAATTTTTAATTTTTTTATATAAAAGGGTCGCCAACTTGAGCGATCTTTTTATTTTCAATTTACTATTTCTAATTTTCAATTCATTTTCTATTTAATAATGTAGTAATTTATTTATCTATTTAATAATTAATAAAAAAAACTATGAAAAGTGATTTAACAAGACAAGAGAAAGCAATGATGTTAGAAGAAAGAACGTTAAAATTTAGCGAATCTATAATAAAATTTTGTAATTCTCTAGAATACAACAGTTCAATTAGGGTGATAATAAATCAATTAGTGAGATCGGCTACGAGTATTGGCGCAAACTATATTGAGGCGAATAATTCTAGTTCCAAAAAGGATTTTAGAAACAAAATTTATATTTGTAGAAAAGAAGCAAATGAAACATGGTATTGGTTAAGATTAATGTTTGGTTATTATAAAGATAATATTGAAATACAACAATTACTTCAAGAATCACAGGAGTTTTGTTTGATATTTGGTAAAATAACTGGTTCTTTGAATGGTAATGGAAATAGTAAATAATCAAATAGTAAATCAATTGAAAATTGAAATTTGAAAATAGTAAATAATATGAATTATAATCAAAAAATTGGAAGACTTGGCGAGGAAATTGCAGTAAAATATCTCCAAAAGAGGGGATATAGTATTATAGATAGAAATGTATATTTTAGATGCGGAGAAATTGATATAATTGCAGAAAAAAATGATATTTTATATTTTATAGAAGTAAAAACTAGAACAAGTGATAAATTTGGTCCACCAGAAATATCCATTTCTTCTTCTAAAATATTAAGATTGGAGAGAAGTATTTTGTCATATTTTCAGGTAAATAAGTCAAAAAAGACCTATTTTATGATTATAATAAGTGTTTTAATTGATGTAAAACATAAAACAGCCAGGGTTTACAAAATCGATATATGATTTTACTTTGCCCACATATTAGGCAATTTTTATACATATTTTTCAATATTGATTTTTTTTGTAGAAAGTATAAGGTATATGAACAAGATTTAATTTACTATTAAAATAAAAAACATGGCAAAAAAAGCAATTTTATTTTTATCCGCGTTTTTGCTGTTTTTTTGTTTTGCTTTTGTAAAGGCAGAGGAGGTGCATGTTTCTGGGGCTACAAGCACTCCAGAATTAGCACCAATTCCTACGCCCTATGAGGAATCATCAACATCAACAAATGTTCTTATTTCTCCTATTTCTGAGACATTAAAAGCAGAACAAGAAAATGTAAAAAAAACCAAGGATGAGGAATTTTTAAAACAATGTTCTTTGTCAAAATGTAAGATACCAATTCCAACACTCAGAGAACCAAATAATAAAAAATTTAATAAATCTCAAAAAATTTATTTAACGGGTCTTACATGGAATAATACAATAATAGATGTTTATATTGATGGAGATTATTTCGGAAAAGCAATTGTTAGAAATGATGAAAAATCAAATACAGCAAATTTTTATATTGAATTGGGTGGTGATTTGGATTTAGGAGTACATAGTTGGTCCGTTATAGCGTGGTCTTTCAACGAAAAGGATAGAAGCTTTTTATCAAATTACAACAGCTTTACTATTTTAGAGGATAAAAATATTGTATTAGAAGAAACACAAATAGAAACAACTACAACAAGTACAAGTTCAATTTCAGAACCCAGGGAGACCATTGATATAGTTTCTCAAGAGCTAGATGTTCCAGTTTCAGTAGATTTTCAAGAATCTACTACAACGGTAAATGTTACATCTAATGCAACATCTAGTGAGGAAAAAAACATACTTGTCGTGGATAGTGAGTTGAAAAGCGATGAAAACGAAACAACACCAGTCAAAGAACAGATTCTAGAATCAGAGCAGAATAACATGACAGAAGAAATTCAAATGGCAACGCCAGATGAAGAAGTTAAACAAGAAATACAAGAAGATTTAGTTGTTGATAATTCAGCAGAAAAAAATAAGAGAAAAATAGGAACAGTCCTTTTAGGCGCGTTGGTTATTTTTATAGGTTTGTATGTGATGTTTCTTAGAAAAAAGAAATAATTATTGATTTATTAGCCCTTTGGTATTTTTATCAAGGGGCTTGTTTAAAAATAAAAAATAAAATATCACACCAATTATTATATATAAATCAGAAAAATTAAATACAGGAAAAAAATATATAGAAATAAAATCAACCACATATCCGTAGGTGATTCTATTAATTAAATTTGACGTAGCTCCAATTATTATAAGCCCAATAAAAAAACTTAAATAATATTTTTTTAATTTTAGGGTCTCCTGTATTTCCATTATAAGAAATATCGTTATAATTATAGAAATAGGAATTATTAAAATATTATAAATATTTATTCCAAAAGCCACCCCGTAATTTTTATGAAGTTCAAAATTCACTCCGTGAAATAGATAAACTCCACCAATAGGGAGTTTATTTAATATAAGAATTTTGGATACTATATCTATTATAAATAATAAAAATAAAATTAATATTATTTGTACTTTTTTCATTTATAATGATTTTCTTTTACATTCCATGCATTTTGCCGCAGTTGGAAATGCCAAACATCTTTCTGTGGGAATTTTTTTACCACATTCTTCGCAGGTTCCATATGTTCCTTTTTCTATTCTTTCTAGGGCTTCATCAATTTTTTTAAGTGATTGTTCTAGTGTTTTTTCTAGATATAAATCACTTTCAAAGTCTGCTACTTCTGCGGCATTTTCGTCTTCGTGTCCACCATAATCTGGGAATTTGGTTTCATATTCATTCTCTATTTTATCATTTTTTTCAGCAAAACTATTTAATTCTTTTGTTAATTCTTGTTTTTCTATGAGTAATTTTTCTTTTATTTGTTCTAGTGTTTTTTTATCCATGTATTTATGGGTAAATTTTTAATATGGTAATTATATAGTATTTATTTACAGTGTCAATAGTTTATTAATAAATTAAGATTATTGCATAAAAATTTAGTTATTGTCTTTTTTTTTATATTGGGAAAAATTTAAATCTTTAACAATGTCATATTTTAATCTTTTTAATATTTTTGTTGATTCTTCTTCGTTTGCCAATCTTGGCTGAGAATAATCTTCTATTACTATTGGAATTATTGAAAATTGTATATTTTTATTTTTTTCAAAAATAAATTTGACAATTAATCCTTCTTTTGTTTCTTGTGACCACATTTGATCAAATATAAAATTTCCTAAGCTATAAAATATATATTTATCTTTATATTTTTCAATTGTTTGAACAACGTGTGGATGATGGCCTATTATTAAATCAGCGCCAAAATCAATTGCGTTGTGTGCAAATTCAATTTGTCTTTTGTTGGGGTCATTTACATATTCTGTCCCAGAGTGCATTGATATAATTACAAAGTCTGAATTTTCACGAGCTATTTTTATTGATTCTTGTAGTTTTTTAATATCCATAAATGCTGTCCCATAACTTGAGGCACCCGCCATGTAGCTAATTGGAACCACATCAGAATCGTTAAAGCATAAAAAAGCAAATTTGATTCCATTTACTTCCAAATAGGCGGGCGCATAAGCTGTGTTTTCATTTTCTCCAGCCCCGCAATATTTTATATTTTGTTCATTTAAAAGTTTTATTGTGTTTTCTATTCCGTGTGCACCAAAATTTGGCATATGATTGTTTGCAAGAGAAAAAATTGAGAAATTATTTTCTTTTAAATTTTTTTCAATTCCAGGATCAGCACGAAAAATCATTTGTCCAGTATTTATTGCTTGGCCAGCAATTATAGGAGATTCTAAATTTGCAAAATTAAAATCTACAGATTTTAAAATTTCTTTCAACTTTAAAAATGGATAATCAAAATTATCATATTTTTTTATTTTTGAGGCAACGCCTCGGGAGAGCATTATATCCCCGACAGCTATCATTGAAGCTTGTTGTGAAATTTCTTTTTCTTGTTTTATAAATATGGGGAGAGCTTGTTTGATATAAGCAGTTTTGATATTTGGTAAAAATAAGCTAGTAATAAACAAAATTAAAAACGTTCCAATCAAAAATATTAGTATTTTTTTAAGTATCTGCATGTTTTAATATTATATCAACGATATTTTTATGTAAATATTGAATAAAATTTTTAGAAAAAATATATAAATTTATGAATTTTTTCGATTTACTTTTGGGTTTAAAGATACTATAATATATATAAGTTAGAAGACCCCAATTTTTTAATTTATAAGTAATTATGTTATGTCAAAACAAGCAAAAAAGATACTTATAGCAGAAGATGAAAGAGCGATGGCAAAAGCACTCGAATTAAAGTTAAGAAGTTCTGGATTTGATGCCAAATCTGTTTTTAATGGAGAAGATGCCGTAAAAGAGTTAGAAAAAGAACACTACGATTTACTTCTTTTAGATATTATGATGCCAATTAAAGATGGTTTTTTTGTTCTTGAGGAGATTAAAAATAAAAATATTAAAATTCCCGTTATTATCTCTTCTAATTTATCACAAGAAGAGGATGTAAAAAAAGCAAAAAATTTGGGGGCAATAGACTATTTTATAAAATCAAACACTCCAATTGCTTCTGTTATAGAACATGTAAAAAACGCTTTGAAAATGAAATAGTTTTTGGTTTTTTACTAAAAATAAAAATAAATTTATAAAAACAAAAATATGAAATTAAAAAATAATGAGATAAAAGATATTCTCATTAAGCAGAATTATTTATCCATAGATGATTTTAAGGAGGCAGATAAAATTTGTGCAAAAACAGGACAATCAATTGATGAGTGTTTACTATCATTAGGTATAATATCTAAAGATATATTGGGTCAGGCAATGGCAGAGTGGTATAAGGTTCCCTACGCTGATTTAAATTCAAATCAGCCCAGAAAAGATCAGGTATTAAAGATAGAAGAAAATATTGCTAAAAAATATAGAGTCGTTCTTTTTTCAGAAGATGATAAGAATTTTGTAATAACAACAGATAATCCTAAACAAAAGTCCTTATTAGATGTACTTAGTAAAATTTTTCCAGAAAAAAAAATAATAATTGCATATTCAGTATCTTCTGATATAGAAGATTCTTTTGTTTATTATAGAAAGGCACTAAATACAAAATTTTCTGAAATTATAAAAGATAGTAAAAAATTTGCGCCAGAGATTATTGATGCAATTATTGATGATGCAATTACTTATAGAGCCTCTGACGTTCATTTTGAGCCTCAGGGAAATAAAGAAACATTAATTAGATTCAGAGTAGATGGAATGTTGCAGGAAGCAGGTGTTGTCGCAAATGAATATTATGAAAATATTTTAAACCGTATAAAAGTTCAGTCACACCTAAGAATTGATGAACACAATAGTGCTCAAGATGGAGCCGTAAGGATCACAACTAAAAGCGGAAGAACCATTGATTTGCGTATTTCTATTATCCCAATACTCGATGGAGAAAAAATTGTAATCAGATTATTGTCAGAGTATATTAGAAATTTTTCTTTATCTGAGTTGGGTTTTAGTCCAAAAGAGGAATTAAGTATGAACAAGTCAATTTCAAGACCATTTGGAATGATTTTGTCTGTCGGACCAACGGGTAGCGGGAAAACAACTACTCTTTATACAATAATTAAAAAATTAAATCGACCAGAAATAAATATTACTACAATAGAAGATCCGGTTGAATATAAAATTCCGGGAATAAATCAAATACAGGTTAATTCAGGTGCCGGACTTACTTTTGCAAAGGGGTTGCGTTCAATTGTTCGTCAAGATCCAAACGTAGTTTTGGTCGGTGAAATAAGAGATAAAGAAACTGTTGAAATTTCTATAAATGCGGCTTTAACTGGACACTTGGTTTTATCCACATTTCATGCAAACGATGCAGCGACAGCAATTCCACGTCTTATGGATATGGGAGCAGAACCATTTTTACTCGCATCAACTCTTGAGAAAATTATTGCACAAAGATTGGTGAGAAAATTATGTGAAAGTTGTCGATATAGTGAAACCGTTACAAAGAAATATTTTGAAAGTGTTTCTAGAGAGATAATTCCATACTTACCAAAAGATAATAAATATACGATTTTTAAATCAAAGGGTTGTGAGACTTGTAATAATACCGGATATAAAGGAAGAGTTGGACTTTTTGAAATTATTAATATGACTCAAGAAATGAAAGATTTAATGTTGCACAATCCATCATCAAAAACAATTTGGGATTTGGCTAAAAAACAAGGAGCAAAAACGCTATTTGAAGATGGTTTAGAAAAAGTTAAACACGGTATTACTTCACTTGAAGAAGTAATGCGCGTTGCTCCACCACAAAACTAAAATGCTAAAAGAAACAACACAAAAACTACTAAAAATAGGACAAAAAATAAACTCCGATTCACTTCAGCTAGATAAAAATAATGAATCTAAGAAAATAACAAAGACAGAAAAGAATAAAAAATTTTTTGTTTTTACTGGTGGATTGGGAACACATAAAAGAAATTTTTTAGAAAATTTATCTATACTTCTCTCGGCTGGAATGGATGTGTTGTCATGTTTAGAGTCGGTAGAAGAAGAATTTTCATCTTCTAGAATGAGAAAATTTATAAAAGAAATGAGGGAGCGCGTTGAGGGTGGAGAAAGTTTATGGAGAGCCTTTGAATATAGTCGGCTTTTTTCACCAAGAATAGTTTCTCTTATAAAAATTGGTGAAGAATCTGGGCGTTTGGTTCAGAATATTAATACTTTGGTAGAGCAGCAAGACAAGGAATGGGTTTTCAAAACAAGAATAAGAACGGCCATGCTCTATCCTGCAATTGTTTTGCCACTTACATTTTTTGTTGGAATTGGTGTTGCATGGTTTGCGCTTCCAAAAATGGCTGAAACATTTGCACAACTCAATGCACAATTACCCCTAATTACAAGAATACTTATGGGCATAGGGGAGTTTTTAGGAAAATATGGGGCAGTTTTTGTACCCATTGTTTTATTTAGTTTTATTATAATTTTATATTTTTTGTTTAGTTTTCCAAAAACAAAAGCAATTGGTCAGGTGTTTATTTCGAAGATGCCAATCTTTAGAAGGTTAATAAGGGAGGTAGAGTTGGCAAGATTAGGATATGTATTAAATGGATTATTAAAATCCGGAATACCAATTACAGAGGCATTATTGTCGCTACAAGACACAACTACTTTTTATAATTATAAGAAATTTTATAGATATTTATCTAATAGCGTAGAAGACGGGAATTCATTTAAAAAATGCTTTGAGTCTTATAAAAATTCTAGAATTTTAATACCAAGACCCGTTCAACAAATGATTGTCTCCGGAGAGGAATCTGGAAAATTATCAGAAACACTTGATAGAATAGGGCGCGCGTATGAGGCAAAAATTGATGTATCCATAAAAAATATTTCAACATTAATGGAGCCTATTTTACTTATTGTAATAGGACTTTCCGTGGCAACTGTTGCGCTTGCCGTATTTATGCCCATTTATAATTTAACTCAAATTATGTAATGAAAAAATTTGGTTTTACTTTGGTGGAAATAATTACTGTAGTTGCAATAATTAGTATTTTAAGTATTGCAAGTTTTTCTGTTTATACTATTTGGCAAAATAAAAATAAAGTATTTGTGGCAAGAGAAATTATTGTTCAGTCTTTATCTGAAGCAAGACAGAGAGCCGTGGCGGGATCTGGTGATAGTAATTGGGGCATAAAATATGAAACAGGAAGAGTTGTGCTTTTTAGCGGTTTAAATTATTTGGAACGAGATGCAAGTAAAGATATAAATTTTGATTTACCAAGTGGTATTATTTTGAATAATTTAGACGAGGTTACTTTTTATAAATTTACTGGTTTACCCGTCAATAAACCAACAATAATAATTAATTATGGAAATGAAACTCAAGAAATTACTATTAGTCCGATTGGGGTTTTCGGTAATTGAAGCTCTTGTAGCAACTGTAATTTTTACGATAATGATAATGGCTTTTTTGGGTTCATTTATTTTGTTTCAAAAATCATATCTTTTTTATGGTGATGAAAATAGAGCTTCTTTTGTTGCAGAAGAAGGGCTTGAGGCTGTAAGAAATATTTATGATGAAAAATTTGATAATTTAATTGATGGAGAATATGGCCTAGATTATTCAGGTGGCGAATGGAAATTGTCAGGATTGTCTGATGTTGAGGGAATTTATACAAGAAAAATTATAATTTCAACTATTGATAGCGATACAAAAAAAGTTATTTCAGATGTAACCTGGCAGAGAAATAATTTAAGCACTGGTTCAATATCTTTATCAACATATTTTACAAATTGGAGAAAATCAGTTTCACAAGATGGTTGTTTAACAGCCAATATAGAAAATGCTTGTTTTGATGTGAGCAGTAATTATCAGCTGTTAGTAAACATGACAATAACAAATAATTGTGACTATGACATTGATATGGACTCTGTTCAAATAGACTGGGACAATGAAAAAAAGCTTGAGAATATTGATATAGATGAACAAACTAGGTGGAGTTACAATTGTTCATATAATTGTTCTCCGATGGGATCACAAAATTCCGGTGCTTTATTAAAGTTTGGAGATAATATTTTAACAATTTCAAAGGGATCAACCCTGTCAGTAAATAAAATATATTGGGATGGAAATAT
Organism: bacterium; assembly: GCA_035356975.1. Taxonomy (GTDB): domain Bacteria; phylum Patescibacteriota; class Patescibacteriia; order UBA1558; family S5-K13; genus STF1-138. The sequence continues at coordinate 11,359 of DAORGW010000012.1, read as the reverse complement.
GACTGGATCAAAAATTGGTCCAATTATTTTTGGATTTAAAGATGGAAGTAGTTCCATAATAGAAGCCTTTTCTCCTCCAGTATGTTCTTTTCCAGATACTATTCCTCCGGTTCAAATTACAGATTTGTCTTTTGGAAAAGTTACAACAAGCACACTGATTTTATCTTGGACGGCTCCCGGAGATGATGGAAATATAGGAACGGCAACAGCATATGATATAAGATATTCCACTGATCCAATTACAGATCTCAATTGGTCTGGTGCAATACAGGTTGTTGGAGAGCCCACCCCACTTGCATCAGGGACAATTCAACAAATGAATATTTCTGGGCTTATGCCAGATACTCAATATTATTTTGCAATAAAAACATATGATGAAGTTTTAAATATATCACCTCTGTCAAATATCGTTTCTGTAAAAACACAAATATTGGCTACACAAGCAGATTATCTAGATGTAAATATTTCTGGTCGAAATTTATCTTCAAATAAAATGGATGTTCAGGGAATACAATTAAGAAATACAGGAAATTCAAATATTACAATTGCACAAATGACAATCTCATGGACTACTAGTCAGGCAAATACAAGGTTAACACAAATTAGAATAAATAATTCAACTGTTTGGTCGGGAACGGGTGTTTCTGGACAGGTTTATGATATTACAGATGTTTCAATACCAGCACTTACGACAAGAAATATAGATCGTATTAGATTTAATAAAACATTAAATAATACAAACTTTAATATGACGATTGTTTTTACAATGCTAGATGGTTCTACAAAAACAGTAGCAGGAATTACATTTTAAACCATGAAAAAAGCTTTTACACTAATTGAATTACTGGTTTATATTGCAATATCAACAATTATTTTATTTGGAATTGTTGATTTTGTCATTAGCATTGATCATATGAAAAAAAGAGGGTCTATTATACAAGAAGTTGAAAATCAAGGATTGAATATAGCAAATATAATTACACAAAAAATTAGAAATGCTGATTTTATAATTAGTCCAATTGTCGGAAATGCAGAAGAAAATTTATCTTTAAATATGGTGTCTCCAAATGCTCAAGTTTCTTTTACATTACAAGGTACAAATTTGGAAATGAAAGATGAGTTTGGTAATGTAGAGTTTATAAATAATAATTTAGTTTTGGTAAGTGGTATAAAGTTTATAAATTTAACAAAATCCGGAACACAGGGAAATATAAAAATAGAATTTACTTTAAGATATAATAATGAAAGTTTAAATTCAATTTATGATTATGAAAAAACATTTTACACTACAGGAAGTTTACGATAAAAAATTAGGTTTTTCAACGCTGATTATTATTGTTATTTCTGGGGCTGTCGCGCTTACGGTAATTTTAGCATTAGCCCTTGTATCAATAAGTTCAAGTAGAATTACAAAAGATTTTTATTTTTCTCAAAGGGCAAAATCATTAGCAAATGCTTGTGCTATGCAGGGGCTTATATTGTGTAGAAATGATAAAAATTATTTTGGATCAGGAAATTTAAATATAGATGAATTTACATGTAATTACCTAGTAATAGATTTGGGTGGATTAGATAGAGAAATAAGAGCGTGGTCAGAGGTTTCAGGTGTCGTAAAAAAAGTTAGAGTATTAACAAAAATAGCATATCCACAAATGTCTATTGATCTATGGCAAGAAGTTTCAGATTTTTGATATAATTAAATATATAATAATTAATTTAAATAATATGAATTTTATTTACGGGGTAGATACAAGTAAAAAAATAACCCCAGAAATAGTTAGAGATGCAATAGTTAATTGTTTCTATAGGGCACATTGTGCTGATTCATCAATAGATGAAGTATCATCATCTAATGAATTATATTGCAAAGAAATTATTAGAAAAATGTTTCAGGAGTCTGGTGATGATTTTGATAATCCAGATAAAGAATCAATCCTTAGATTAATTCAAAAATTAAAAGATTTTTCTGATAATTTTAGAGACCCAGAAATTATTAAACAACATGAAATGGAGATAATGGAGTTAGTTAATTGTTTGAGATAAAAACAAAAACAATGAGTAAAAAAATAAAACGATTTTTAATATTACCCGTATTGTTTTTTACATTTATTATCTCTGTTGGTATAACTGGATTTTTTGTTTCAAAAAATAATTTATATAAACAGACAGCCACAGAACTAGAAATAGATGTTACTAGAATTATTGATTCTGTAAACACTAGATTAAATAGAGATTTGTATCTTTTAAATTCTGTAACTGGTTTGTTTGCAGCAAGCGATCAGGTTGATAGGGATGAGTTTTATTCTTTTTTAGATGAAGTTAAAATATCAACCAATTATCCCGGTATTTATGCCGTGGGATATTTAGAAAGAATCCACAAAGACGATATATTAAAATTTGAAACATTAATAAAAGAAGATGTTTCGTTTAATGAAGGCGGTTACCCAAATTTTCAAATAAAAACTTCGGGTGAAATTAAAGACTACTATTATCCTCTTAAATATGCATATCCAGAAGAAAAATTATATAATATTTTGGGTCAAGATTTTTCTTCTGATCCTATAAGACAAGATGCAATAAATAAATCAATAGAAACTAGCCAACCAATAGTTACAAGCAAGGTTTTTACTTTTACAGATAATAGTTCTGCTATTAATATATTTTTACCAATATATAAAAATAATTCTTCAAAAAATCCCGAAGATGTAATGGGATTTTTAATTGCAGTTATTAAAATAGATCAATTTTTTCCAGAAATTTTATCAGAAAATAAAAATTATAGTGATTTGGAGCTCCATATTTATGATAAAGATATAGAAAATAAAAAAGAGGAATTATTTATGGATCAACACAAATCAAGAAATCCTTATTATCATGATAATAATTCTATATCAAAAGAGGTTTTTGTTAATTTTGCACAAAAAGAGTGGGTTTTTAATTTTTTTGCAAAAAATAAATATGGTTTAAGTTTTATAGAAAAAAATACCCCACTTTTTATAATTTTTATAAGCATTTTATTATCTTTATTAGTGTTTTTTATTATAAATGGAATAATTAGAAGACAAGAAAGAGCAGAGATCATAGCAGAAGAATTATTTAATAAAAACAGAGAAAGTGAAGAAAAATTTCGTCTTATAACAGAATCTGCAAAAGACGCGATAGTTATGATGAATAATGTGGGGAGGGTGGTTTTTTGGAACAGGGCTGCTGAGGAAATTTTTGGATATTCTTCTGAAGAAATTATTGGCAAAGAACTGCACTCAATAATTCCAGTAAAGAAAGAGCATATTAAAAACAAAATCAGATTAAAAAAATTTGGACAAACAGGAGAAACAGACGTTTTAAATAAACCCATAGAACTTCCTGTTAGAAGAAAAGACGGAGGAAATCTCATAATAGAATTAACGATTTCCAGAGTAAAAATTAAAGATGTTTGGCATGCTATAGGTATAATGAGAGATGTAAGTCAGAGAAAAATTAATGAAGAGATTGTAAAACAAAAAAATAATGAGCTCACCCTAAAAAATAAAGAATTAGAAAATACAAAAAGAGGAATTTTAAATATTTTAGAGGACATTCAAGAAGAAAAAAATATTTCAGAAATATTAGCTAGGGATTTAGAAAAATTTAAATTAGCCGTCGAGAATGCATCTGATCATATAGTTATTACTGATCACGACGGGGTGATTTTATATGCGAATAGGGCGGTTGAGAGAATTACGGGATTTAAACCAGAAACTATTATTAACAAAAAAGCTGGAAATGGAGATTTATGGGGCGGACTTATGGATTTAGATTTTTATAAAAAATTATGGAATACAATAAAAAATGAAAAAAAAGTTTTTTCAGGGGAAATAAATAATAAAAGAAAAAATGGTGATAAATATATTGCTCTTGCAAGTATTTCTCCTGTTTTAGATAAAAATGGAAATGTAAGTTTTTTTGTTGGAATAGAAAGAGATATAACAAAAGAAAAGGAAATCGATAAGGCAAAAACAGAATTTGTTTCACTTGCTTCCCATCAATTAAGAACCCCGCTATCATCTATTAATTGGTATTCTGAAATGTTGCTCGCGGGAGATGCTGGAAAATTAAATAAGGAACAAAAACAATTTGTCTCGGAAATTTATACAGGAAATCAAAGAATGGTAGAACTCGTAAATGCACTGCTTAATGTTTCTCGTCTAGAGTTAGGAACGTTTATAGTAGAACCAGTGCCAACTAATTTAATAGAAATATCTGAGAGTATCATAAAGGAATTACAACCGACAATACTTGATAAAAAACTTATATTAAAAACTAGCTATGACAAAACTATAGGAAAAATAAATGTTGATCCAGCGCTTACTAGAATAATATTTCAGAATCTTCTTTCAAATGCAACAAAATACACACCAGATAAAGGGAAGATTTTTGTATCCATAAAAAAGAATACAAAAAATGTATTAATAGATATAAAAGATACTGGCTATGGAATTCCAAAATCACAGCAAGACAAAATTTTTACAAAATTATTTAGAGCAGATAATGTAAAAGAAAAAGATACAGAGGGTACGGGACTTGGTCTTTATATTATAAAGTCAATAATTGATAAGTCCGGAGGTGTTATTAGTTTCATATCAGATGAAAACAAGGGAACAAAATTTCATATAGAATTGCCACTTTCTGGAATGAAAAAGAAAGAGGGTTCTCGTAAACTTTCATAATTAATATAAAAAATCTATGAATAAAAAAAATATTCTAGTGGTAGAAGATGAAAAATCATTACTCGATGCAATAAGCACAAAATTGGAAAAAAATGAATTTACTGTTTCAAGAGCAAGAACCTATGAAGAGGCAATGTCTGCACTTAAGAAAAATAAAAATATTGGTGTAATATGGTTGGATCATTATTTAATGGGTAAAAAAGACGGGCTTGATATTATAACAGAATGTAAAAAAGATAATTCCACTTATTCAGAAATACCAATTTTTGTTGTTTCAAATACTGCAAGTTCTGATAAGATAGAAAAATATTTAGAGTTGGGCGCTGTAAAATATTATGTAAAAGCAGAAAAGAGACTGGAAGACATTATAAAAGATATTAATAAATATTTTGATAATTCAATTTAAATAAATGGATTACGTTAAAAATTTTAAAAAAAGAATATTGATATTATCAGTCATATTTATAATTTTAGAAATTATAGGATTTTTTATCGTTCAAAAAATTGTTAATGATAATTTTAATAAAGAATTAAAATCTACTACTCAAATAGCACTCGCAGCAATAAATCCAGATAGAATTCAAAGTATGTCGCTCAATCCCCAAGATGATAGTTCAATTGATTATAAAAGAGTAAAAGAACAACTATTAGAACTTTCCGTTCCTTTTAAAGATAGGTATATAGATTGTATTTATGCCATGTCAAAAGTTGATAATGATATAGTTTTTTTAGTTGATTCATTTAAAATAAACAATAAAAGATATAGTGCACCAGGTGATAAATATTTTGAACCACCAGAGGAGATTTATAAAATTTTTAATGATAAGAAATCATATTTAGTGGGCCCATTTACAGATGAATACGGTACTTTTATTTCTTATTTTACGCCAATAAATTTATTGTCAGATGATACTATGGTTGGTGTTTTGGGAGTTGACGTTGATTACAATGTTTATAGAAAAATTGTTTTAAAAAATCAGGTACTATTTTTTATAATTTTATTTTTACTTTATATTATTTTTGTTATTATTTATCTTTACTTTGTTAGAAAAAAACAAATACAAGAACAGATTCTTGAAAATGAAAAAAAAATTCAGACTGTAATAGATTCTATTCCAGATTCTATTGTTATGATAGATAAGAACAAAAAAATAGTTTTTTATAATAAAGCATCTGAAATTTTATTTAAATTTGGTAATAAAAATATAATAAATAGGAATCTTTATGATTTGGTAAAAATACCCAGACAAGTAATTTTTGATGAAAAAAATTTAGTCACCAATCAAATTCATGATTTTAAAATCAACAATAAAATTATAGAAATCTCAATATCCAGTGTTAAATTTAATAACAGTACATTTTTTATAAATGTTTTTAGAGACATATCTCAAAGAGTTAAAGACGAAGAGGACCTAAAGAGACAGACAGAAGAACTTCAAAAAATTAATTCTCTTATGATAGGGAGAGAGCTAAAAATGCTTGAGTTAAAAAAACAATTAAAAAATATTTCAAAATAATTTTTTAATAATAAAAAAATAAAAACAGCCATATTTTGCTGTTTTTATTGTGTGTATTTTTATTTTAGTTTTTCTTTTACAACCGCTATTACATCATTAATTTTCCAATCAGATTTTACTAAGAAATCATATACGCCATTTCTCATAGCATTTTCTACTTTATCTGCTTCTGTTAATACAGAAAGTATTATGATTTGAGCGTTTTTTCCCCACGTGTCTTTTCTAATTTCTTGAATCATTGAGAGCCCATCCATAACAGGCATCATAATGTCCGTAAGCACTAAATCTGGATGTTCTTTTAGTGCTTTATCTAAACCAATTTTTCCATTTTTTGCTGTTGAAACTAGTAGGTTGGATTTTTCTAGTTTTATTTTTAGTGCATCGAGTATTGATTTGTCGTCTTCAACTATTAAAATTTTTTGTTTCTTTTTCATATAATTAAAAGTTTATATATATAATTATAGCATTTTTTTTGTATAAAAAAACAGGCGTAAATCTATAACGCCTGTTTTTATAAATTCAAAAGATCTATAATACTGCTTCTTTAGCAGCCTTTGCTAGTCTAAATTTTACAACTGTTTTTGCAGGAATTGTAATTTTAGCACCTGTTGCTGGGTTTACACCCTGTCTCTCTTTTCTTTTTGCTTTTACCATTTTACCAAATCCTGGTAAAACAAATTCTCCACCTGTTTTTACTTCTTTGTATGCTACTTCAACAAGAGTTTCCATGAAGTTTGTTACATCCTTTTTGGATAGACCTGTTTTTTCGGATAGCATTGTCATTAGTTGTGACTTTGTCATTTTTGCCATTTTATTTAATTTAATTATTAGTTTGCCCTGTTTTTATGGGCAATTTTATTATACCATTTTCTAATTATATGATAAATAGCTGGTTTTGTTAAGCGTGGCTTCTTATTTTTTAAAATTTTCTAAGAAATTTTATGATTTTTATTTATAAAGACTAATTAATGATTTGTTCTATTGATCTGTTTCTACATTTTGTCTATTATCAAATCTAACAAAATAAAAATCTTCTCCTCCCAGGTATTTTTCTAATTTTTCATTTTTCGTTAAATAAAAACCTTTGTTTTCAAACCACTCCCTTATCCTTCTGTTCATTAATAGGGCGTATGATGTACTTGCTCGAGCCTCAGCTTCTATTGCTACTCCATATGAAGATGAAATGTCTAGAACCCTCTCCATTATTTTTTTTACTATATCTAATCCTCTAAATTTTGGTAAGACAGCCATGTCATAAATATGAGCAACTTTTTCACCCCTATTAATTGCTGATTCTTCTGGTAAAGCTAATAAATAACCAGCTGGTTCTTTGCCTTTTCTGATAATAAAACTTGATGCAGAACCTGGAACCTCTAATTCTCTTTGTTTTTCTAATATATCAATTATATGTGTCTTGCCTTGTGTCATTTCATTTGGATATATATCAGACTCCATCTTTGCAATTAAATCTGCATCGCGCATTGTTATATTAGACAAGGTAAGTATATCTTCAATTGACTCCACGCCAATTATTTTAGGTAGATTGTATATTCTAGAACCCCTGGCATCAGAATAGACCAAATTATGTTTAGGTGCGTAATTATTTATTTCTAATTCTGCCCCTGGCGGTATTAAATCAGAATATCCAGTTCCAATTTTAACTGGACGACTAGTGTATTCCGTCCAAAATGTTTGATATGCATTTGATAGTAATGGCGTGAGATTTTTATAATTATTTGCAACTTCAATATTATCTAAAATAATAACATCTTCATTATTCCTCTTGTCTGTAGAATCTACGACGACTGATTGCGCTATTATTCTTCCATTATATTTTATTGTGAAATATTGTGTGCATTCATTAAACATATAATCATTATTTTTGTAATCACCAAATGGCATACAACAATCTGTATAATTTCCACAAACCCAACCCTCTGGATCAGATTTTGCATGTACTTGTGCCTCAACAGTAGGACCAATATCAACTTTTTGCTTTTTTAATATAGAAATAATTTCTTCCTCTAAATCTATGGGAACATTTGATATAAGATCCATCACTGTCATTTTTTTATTATCAATCTCTCTGTTCTTTATTAGTAGATTTAATTCATGAAATAATCCCTTTGGATCTATAGCGGTTCCTCTTATGTTTTTTTTGTGAGATCCGAGAGCCTCTGAAATTGCTGATGTTAATTGTCTGCCAGCAAATATTCTTTTGTGTGGTTTAAATGGTTGATTTTTGTCTAATTTTCCATCTATAAGTTCCTTAAATTTTGTAGTTTGTTGTAATGATTGCAGTTCAGATAAATTAAATCCAGGGGCGGATATTATATCAACAATTTTTTGTGGCATGCCAGAAAGATCTATTTTTGATTCAATAGCTATGATTCTTTTTTTTAATTCACGTAGTGATTGAATTGGTTCTCCCAGCAGAGAGTCTCTTTCTTTATTGTAGCGAGGTAAAAATTTTATAAATTCTTGATTATCATCTGCTGTATCAATACTAGATATGATTGACTTAGCCTCATCTTTTTCTAGCTTCGTAATATTTGGTATCCAAAAAAGTACATCATGCCAATCTAGAAAGTGACCATCAGATCCTCTCGTGGTATTGAATCTTAATATGTAATTTTGCATAGTAGATTGACCAATATATTCTGCGCCGGATTTATACCAATCCCTAATTTCTTTGGTTTGAGATGAAAGGCAAATTCTTAAATCTAAATCAGATTTTTGTTTTGGGACATTTTCGAATAGCTCATTCCACGATTGACCATCTTCGCTGGCCCTCCAGCTCAAATATTTTGATAGTCCATATGGATCTAATTTTATATAGTCTTCGGCGTATTCATAATAAAGCTCTATTTCTTCTCTTGATACATGCTTTTTAAAATCATCTGGCCAATCAAGCATGGCGAACTCTAAATCATTTTTATTTTCCCCATTTATTACCCCCTCTAAATACCTTTGTTTATTTTCTGCTACGGCAACTCCCCTTATATCCTCATTTTTTTCTAATGCATTTATAATTAATCCGAGGTTTATATCCCCATGATTTATTTTGTTCCTAAATTCATCATGATGAGTATTTGATAGCAAAGATGCAATTATTTCAATATTTTTTTGTAATTGTCTGTTGAGTTCTTCTTCTTTTATATTTATCTTTGTTGTGTCATATTTTTCCCAATCTATATAATCAGCTCTGTTATAGAATTTTTCATCCGCATATTTTGTTCTATCTGCAGACCACACTTTGTTCGCAAGCCAATACATTCTTTTGCCTTCACTATATAAATCTCTCATTTTTCTTTTGCCAAGTATGCTCATCCACTCATTTTGAAAAAGATATTTTTCATTGCCGTAGATATCTATTGTTTTATTTTTAATTTCTTCTCTGTATTTTTTTTCAAAATATGACCAAATATTGGAACTATTTAGTTTATTTGCCTCAAATATTTGTTTTTTTAGTTGTTCGTTGTCTAGCGAATCAACGTTGTAGCCAATATCAGTTAGAATATTTAATCCATTCAATTGTTCATGAATTCTTCGATCGTCTGTTTCTAATATTTCTTGTGCTTTTTTGAGTCCAATTTTTTTAATTAATTTATATAATTCATTGTTTGAATAGAAATAAGGAGATCCTGGGCCCCTGCCACAAGTATGCGAATTAAAAAATGTTTGAAATTCGTCATTTTCAGAATTTAATGATCTTTCCATTATAAATGTTTGTAGAATAGATTTAATATTTTGTGTGATTGATTTTTCATTATTATAAGCGTCTAAAAGTATTGGTTTTTTATAAAAAACGCAGTTTAAATATTGTAAATTACATCCGTCTTTTTTTGTTGAAGGAGTAATTAGTATTTTTTGTAATTTATTAAAGTTTTTTTCAAAATTATTATAATCAGAAATGGGGTCTTTGCTGATAATTCCATATTGATCGGCTATTTGGTTGGCGTGGAATTTAGTATATGCAAGCATTTTTTTAATAGGACTTGCAGACAGAATCAATTCTTTATCCTTTGGATTTTCTAGTATATTTTTTAATATAGATGCTAAATCATATTCGGTTTCATTATCTTTTTGATATTGTTGTGTTGCTGAATGAAGATTATCGCAAATTCTTTTTATTTGTAGTTGGATAGCGTATATATAATCACATGCGTTGGTTACATCACCGTTTGTCATCTTCTGCTCTTCTTCGTTCCAGTATCTCATTCCAAAGTCATTTGAACAGAGATATCTGTTTATTGATTTTAAATAGTATCTGTGTGGAATTATTTCATTTGTTTTACCAATGTCTCTTGAAGAATCCATTCTTATTTGTTCTTTTGCGTAGTTTAATGCTATTAAATCGGCTGGGGTTATATCATCCGCCTCATAATAATCATCTCCGTATGCATATTTTTTTGTAATTTTTTGTTGGCCATTTATTTTCTTAATATAATAATCCGCGCCAATTAATCCTATTTGCTCGTTTGTAATGCCCAGTAACCTTATTATTTCTTCATCATTACAATTTCTACTGACCATTATTGGGAGTAATTTTTCTAAATTATCATTAATAAATTTTTCAACACTTAGTTCAATATCCTCTCTTCGGAGCGGATTTTCTGTTTCTGTAATACTAAAAGATTCTTTTAGTTCTTTGGAGATATATTCTTTGTCTGTATATCCACTAAGATAGTCATAAATTTCTTGATGCATTTCCCTTAGGCTTTGATTTTTTATTAAATCATTTATACTAGAAAATTTTTCTTTCATATATTTTTAAACTTATTTGTAGCTATTATTAATTTAATTTTATCATTTTTTGATTAAAATAAAAAACAGAATCAATCTGTTTTTAGTGGTCGGGGTGATCCCGCTTTGCGGGACGACCTCATCTCGCACTAGGGGACGTGTGCTAGTTATGCTTTGTGAAAAATAAAAATAACTAAGTCAATTAGTTATTCCTAGTGGTCGGGGTGACAGGGTTCGAACCTGCGACCTCATGCTCCCAAAGCACGCGCGCTAGCCAACTGCGCCACACCCCGTTTAATTATCAAATTATGAATTTGGTGCCGAGGGGCAGAGTTGAACTGCCGACGCAAGGATTTTCAGTCCTTCGCTCTACCGCTGAGCTACCTCGGC
>DAORGW010000011.1:14906-28869 GCA_035356975.1 bacterium | reverse complement strand
GTGTCACGTTCACATCGTGAAAGTCAGAGGTTCAAATCCTCTCATACCCACCAAATAACAATATTAACAAATTAAAAATAAAAACATGTTTACAAAAATTTATTTTACTACTCTACCGGTTTTCTTTGCTATAGATATGTTGTGGTTGGGATTAATAGCGAAAAATTTTTATGCAAAACATATTGGATTTCTAATGAAAACAAATATTAATTGGCTCTCGGCAATAATTTTTTATCTACTCTTTATTCTTGGGGTTACAATTTTCGTAATTAGTCCCGCTCTAGAAAAAAATTCATGGACTCATGCACTTTTATTTGGTGCTCTTTTTGGATTAATTACTTACGCAACCTATGATTTAACAAATCTCGCTACAATAAAAGATTGGCCACTGATAGTTACCATTATTGATTTAATTTGGGGTACAATATTATCTTCATTAGTTTGTCTAATAAGCTTTTTTATCATAAATAAAATATAAATATGAATTATTATTTTACCCTAATAATAATATTATTCATTTACATGAATATTTGGTTTATTGTTTCTCTAATTAAAAAAAGAAATGATTTTGCTGATGTGGCCTGGGGACTAGGTTTTGTTTTGCTCACATGGGTATCTATTTTTATTTCAAATAATTTTAGTATTCGTGGATTTATTGTTGGAATATTAGTTAGTATATGGGGAATTAGATTAGCACTACATATTTACAAACGCAACAAAAATAAAAAAGAAGATTACAGGTACCAAGAGTGGAGAGAGTCTTGGGGAAAATATTTTTATATTAGATCATATATACAAATTTATATTTTACAAGGAATACTATTATTTATGATATGCTCTCCAGTATTAATTATAAATAAAAATTCAAATACTAATTTATCAGTAATTGATTTTCTTGGGATAATTGTTTGGATTATTGGATTTTTCTTTGAATCCGTTGGTGATTCTCAACTTGCAAAATTTATTAAAAATCCGGAAAATAATGGAAAAATTATAAGAACTGGGCTCTGGAAATATACAAGACATCCTAATTATTTTGGTGAAGTTACGCAGTGGTGGGGAATTTGGTTAATTGCAACAAATGTTTCCAGTGGACTCATTGGAATAATCGGACCACTTACTATAACAATTCTTATTTTAAAAATTTCTGGCATTCCACTTCTAGAGAAAAAAATGTCTGAAAATCATGAATTCATAGAATATAAAAAACAAACTAGTGTGTTTATACCACTTCCACCAAAAAAATTATAAATATTTAAAATGAAACATAAATAAAAAATCGGTTTTTATACCGAGTTTTTTATTTTAAAAACACTTTTAACCAAACATTAGTAACTCTGGTTTAAATATAAGCAATAAACCTATTAGAAACATTATTATTCCGCCAATTAAACGAGAAACTCTAGTATATTTAGTTGTTACTCCTGTCATTTTTAAAGTAATCATAGCAACAAAAAATACAAACAAATCATCAAGCATAAAAAAGAAAACATAAAGCAGAATATATAAATAATATTTAAAACCACTCATTGAGTTTAATGCTAATACCTGAGTATAAATAGCTGGTAATCCAGCAGAACAAATAAGTTCAACTAAATTTACCACAAAAGCTAGAGTAATTATTCCAATAAGAGATAAAAATAAACTATTTTGTTTTATAATAGACTTCATTCTATCAAAGATTTTCTGTCTTTTTTCTTCTCCCGTAACTTTACACCCACTTTCTTTATTAAATAAAAATTCTTTTAAACTATAAGAACCCCCAAAAAGAGCAAAAATCCCAACTAAAATTCTAAACCATGTAACAAATCCTAAAAATAATATGAGATTAAGCCAGGCCGACATAAACAAAAAATAAACAAATGAAGATGTTACTATAAACATAATTCCCAAAATCCACATCCTTTTTCTATCTTTCATCCCTAGAAGTAAACTAATTAAAAATAATAAAATCCACATAGCGCAAGGATTAAATCCATCTAAAGCACCCATAACAATAGTTAAAATCGGCAATGAAAAATTCATAACATCAACTTCTCCTAAAACTGGTAATTTAATAATTTTTTTATTCTGATTATTAACAATTTCTTGGGAATTATTTGTTTGTTCTTCATTTTCTATAATTTTTTCCTGATTTTCGTTCTTATTATAATCTTCTTTTACAGGAATAATTACTTCCTCTATTTTAGAATTATTAATTCCTAAAATTTCATCAACTGAATCATTACATTTTTGGATTGAACACTCATCTAATCTTTTTTTTATAGCATCTCTGGTAATTGTTTCAGAATAACCTATAAAATGTTGTCCACCAACATAAAGAAAGGGAACTCCATCTATTGGAATATTTAATGTTTCTCCTATTTTTTGTAAAAGTAATAAATTTTCTCTATTATTATATATTTCATATTCATAAACTTTTAAATTTGGATATTGAGTATTAGACCAATAATTTAATAATTCTAACTCCTTAGCACAGTGAGGACACCCATCCCCATAGAAAAAATATGCATTAATTTGATTACTCTGCGCATCTGAAAAATTTGGCAACAAAATAAAAACAAACAAAAATAAATAAACTATTTTTTTAATTATATTTCTCATAATTATTTATTTTTATTTTCATTGATAATTTCAATTAATTTATCCTTTTTTATTTCACCATTAAGGCGTAAAAATTCTTTTCCGTCTTTATCTAAAAAAACAAAAATTGGCAATACTTTATCTATATTATATAAATTTACGGCTTCTTTATCATTGTCAAAATCATAATATTGCGTTTCGAGCCATGGATTTTCTTCTTCTATTTCTTTCCATCTTGGTTTCATAACCAGGCATCCTGGACACCAAACTGCACCAAATTTTAATACTTTCATATGTTTTTATTAATTTAAATTATTTTGATTATTTTAATTGCTTTTCCATTTATTAGAGCATCAGCTATTTTTTCATAAGCCGAATAAAGTATTCTCTGATATGTACTTGTAGATGTGTTCATTTTTTTAGCGGCCTGTTTTTGCTCTAAATTATTTATATGTCTTAATCTATAAGATTCTACTTCTTCTGTTGTAAGTTCAACAATTTCAAGTTCCCTCATGGGGATTCCCTGGGGCTTAAAATAAGTAACACCTGGATTAAAATTTATTTTTCTACAAAGTCTTGGTCTTGGCATATTATTTTATTAATGCTGTTTATAATTAAATTTATTATATTATCTAATACAAATATTGAAAAGATGAAATAAATTTGATAATATCTTTTATAAGAAGGTGCTTCAGCCCTTCACTTCTTGTGAAGGGCCGTTTCCAGTGCCTTCTTTTATTTTTCATCTTTCAATGCTTGCTTTTCTGATTTAATAATCTCTAATTCCTCTAAAAGCATTTTTTCTTCATTTTCTAATGCTTGTAATTCATTTTTAGAAGATATAAATCTTCTAAATCCATATCCATTTCTACATCCATAACCGATTCCCATTCCATTTCCACAACGACCTAATCCTCTACCAGTTAGAGCACCTTGACCCATTGGGCCAGTTCCATTTAATCTTGGCATATATTTATATTTTACTTTATTATTTAATTTTGACAACGCGATCTTTACTTTTCATTGTCTATTATGAGTATATACCCATAACTATTTTTTGTCAAATCAAAAAATCCCGTGAAGTTTAGCTCGAGGGATTTTTTTATAGAAATAATTATATTTTATTGATTTCTAACTCTGTAAAATGTTGTCTATGACCATAGGCTTTATGATATCTTGTTTTCGCTTTGTATTTAACAACTCTTACTTTTCTTGCTCTAGATTGCTTTAAAATAGTTGCTGATATTTTTTTATCAAGTTTTGGGGTTCCAACTTCTACTTTATCACCATCTGATAATAAAAGAATATCGTCTAGTTCAATTTTAACTCCTTCATCACCTTTGATTTTTTCAACTTTAATTTTATCGCCTTCTTTGACTTTGTATTGCTTGCTTCCTGTTCTTATTACTGCTAATTTCATATTTTTGAATAAATTTAATTATATAAATATAGTAATCAAATTTTACTACAATAAAATAAAAAAGTCAATAATTAAATAGTGCCTAAAATTACCTATTTTTGTAAGCTTCTAGTCCTTTTCTTAGTATTTCCATTGCCCTTCTTAGATCAGCTTCATTTAAAACATAAGCAATTCTTATTTCATTTTTGCCTAAATCTGGGGTTGCATAAAATCCACCCGCTGGTGCAAACATAACAGTTTCATTATCAACTGAAAATTCTTTAAGCAACCAAACTACAAAATCTTCAGAGTCTTCAATTGGTAATTTTGCCATTATATAAAAAGCGCCTTCTGGTTTTTTACAAATCACTCCATCGATTTTACTTAATTCTTCATATACAATATCGCGTCTTTTTGTATATTCATGTATAACTTCATCAAAATAATCTTGCTCTAAATCAATTACTGCATTTGCTGCTAACTGATCAACTGTTGGTGGACACAATCTTGCTTGTGCAAATTTCATAACCGAAGCCATAATTTCTTTATTTTTTGAAATAATACACCCCACTCTTGCACCACATGCACTATATCTTTTTGAAACACTATCAACGACAATTATATTTTCACTTGCGTCTGTAAAGTTTAAAAAACTATAATGTTTTAATCCATCATAGACAAATTCTCTATAAACTTCATCTGCAATTATGTATAAATTATTTTCTTGTGCAATATTAACAACTCTATCTAATTCTTCTTTTGAATAAACTGCACCAGTGGGGTTGTTTGGATTACAAATTACAATTGCTTTTGTTTTTTGCGTAATTACATTTTTAAATTGCTCGTCAGTTGGGAGCGCATAAGCATTTTCTATCTTTGTTTCAATTGGAATAACACTGACTCCAGCCATTTGAGAAAATCCGTTATAATTTGTATAAAATGGTTCTGGAATAATTATTTCATCTCCATGATCACAAACAACCATAAGAGCAAAAATTATTGCCTCAGATCCGGCCGTTGTAATTATTATATTTTCTTTACATAAATCAATTCCTAATTTTTTATAATAATTACTTAAATTTTCCCTATAATTATCAAGTCCGCCAGACGGTCCATAGGCCAATACTTTTTCATCATAATTTCTATAAACATCTAAAAATTTTTCTGGAGTTTTTATGTCTGGCTGACCAATGTTAAGATGATACACTTTTATTCCGCGTTTAGCTGCTTCATCTTCGTATGGTTTTAATTTTCTAATTGGGGACTCCTGAATGTCCTGCGCTCTTTTTGAAATTTGCATAGTTATTTATATTTTAATTATTTATTAATTTAATTTCATCACCTACATTTATATTATTTTTATCTAAAAATCCTGCGTTTAATTCTAACACCATATCTGAATTTTGCGTAGAATTAATTTTTGTATATTCTCCGTTTGTATAAATAGGAACATTTTTAAAAATTTCTACTATTTTATTATTTTCAATATATGCGAAATCAAGTTCAAATCTCATTTTTCCCATCCAGAAATGATGAATGTCTGAATCACTCATTATAAAAAGCATTCCACAATTTTCACACATTTCATTTCTATCTGATAATCCTTTTTGCATATCTGTAAAACTTGAAACAATTTCAACTGAAACTAGAATATCATTTATGAGTAATTTATGGTTATAATTTCCTTCTATATTTTTTCCTGTCTTTACACACCCCGATAAAACAAAAAATAAAATGAGATTAATTATTATTAGCCTTTTCATGTTTACTTAATTTATAAAAAATTAATGAGAAAAAAATCAATAAAACAAAAAGCATCGTTATTTTTCCAATTGTATCTTGAAAAAGCGCAATCACACCAAATGTAAATGATGCTAAATACATAAAAAAAACTGCTCGTTTTACACTAAATCCATAATCAATTAATTTAAAATGTAAATGTTTTCTGTCTGCATGAGTAAATGGATGCTCGTGATTTTTTAATCTTTGAATTATAACTAAAATCATATCGAGAAGTGGCAATCCCATAACAAGTAGTGCCGTTGCTATTTTTGCACCTGTTGCAACTGCAAAAAAACCAATCATAATTCCAAGTAAATTACTTCCACCATTTCCTAAAAATATTTTTGCTGGATTAAAATTTAAAATTAAAAATCCTATTACAGCCCCTAAAAATATTAAAATTATATTTGGTGTAAAACTATTTGATTTATCCCAAAAAAGTGAAACAATAAAAAGCATTATAAGACCTATTGAAGTTATTCCGCTACACAATCCATCTAATCCGTCTAAAAGTTTTGTAGCATTTGTTGTAATAAGTAGCCACAAAAATGTAATGATAATTCCTAAAATATAAAAATTCATTCCAAATAATTGAAACTCTCCAATTGTTAAATCAAGTATTCCTCCGCCCGGACGAGTTATAAATTTTATTTGTGTTCCAAAAATGATAATTACAAAACACGCTAAAAGCACAAATAAAATTTGTTTTATTGGTGATAAATTATATTTATCATCCATTATTCCCCCAACTATTATAATAAGTCCCGCAATTAAAACTCCAATAATTTGTGAATAATTTATCACAATTTCAAAATCAAAAAAATGGTTGAAAACAAAAAATAAAATCACAGAAATTAAAAAACTTAAATATATTCCTACTCCTCCCAAAAGTGGGGTTGGTAGTGAATGAATTTTTCTTTTTTCATTTGGGATGTCTAATATTTTTAATTTAAAAGATAATTCAATCATAAGTATAGAAAAAATATATCCCAAAGAAAGAGACAATAAAAAAAATAAAATATAAATTAATATTCTATGCTCCATATGTTCTTTTTAAAAATGAATCAAGAATTAATGCTGCGGAAGAATCATCTTCAGCTCCTAAATTTTTCATACCAATATTTTTTTTCAAATTATTAGCAAATTTAGAAGTCATCCTTTCATCTTCTAAATATACTGGTTTATTAATTTCACCTTTTAATTTATCAAAAAAATTCATTGTAATTTCTGTCTGTTTTGTATCTTGATTATTTAAATTTCTTGGAATACCTAATACAATTTCATCAATATTTTTTTCCTTTAAAATGTCTGAAATTAAATTCCAAAATTCTCCTTCTGATAAAATTTTATAGGGTAAGCAAACTTTTGTCTCACTATCAGATATTGCGAGACCTATTTTTGATGTACCATAATCTATTCCTAAATAATTTTTCATATATAATTATGGCGAAATTTTTGCCCTTGTTCTCTTTGTCATCCTGAACTTAATTCAGGATCTTGTATTTTTGCTTTCTATTTTATTATAGATTCCGGATCAAGTCCGGAATGACAAATAGCAAAAATTTCGCTTATTGATCTGGATTTGTTAAAACTTTACAGCCATTTTCAGTAACGACAATTGTATGTTCAAAATGCGCTGAAATTGATTTGTCACTAGTTACGATATCCCAACCATTATCATTAAATTCTATTTCATGACCCCCTAAATTGATCATTGGCTCAATAGCTAAAACCATTCCTGGTCTTAATTTTTCACTTTTTTCATATACCTTAAAATTTGGAATAATTGGTGACTCATGAACTTTGTATCCCACCCCATGACCAACTAAATCCCTTACTATTCCATATTCACCACGTGACTGAACATATTTTTCTATTTTTTCTCCAATATCATTTACAAATATTCCTGGCTTTATAAAATTTATTGCTTCTTGAAGTGCTCCGTGGGTTACGTCTAATAATTCCAAAATTTTTCTATCAACATGACCAACCGGAACTGTAATTGCACAATCAGTATAAAGCCCTGTTTTATTATTTGGCCACCTCATCCCCACATCAAGTCCGATTATATCTCCATTTTGTAAAATTCTATCTTCTTTAGGAACACAATGAACAACCTCATGATTAATTGATGTACAAAGTGTGGCCGGAAATGGATTTCCGTCTCCATAACCCTTAAAAGATGGAACACCACCAGCATCTAAAATTAATTTTTCTGCTAAATCATCTAAAAATTTTGTACTAACACCTGGTTTAGCGGCTTCTCCAACTTGCTTCAAAATAGAGCCGAGAATTTTTCCGCCCTTTTCTAAAATTTCTATTTCACTTTGTTTTTTGATTGTTATCATAAATTATAAACTTAATTTTTGATTTATTTCATTTTCTACATTATCAATTGCCGGATCACCATCAATATCAATTACAATTCCTTTTTGTCTATAAAAATCCAAAAGTGGATCAGCATTTTTTCTATAAATTTCAATTCTTGTTTTTATTGATTCTTCTTTAGCATCATCACGCACAAAAAGTTCTTTTTTACAAACATCACAAATGTTTTCAACTTTTGGTGGGTTAAATTTTATATGATAAGTTGCACCACAAATACAAGTTCTTCTTCCACCAATTCTTACCATAATCTCAGTCTCTGATAAATTTATATT
Organism: bacterium; assembly: GCA_035356975.1. Classification (GTDB taxonomy): domain Bacteria; phylum Patescibacteriota; class Patescibacteriia; order UBA1558; family S5-K13; genus STF1-138. Next base: position 20,445 of record DAORGW010000011.1, on the reverse strand, counting down.
TATTACTTTATCTATTTTTAAATATTCATCTAACATTTTTGCCTGATTTAAATTTCTTGGAAAGCCATCAAGCACCACACCTTTTGATATATCAAAATCTTGAATTCCCTGTTTTAATAATTCAAAAGTAATATCATCGGAAACTAAATTTCCCGCATCAATAATTTGTTTTACTTTTTGACCAATTTCGGTTTGTTTTTCTATTTGAGATCTAAATAAATCTCCGGTTGAAATAAATGGTAGGCTTAATTTTTGTGCTAATTTTTGTGCCTGAGTTCCCTTTCCAGAACCAGGCATTCCTATAAATACAATGTTCATTTTATTTATTTTTATTAATCAATTTACTACTTATAACTATATCATATTACCTTATTTTTTTCATTTTTAAAAGTCTAAAATAAAAAAGCCGCAGCAATGTTTTTTCACCGCTACGGCAATTAGAATTTATTAATACCGCTTTTATTTAAGCGGCTCCCCCCCCCTGATTAATTCTTTTGATGTCAGCTGGCTCGGCTTTTTTGATTTCGCCGAATACAATGATCTTGGGTCCAGCCAGACAAAACCCCTTGATTTTGAAAATAAGTTGATCTCCCTGAATACAACGAGATAGAAGCACTTCCATGCTCTCTTTATCCACCGACTTATTATCGATCTGGAAGCTAACCCTTCTATCACCACGTTGACAACCTGAAATCTGGGGTCTTCCAAAAACGGTAGTTACTCTGACGAGTATTTGATCATCAGAATAAAAACCTCCAACAAACTTCCTCCTCACCGGCTTTTCACCGATGAGACTGCAGCGGAGTGAGTAAACTCTTTTCCCTGACATGGTGGCTCCCCCATTACTACCACCATCTATCCGGATCAACCACGCGTCATCCGGGTAAGACGCCTGAACTTTCTCTTCATCCTGAGTGGACAAATTGAAAAAAGTTATGGAATCAGCCTGGGCATCGGGCTTGAGCATTTTTTGATTTGGATTTTTTTGATTCTCACAAACCAAAACCTTGATCTCTGTCCCAATTTCCCAAGAACCTACATGGGGTCTTACAATATGAACTGGTTCTTCTCTGACATCAAAAAGAATCACGGTTCTGTGACCATTGGGCTTGGTGTCACAGATATGTCCCACCGTGGCACTCCACACAGTCCCCGAAGCATATTGCTCCTGACTGATTATGGCATTCAAATCTTGTCTTCCCTTTGGGAAAACAAAATGATTGATGATGGGTTTTCCATCACCTAAAGCACTCTCCAACCACTCAAACACAACGTTTCCATTGTAACTCATGGTTGTAAGATTGATCTCCGCGCCTTCAAAAATGGCGCTTTCTTTAATTTTTTGCAAAGGTTTCATTTGGTCCTCCATTGAACCTTACCTTTTGTTAATAAGCCCACCACTTACGATTATGACATTATAAGACTATTTTATATATTCTCCAAAATGGAGACAAATTATTTTCAAAGAACAATAACATATTAATATACCATATATAAATATTTTTGTCAATATATAAAAACAAACAAAAAATCGGATAAAACCCGAATTCAATTAATCAATCAAAAATTAAACTATTACTATAATTCCTCGTAATTTCTCATTGTCAGTTGAGAATTAACTGCCTTTACTGTTTCAATTACAACAGAGACAACAATCAAAATACTTGTACCGCCGATTACCATAGAACCTATTCCAGATGTTAATCCCTGCATTACAACAGGAAGCACTGCTATAACTCCCAAAAATAAAGCCCCCGCAAAATTAATTCTTGTTACAATATTTTGTAAATACTCTGCTGTGTTTTTACCAGGTCTAATTCCAGGAACAAATCCACCATTTTTTTGTAAATTATCAGCAATTTGATCTGGATGAAATATAACTGCAGTATAAAAATATGTAAAAACAACAACAAGTACAAAATATGATATTCCATAAAATGTCTGATTCTGAAAAAGATTTATAATAAAATTTGCAACGCTTACAACAATATGATTACCACTTGCTTGGAAAAATTTAGCTATCATTGGCGGAAAAAGTATTATTGAAATTGCAAAAATAATTGGAATAACACCAGCTTGATTTACTTTAAGTGGTAGGTGTGTATTTACACCACCATACATTTTATTTCCTCTTACTCTTCTTGCATATGAAACAGGAACATTACGCTGCGCCTCATTTATAACAACCACAACCACAACAGTAAGTAAAGAAATTGCTAAAAATAAAATTATGCCTAAAATCTTTGATGGATCATATACAACACCAATTTTTGTAACATAACCAATCCAATTTGCTACTATACCAGCAAAAATAAGAAGAGATACACCATTTCCTAACTTCTTTTCTGTAATCAAATCACCCAACCAAACCAATAACATTGTTCCGGCGGTAATTGTAACCATTGCTGAAATATATTGCATTAATGTTAGGTGTCCTATAATTGAATAGTTTGATTGTTTTTGTAATAGAGTTATAAAGCTATATGCCTGAATTATAGTTAATGGAATGGTCAAATATTTTGTATACATGTTCATTTTTTTCTGACCAGATTCCCCTTCTTTTAACATAGCTTCAAGTGATGGAATAATCATTGAAAGTAACTGAATTATAATTGAAGCTGTAATATATGGACCAACACCAAGCATTCCAATAGAAAAATTCTTTAATCCTCCACCTGAAAATATATCAAGTAATCCCAATAATTGATTTGATTGAAAATAATTTTTAAGTCCGGAAACATTTACTCCTGGAATTGGAACATGTGCTATTACTCTACTTAAAACAAGCATTAATAAAACAAAAATTATAGCATTTCTTAAATCCTTAACTTTGAAAATATGTTTTAATCTTTCTGTAAACATGATACTGAGAAATTATTTTTGTTCTTTTTTCTTACTTTTCTTTAATTTTGGATTCTCTTTTTTTATAAAAACCGTAGCAACTCCACCAGCTTTTTCTATTGATTCTTTCGCTGTTTTAGAATATTTGTGAGCTGATACATTAAATTTCTTTGTAAGCTTTCCATTTCCTAAAATTTTTACAATCCCATTGGCTGATCTTATTAAATCCCTCTTAAATAGTTCTTTTGGGGTGATGCTATCTCCAGCTTTAAATGTCTTTTCTATATCACCTACATTTACTATATAAATTTCCTTACTATTTCTATTAAATCCACGTAATTTTGGCATTTGTAAAATCATACTTCTCATGCCTAATTTTGTAAGTCCTGATTTACCACCACTTCTTGATTTTTGTCCCTTCATTCCACGACCAGAATAATTACCTCTTCTTGAAGCATTTCCTCTTCCTCTTCTCTGTGCTTTTTTCTTAGCCCCTTTAGCTGTTTTTAAATTATTCAAACTTAACATATGATTTATTATAATTATTTTATTTATCTTCTTCTTTAATTTCTTTATTTTCAACTACTGTGCTTTTAGCGGATGTACTGGTCTCAACAGATTCATCTATTTTTTTCTCATCTAGTTTTTTTAAACTAGAAAGTGCATGAAAAACAGCTATAACATTATTAACTTTATTATTTGCTCCATACATTTTTGAAATAACATCTTTAAATCCTGCGAGTTCTAAAACATCTCTAACGACACCTCCAGCAATAATTCCACGTCCTTCTGGTGCTGGTTTTAAGAAAATTTTTGCAGATTTAAATTTATAAGTTATTTCATGAGCAATAGTATTTTTACTTACATCTACTTTAATTAACTGTTTCTTTGCTTGATTTACAGCCTTTTCAATTGCAATAGCTACATCGGCTCCTTTTGCAAGTCCCCAACCAATTCTACCACCTAAATCTCCAATAACAACACAAGCTCTAAATCTAAGTCTTTTTCCACCAGTTGTTGTTCTGCTTACTCTTGCAATATCAACTAAGCGTTGCTCGAATTCTGGCTTCTCTCTTGCCTCTTTATATTTTTCACTATTATCTTTTCTTTGTCTATTATCTGACATATTTATATAATTAAAAATTTATTAAAATTCTAAACCATTAGTTCTTGCGCAATCAGCTAATGCTTTTACTTTTCCATGATATTTTCTTGATCCTCTATCAAAAACAACTTTAGTAATTTTTTTAGTCAGTGCTTTTTCTGCAATTAATTTTCCAATTTCTTCTGCTACTTTTATATTTTTTCCTTTTGTCTTCAATTCTTTATCACTTGCGCTTACTATTGTAACACCTTTTACATCGTCAATTAACTGAGCATATGTGTGATTTAAAGAAAAACAAACACTTAGACGAGGTCTTTCTGCTGTTCCTTTTATAATTGCTCTAACTCTTTTATGTCTTCTTGATTTTAATAAATCAATTTTTTTATTTTTATCCATATGTTTATGCTCCCTTTCCAGCTACCTTACCAGCCTTTCTTCTTATTATTTCATCACTATATTTAATTCCCTTGCCTTTATAAGGCTCCGGTTTTTTAATATTTCTTATTTCAGCTGCTGTTTGACCCAATAAATGTTTATCAAAACTTGTAAGTGTTATTACATTTTTTTCAACAATACCATCTACTGTTTCTGGTAAATTATATTCAACTGGGTGTGAAAATCCTACATTTAATACTAGTTTTTTTCCCTGTAAAGCAACTCTGTAACCAACTCCATTTACTTCTAATTTTTTCTCATAACCACTAGTCACTCCATTAACCATATTATTTATCAAGCTTCTTTGTAGTCCCCACTTTGCTCTCTGTTGCTTATTTTCTGGATTTTTTACACTTACAATTACTTTATTGTCCTCAATTTTGACATCAACTCCTGGCACTAATTTTTCAGTTAATTTTCCTTTTTTTCCAGAAACATTAATAAATCCATCAGATAACTGAACGGTTACTCCTTCTCCTATTATTACTGGTTGTTTTCCTATTCTTGACATATATATAATTTTAAATTTTAAAACCTACCAAATTTCAAATAATAACTCTCCACCAATTTTTACTCTTCTTGCTTTTTTGTTTGTCATTATTCCCTGAGATGTTGAAAGTATAGCCAAACCAAAATCATTTAAAATTTTTGGTAATTTATCTTTGCTGACATAAATTCTCTGTCCTGGTTTAGAAATTCTTTTTATGTGCTCTATGAAAGCCTTTTTATCCTCTTTATATTTTAACACAACGTGTAATTCTGGATATGATTTTTCTTCAATTTTATCAACTGACTCAATATAACCCTCTCTTACAAGAAGTTTTAAAATTTCATATTTAATTTTTGAAAATGGCAGAACTAAATCCTCTTTCCTTACGGCCTGAGCATTCCTTATTCTTGTTAACATGTCTGCTATTGGATCTGTCATCATAATATTGATATAAAAATTTATTTATTATTTATTATTACCAGCTAGATTTTTTAATTCCCGGCATTTCACCTTTACTTGCAAGTTCTCTAAAACAAATTCTGCATAAATCAAAATCTCTCATGTATCCTCTGATTCTACCACATCTCCAGCATCTTCTATTCTTTCTGGTAGAAAATTTTGGCTTTTTATTTGCTCTTGCTATTTGTGATGTTGTTGCCATATATTTT
>DAORGW010000011.1:0-14806 GCA_035356975.1 bacterium | reverse complement strand
CTAAAATCTTTTACTCTAGGAAATGTAATATTAATTAATTTATCTAAAAAATCATACATTCTTTTTCCACGTAATGTAACCTTTGCTCCAACGACCATTCCTTCCCTGATTTTAAATGCTGAAATGGACTTTTTTGCTTTCGTAAAAATTGGATGTTGTCCTGTAATTCTTCTTAATGTATCTTCTGCTATTTTTATATATTCTTTATTGTTTATTGCCTTTCCAAGTCCAACATTTAAAGTCACTTTTTCTAATTTTGGAGTTGATAAAACATTTTTAAAACCAAATTCTTGTTTTAACTGTTTTAAAACTTCTTTCTGATATTTATCTTTTATATTAATTGTTGCCATATATTTAATTAATCAATTGATTCATTACATTTTTTACAAATTCTATATTTCTCTTTATTTTCAGAAAATTTATAACCAATCCTTGCAGTTCTTCCACATTTTTTACATATCATTTGTACATTTGATTCTGGAACTGGAGCAAAAAATTCTATTCTTTGACCCTTCTCACCCTGTTTTCTTGGTCTTAAATTTTTAAATTTTTTATTTATTCCATCAATAACAATTTTTCCTAGGTTTGGAAAAACCTGAGTAACTTTTCCTGTTTTACCCTTATCTTTTCCCTTAATTATTTTTACTGTGTCATTTTTCTTGATTTTCATATATATAATTTATCTTATCTATTATTCAATTATTCTATTATTATAATACTTCTGGTGCAAGTGAGATTATTTTATTAAATCCTTTTGCGCGAAGCTCTCTTGCTACTGGTCCAAAAATTCTTGTTCCTCTTGGATCTTGATTATTTTTATCTAAAATTACAACTGCATTATCATCAAATCTTATATATATTCCACTTGGTCTTCTTAATTCTTTATGTTGTCTTACAATAACTGCTTTTACTACATCACTTTTTTTAATAGTTTGATGTGGTTGAGCTGATTTAATAACAACAACTATAATGTCGCCAATTCCAGCATATCTTCTTTTTGTTCCACCAAGTACTTTAATACACTGAGCTTTTTTTGCTCCTGTATTATCAGCTACCGTTAACATTGTTTGCACTTGTATCATATATTTAAATTATAATAAATATTTTATTTTATTTTTTTAACAACAATCCATTTTTTATCTTTTGATATAGGACTTACTTGTCTTATTACAACATGATTACCTATTTTATATTGGTTATATTCATCGTGTGCTTTATATTTTTTACTTACAATATATCTTTTTTTATAAATTTTGTGTTGTTTACTTGTATCAACCTTTACTGTAACGGTTTTATTCATTTTATCACTAGTAACCACACCCTTTAGCTCTCTAAATTGTTTTATAACTTTATCTTTTTTAATTTCTTGTGTCATATTATTATATTCGAGTTAAACTCGACAAAATTTATTTACCTTCTTCTGATTTTTCAACTGAATTATTATTTTGTTTTTTATTATTTAATATTGTTAAAATTTGTGCTATTTGTTTCTTTACTGATCTAATTTTTCTTACGTGTTTTTCTTGGTCTGAAAAAATACTAAATCTTAAGGCTCTTGATTGCTCTCTTTTTTCTTTCAAAAGTTCGTGTAAATCTTTTGTTGCTTTTTCTTTTAATTCTTTAAATTTCATATATTTATTAAAACTAGATTTATTTATTTTTTAACAAAAATACATTTAACTGGTAATTTGTGAGCAGCAAGATTCATTGCTCTCTTTGCTAATTCTTCTTTAATTCCCTCTATTTCAAATAATATGCTTCCTGGCTTTACAACTGCTACATAATGATCAACTGCTCCCTTTCCTTTTCCCATTGGAATTTCTCCACTCTTTGATGTCATTGGTTTATCTGGAAAAATTCTAATCCAATATTTGGCACCACGCTGTAAATGATGGACAATAGCACGCCTCGCTGATTCAATTTGTCTTGAACTTATCCACCCGGCTTCTTTAGATTTAAGTCCATAACTTCCAAAACTTACCTGATTGCCAGAAGTAGCGACTCCTCTAATTTGGTCACCTCTTTGCCATTTTTTGTGCTTATCTTTTTTTGGTGCTAGCATATTCTTAATTTAAATTATTGTTACTTATTTTGAATCTGTTTTTCTTGGTTGATATTTTCTTTGGGGTCTTTTAGTAAATTTATCGGATTTATTTTCAAATTTATTAAATCTTTTTCTTTCTTCTGATTTATTTTCTTTTCTATCTGCGCCCATAATTACCTCACCTTTATAAATCCAAATTTTAATTCCTATTGCTCCATAAGTTGTACGTGCAGTACCCCTTGAATAATCAATATCGGCACGCAGTGTATGAAGTGGTAATCTTCCCTGTTTTAATGTTTCTGTTCTTGCAATTTCTACTCCATTTAATCTTCCTGACATTGTTATTTTTACACCTTTTGCCCCTGCTTGCATAACCTTTTCTATTGTTTTCTTCATGACTTTTCTGTATGGTAATCTTTTTTCCACCTGATCAATCATACCCTGTAAAACAACTGGCGCTGATAACATTGGACGCTTAACTTCTTCTATGGTTAATTTCAAATTCTTTCTAATATTTTTAAAATATTTATTTGTGATATCTTTTTTAATATCTTCTACGCCAGTACCTCCGCGACCAATAATAACACCCGGTCTTGAAGAATGAATTACAATTTCTATAATATCTGCAGATCTTTTTATTTCTATTTCGGCAATACCAGCATCTTTTAATTTATTTTTCAAAAATTTTCTAACTAAAACATCCTGCTTTAAATATTCTATATAATTTTTGTCACTAAACCACTTTGATTTCCATGATTGTGACATTCCCATTCTAAATACTATTGGATTTACTTTATGTCCCATTTTATTTATCTCCTGCTTTTCTTACAAAGCTCTTAATTGATTTAGATTTTTGTAATGGTTTTTTTATATTTATCTTTTCTTTTACTGGTTTTACTCTCTGAGCTGATTCTTTTTTGATTTCTTTTATATCGATAATATCTACATCTTCTTTTGTGTCTTCTTTGTCTTGTTTTTTAATTTTCTTTTTACTATCAGTTGGAATTCTTTCATCAAGAACTATTGTAACATGACTTGTAGATTTTCTGATTCTTCCGGCTGATCCATGTGCTTTTGGCATCCATCTCTTATAAACCATTCCTTGATCTACTAAAATTATTTTTATATATAAATTGTCTTTATCTAAAGAAAAATTATTTACAGCATTTGCAATTGCAGAATTCAAAAGTTTCAAAACTCCATACGCAGCTCTTTTATTTAAATTCTCCAATTGTGAAACTGCATCAACTACATTTAAACCCCTTATTGTATCAACAACAATTCTTACTTTTCTTGGAGCACTATGATAATGTTTTAATTTTGCTATTACTTCCATAAAATTTTATTTATTTCTTTCCCTTTGATTGAGCTTTTGCCATTTTACCACCGTGAACTACAAATTTTCTTGTAGGTGAAAACTCTCCTAATTTGTGTCCAACCATATTTTCAACAACAAATACAGGTAAATGATCTTTTCCATTATGGACATAAATAGTATATCCCACCATTTCTGGTGTAATTGTTGATGCCCTTGACCATGTCTTTATAACTGTTTTTTTGTCGCCTGGTTTTATCTGTGAAAGTTTCTTTAAAAGCTTAGGACATGTAAATGGTAATTTTTTTAAACTTCTTGACATATTATTTTAGCTTTCAGCATTCAGCCTTCAACCGTCAGCTAGGAATTTCCTAAAAGCTTGTGGTTAATAGCTAATAGCTATTTTATTTTCTTTTCTTTCTTCTTGAAATTATAAATTTATTACTATATTTATTATTTTTTCTTGTTTTTACTCCAAGTGCTGGTTTACCCCACAATGTTTTCGGATGTTTCATACCAATAGGATGCTTACCTTCTCCTCCTCCGTGTGGATGATCGCATGGATTCATAACTTTTCCACGAACCGTTGGTTTTATTCCACGATGTCTCATTCTTCCAGCCTTTCCCCATCGTATATTTCTAAATTCTGCATTTGAAACTGTTCCTATGGTAGCAAAACAATCTTTTGAAACTATTCTTACTTCTCCTGAGGGCAATTTTAACTGTGCTTTTTCTCCATCTATACCTATAAATGTTAATTTATTTCCCGCACTTCTTGCTAATTTACCACCATTTCCTGGTTTTAATTCTACATTATATACTGAAATTCCTGTTGGAATAATTGATAATGGAAATCTATTTCCTTCTGACAATGTTAATTTTGTTTTTGATGAAATAATGTGGTCTCCTGGTTTCATTCCTTCGCAAGCTAGAACATATCTTCTTTCTCCGTCTCTATAACAAACCAAAGCTATATTTGCATTTCTATTTGGATCGTATTCTATTCTTTCAACTTTTGCTGGAATGTCAAATTTATCCATTTTAAAATCAACTAATCTAATATATCTTTTTGCGCCACCACCCTTATGTCTTACTGTAATTTTACCCTGATTATTTCTTCCTGAATTTTTCTTTCTTATTACAATTAAATTTTTTGGTAATTTTATTTTCTTAGAAACCAAAGGATTTGAAATAACTGATGTCTTTCTTCTTGCTGGTGTTGTTGGTTTGTATAATTTTATTGCCATATCCTTAAATTGAAAATTGAAAATATTAAGTTGAAATTATTTTATACTCCTTCGTAAATTTCTATACTATCTCCTTTTTTAAGCGTTACTACTGCTTTTTTCTTGCCTTTTGTTGTGCCTGTATTTTTTCCATATCTTACATTTTTACCACCTATATTTATTATATTAACTGATTCTGGCCAATATCCATAAACATGAAAAATTGCTTTTTTAATTTCGTTTTTTGTCGTATTTTTATTAACCTCAAATAAATATTTATTTTCTGATTTTAAATAAGATGCTTTTTCTGTAATAAGCGCGCGAACTAAAACTTTATATGAATTTTTAGTGTCTTTTTTTGTGTCTGATTTTTTGTCTTTTCCTGGTTTTTTTGATTTTTCTGATTTTATTTCATCAATAGTCAAATCTTTTGTTTGTTCAACAATTTTTTCTTTATCATCTTTCTTTGCTTCGTCTTTTGTCTTTTTACTAAACAATCCCATATAATTATATCTTATTAAAATGTTTGATTATTTTCTCAACTGCCTTTTTTGTTAAAAATAAATTATCAAATTTTAACAATGTATAAACATTAAAACTTGAGACTGGCATAATTTTTATATTTTTCAAATTCTTTGATGCTTTCAATATATTCTCGTTTACCTTATCAATACCAATCAAAACTTTTTTATCATTTAAATTAAATTTTGAAATTGAACCTAATAAGTCTTTTGTTTTTCTGCTTGTTAAATTTAAATCTTCTAAAACTGTTAACTTCTGTTCATTAAATCTATCTGAAAATATCATAAACAATGCTTTTTGTTTCATTTTCTGATTTACTTTTTTTACAAAATTTCTATCTTTTATTGGACCAAAGGTTACTGCTCCACCCTTCCACTGTGGTGATCTAATAGAACCCTGTCTTGCACGTCCTGTTCCTTTTTGTTTCCATGGTTTTTTACCACCACCACGAACTTCTCCAATTTGTTTTGTGTGTGCTAAAACCTGACGTCTATTTGCAAGATGAGCTTCTACAACTTGTTGTATAACTGGAGCGCTTATTTTAATACCAAAAATCTTCTCATTTAGCTCTAGTTCTCCTGTTTCTTTTGCTTCTAAATTGTAAATCTTTGTCTTTAACATAAAATTATTCTTGTTTTGTTTCTTTATTTTCTATAGCTTCTTCGGTTTTTACATCTTCTTTATTTTCAATTATTTCCTGTTCTTGTGGTTTTTCCTCTGTTGTAATTGGAACTTCTACTGAATTATCAATTGATTCTACAACGGTTGGTTCTTCAATATTTTCTTTTACTAATTCTTGTTTTTTGATATCTTCATAAATTTTCATATTTCCACTTCCCATTATCATAACTAAAGCATTTCTTCCACCAGATACTGCGCCCATAACATATAATAAATCCTTCTCTGGGTCTATTTTAACTATCTCTAAATTTTTAATTGAAACCATATCAGAACCCATTCTTCCTGGCATTTTTCTTCCTTTAAAAACTCTTCTTGGTTCAGTTGCCCCAACTGATCCACCCATTCTCATCTGATCTTTGTCACCGTGAGTTCTTGGTCCACCATTAAATCCATGTCTTTTTACAACACCCTGAAATCCTTTTCCTTTTGACACAGAAGAAACTTTTACTTTTTCGCCCTCTGTAAAAGAATTAAGTCCTATTTTATCTCCTTGTTTTAATTCAATATTTTCTCCATCAGTTCTGAATTCTCTTATATATCTAAATTTACCTAAATTTTTAAAAAATCCCAATATTGATTTACTAACCTTGTTTTTATTTCCGTATGCTAAAACAACAGATTCATAACCATCTGTTTCTTTTGTTTTAACTCTTAATACTGTACTTGGCTTTACACTAATTTCAGTAACAGGAATAACTCTAGCATCTTCAGTAAATATTTGAGTCATTCTAATTTTTGTTCCTAGTATAAAATTCATGTCTTTATAATATAAAAAATCGTAACCTTACCTCTTCTAAATATATTTAAAAAACGTAAAGTTGCGATTCTGCTAAATCTCGTACTAATTTTGCAGAATTAATTAATTGGTTTTTTCAATCTCCTACTTGTTATTGTAAAATTATTTAACACTTCCCTGTCTGGGGGTTTTTAAATACTTTTCAAAACAATTTAATAAAAATTAACTTATAAAGAGCTTATCACATCTTTATCTCTATGTCAACACCATTTGGAAGGTCTAAACTCATAAGTGCATCTATTGTTTTCCTATCTGGATCTATAATATCTAAAAGTCTTTTATGTGTTCTCATTTCATATTGATCTCTTGCGTCTTTATGAACAAAAGTTGATTTTAATACTGTGTATTTTTTTATATCTGTTGGTAATGGGATAGGGCCTATAACTTTTGCACCGTTTCTAAGTGCTACATCAACAATTGTTTTTGTTGATTGATCAATAAGCATGTGATCATATGCTTTTAGTTTTATTCTAATTCTACTTGCTGTAGAACCTTCTTCAACTTTTTCTTTTTTACTCTTATTCTTTTCCATATAGATTATTAATATACAATTTTTCCCCACCATAAAACATGGTGGGGAAAAGATAAATAAATTATTTCATTATTTTAACAACAACTCCTGCTCCAACTGTTTTACCGCCCTCTCTGATAGCAAATCTTTGTTTTTCTTCTAAAGCTACTGGGTGAATTAATTTGATTTTCAAATTAACTGTATCCCCGGGCATAACCATTTCCGTACCCTCTGGTAATTCTACATCTCCAGTAACATCACTTGTTCTGATATAGAACTGTGGTTTATAGCCCTTGAAAAATGGTGTATGTCTTCCACCCTCTTCTTTAGATAAAATATATATTTCTGCTTCAAAATCTGTATGTGGAGTAATACTTCCTGGTTTTGCCAAAACTTGTCCTCTTTCAACATCATCTTTCTTTGTACCTCTTAATAAAATTCCGGCATTATCTCCAGCCTGTCCCTGATCAAGAGATTTGTTAAACATTTCAATACCAGTTACAACTGTCTTTGTTGTATCTTTAATACCAACTATTTCAACTTCATCAGTTAATTTCAAAACACCTCTTTCAATTCTTCCTGTTACAACTGTTCCTCTTCCTTCAATTGAAAAGATATCTTCAATAGGCATTAAGAATGGTTTATCCAATTCTCTAACTGGTTCAGGAATATATTCATCAAGTTTAGCCATGAGTTCTAAAATTGGTTTACCTAAATCTCCTTTTGGATCCTCTAATGCTTTGAGTGCTGATCCTCTTACAAATGGAATTTCATCTCCTGGAAATTCATATTTCTTTAATAAATCTCTTACTTCTTCTTCGACTAAATCAATAAGCTCTGGATCGCTAACTTGATCTACTTTATTTAAGAAAACCACGATATAAGGAACACCAACTTGTCTTGCTAGAAGAATGTGTTCTCTTGTCTGAGGCATAGCTCCATCAGCAGCTGAAACTACAAGAATTGCTCCATCCATTTGTGCAGCACCGGTAATCATGTTTTTAACATAATCAGCGTGTCCTGGACAATCAACGTGAGCATAATGTCTCTTTTCTGATTCATATTCAACGTGAGCTGTAGCAATGGTAATACCTCTTGCTTTTTCTTCTGGGGCGTTATCAATTTGATCAACTGATTTATTTTGAGCAACACCACCATGAGCTGCTAGTACTTGTAAAATAGCAGCTGTTAAAGTTGTTTTACCATGATCAACGTGGCCTATTGTTCCAACGTTTACATGGGGTTTTGTTCTGCTAAATGTTTCTGCCATAATTTTATTTATCCCATTTGTGGGAATGATTAATTAAATTAACTATAAATAGTGGAATATCCACTGAAATTTATATTGAAATAAATTGCATAAACTATAATAACAAATTATTGAAAAAAATGCAAATATCTATGGCATTATAAGTTTTTTTACAGAAATAGCGTAATCATCATCCTTTTTAACATCATAATTACTGTTATTTTTATTTAAATTGTTATAATAATCTTCTAAACTTGAAATTACATAAGCATCTCCATTATCTCTTGAAAAAATAACTTCTCTATCTGTTTTTTTTACAATGTCTAATATTTTCTCAATATCCATATTATTCTCTTGGCTTTCGGCACTCAGCTGTCAGCTATAGGAATTTTCTGAAAGCTGAACGCTAATGGCTTATAGCTATTTATTATCTTCTTTTTCCTTCAATAATTTCCTGAGCAACTTTTTGTGGAACTTCTTGATAATGGCTGAATTCCATAGAATAACTTGCTCTTCCTTGTGTAGCACCACGAAGAGTAGTTGCATAACCAAATAATTCTGATAATGGAACCTTAGCGTTTATTGATTTAACATTTGCTCTATCTTCCATACTTTCAATTTGACCTCTTTTTGAATTCAAATCTCCAATTACATCTCCCATATAATCTTCCGGAGTAATTACATTTACCTTCATAATAGGTTCTAAAATTACTGGTTGAGCTGCACGACACGCATCTTTAAAAGCTTTTGAACCAGCAATTTTAAAAGCAGCCTCAGAAGAATCAACTTCATGATAAGAACCATCGTAAACAGTTGCCTTGATATCAATAACTGGATAGTGTGCTAAAATTCCCTCATCACAAGCTTCTTTTATACCTTTTTGAATTGCAGGAATAAATTCTCTTGGAATGGCACCACCTTTAATTTCATCAACAAATTCATGACCAACTCCTCTTTCACGAGCCTCAACCCTAATCCAACAATGTCCATATTGTCCGCGACCACCAGATTGTTTGATATATTTTCCTTCTGCCTCAGCGCTACCTTTGATTGTTTCTTTATATGCGACTTGAGGTTGACCGGTATTAACTTCAACTTTAAATTCTCTTTTCATTCTATCAACTAAAACTTCCAAATGTAATTCTCCCATTCCGGAGATAACAACTTGTTGAGTTTCTTCATCGGTTTTAATTTTAAATGTTGGGTCTTCTTCTGATAATTTACCAAGAGCCAATCCCATCTTTTCTTGATCCTGCTTTGTTTTTGGTTCAATAGCCATATGAATAACTGGCTCTGGAAATGTAATTGATTCAAGTATTATATTATCTCCCTCTTCACACAAAGTATTCCCAGTCTTTGTATCCTTTAATCCTATTACTCCAGCAATATCTCCAGCATAAATTTCATTTACTTCTTCACGAGAATTTGCGTGTAAATAAACAATTCTTGCAACTCTCTCTTTTGAATCTGTTGAAGAATTATATATATAAGAACCAGCCTTTAAAGTTCCTGAATAAACTCTCACAAAAATTAATTTACCAACAAATGGATCTGTTGCAACTTTAAATGCAAGTGCTGAAAATTTTTCATTATCATCAGTTTTTCTTGCAATTTTTTCTTGACTGTGTTTATCAACTCCCTCAATTGGAGGTACTTCAACTGGAGATGGAAGATAATCAACAACAGCATCTAAAACTAATTGAATGCCTTGATTTGCAAGTGCATCTCCGCAAAGTACGGGATAAACCTCACCTTTTATAACTGACTCTCTTAATCCTTTTTTTATTTCTTCAATCGATAAATCATGACCATTTAAATATTTTTCTGTCAATTCATCAGATCCTTCTGCTGCCATCTCAACAACTTTTGCTCTAAATTCCTGTGCTTTTTCTTTTAGATCTTCTGGTATTTCAAATTCAACTTCTTTTTCTCCATTTTGTCCTTCAAATCTATATGCCTTCATTTTTATAATATCTACAATTCCACTGAACTCTCCCTCTGCTCCTATTGGAATTTGAATTGGAACAGCTTTCGTAGATAATCTTTTAAAAATAGAATCAATACTCATATAAAAATCCGCCCCCATTTTTGCCATCTTATTTATATAAGCTAATCTTGGAACATGATATTTATCTGCCTGTCTCCACACAGTTTCAGATTGCGGTTCGACACCCTGAGATCCATCAAAAACACAAACAGCCCCATCTAAAACCCTAAGAGAACGCTCAACCTCAGCAGTAAAATCAACGTGTCCCGGAGTATCAATAATATTAATTCTTTTATTATTCCAAAAACATGTTGTAGCGGCAGATGTAATTGTAATTCCTCTTTCTTTTTCTTGTTCCATCCAATCCATTTCAGCAGCTCCATCATGAACCTCTCCAATCTTATGTTTTTTTCCTGTATAAAACAAAACACGCTCAGTAGTTGTTGTTTTACCAGCGTCTATATGGGCAATAATACCTATATTTCTTGTATCTTCTAATGAATATTGTCTCGGCATAATGTTAAGTTTAAAGTATGAAGTTTGAAGTATTAAGTATACAGATCTTATTCATACTCGGTTTTAAATTTTAATTTAATTTAATTTTATTTTTAATTTAAAAAATCCTAAGTCCTATATCTTAGGCCCTAGGCCCCAATATTTATCTCGCAAAATGTGCAAAAGCTCTGTTTGATTCAGCCATTTTATGTACATTAATTTTTTTCTTCATCGCCTCACCTTCATTGTTTGATGCTGAAATTATTTCATCTGCTAATTTTTCTGCCATTGCCCTACCTTTTCTTGCTCTTGCTGAATCAATTATCCATCTAAATGCTAATACTTGTTTTCTTTCATTTGAAACAACAATTGGAACTTGATAATTAGCACCACCTATTCTTCTTCCTTTTACCTCAAGTGATGGGGCTACATTTTTTATTGCCAAATTAAAAACAGAAAGTCCGTCTTGCTTTGTTTTTTCTGAAATTATATCAAGTGATTTATAAACTATTGATTGGGCTACAGATTTTTTACCCATTCTCATTATATAATTTATAAACTTTCCAATAACCAAACTATTAAATTTTGGATCTGGATTAATTTTTCTTTTTGATTGTGCTTTACCTCTCATATATATATTAGCTGTCAGCTATTAGCTGTTAGCTCCTAATGGCTAACCGCTAACGACCGATAACTGTATTAATTATTTTTTAGCTTTCTTAGCTCCATACAATGATCTTCCTTGTTTTCTATTTTCAACACCCTGAGAATCATAAACACCCCTGACGATATGATAAGCAACTCCCGGTAAATCCTTTACTCTACCGCCCCTTACCATAACTATTGAGTGTTCTTGTAAATTATGACCCATTCCAGGAATGTAAGCTGTAATTTCTTGACCATTTGACAATCTTACTCTTGCAATTTTTCTTAGAGCTGAATTAGGTTTTTTAGGTGTAGTTGTTGTTACTTTTACACAAACTCCTCTTTTAAAAGGAGATCCTACCGAACTATATTTTTTTGTTCTTTTTAAAGTATTTTGTCTAAATTTAAGGCCCACGGCATTTGGTCTTCTTGCCTTATTTTTTCTTGGATTTTTTCTTAATTGATTTATTGTTGGCATTATTTTTGAGTGTCCAGTCAAGCGGAGTTTAATGAACTGGATAAATTAAAAAATTATGTTTATAAAATTTCCCACTAATACTAAAATAGGTTATCACAACTTATATAATTAGTCAATATTAAAAATCCAATGAAAAACTTATTCACCTTTCAAAAAATATACAAAGCATATCTTGATTGTCGTAAAAACAAAAGAAATACAAAAAATGCAATAAAATTTGAAATAAACCTAGAATCAGAGATTTTAAAACTAAAAAATGAGCTAAACGATCAAATATATACACCAAGTAGATTTATATGTTTTGTAATAAAAGAGCCGATGCTTAGAGAAATTTTTGCCTCAGATTTTAGAGATAGAGTAATTCACCATTTATTATATATTTTTCTTGAACCAATTTTTGAAAAAAAATTTATATTCCACTCATATTCAAATAGAAAAGAAAAAGGTGCTCACAAATCAATAAAATACCTAAACAAATTTATACGGCAGATTACTAAAAAATATAACAATGAAGCTTTTTTCATTCATTTAGATATAAAAGGATTTTTTATGAACATAAACAAAAAAATACTATTTGAAATTATTTCAAAAAATTTAAAAAATGAAAAAATTTTATGTCTTACAAAACAAATAATATTCTGCGATCCACTTCAAAACTTTCACAAAAAAGGAGATAAAGGTTTATTTCAACTAATTCCAAAGCATAAATCACTTTTTTACCTTCCAAATACTCAAGGACTTCCAATAGGCAATTTAACATCTCAATTTTTTGCAAATGTTTATCTAAACGAACTAGACCAATTCGTAAAACATAAATTAAAAGCAAAATATTATATGAGATATGTAGATGATTTTGTTATTTTATCTAAAGATAAAAATGAACTTATTTATTACAGAAATGAAATATCACAATTTTTAAAATACAAATTGGCCTTAGAGCTTAATCCCAAAAAACAAGTTTTACAAAATATAAACAATGGAATAAGTTGGCTTGGATATATAATAAAAAAAGACTATATTTTATCAAGGCGCAGAGTTGTAAATAACTTAAAAAGAAAATTAAATAATTTCAATAAAATTTTAGAAGAATTTGAATATAAGCAAAATTATCAAATGGAATTATATAATTTCAAAAAATATCCAGATATAAAAATAATAAATAAAATACTTGCAACAATAAATTCATATTATGGACACTTTAGACATGCAAACACATATAATCTTAGAAAAAATCTATACGAAAACAGATTTTTGTATATAAAAAATTATATAGAAAATAAGGATACAAATTTTTATTCTTTCAAAATAAAAAAAGACTTTTTAAAAAATATAAAAAGAGCCAAGGAAAAAATATAATATTCATTTCCAAACGAACGCAACGAACTCTGTTGGTTTCATTCTTATCGTTGTTGTTCGTGTTCCCGTTTGACAAATTGACGTTCCACGCATTGTCAGTGTTGTTCGATATCGTAGTAGCAGACCAGTAATTGTCATTTGTACCGGAAAATTAATATCTCATCACTTTAAAAACACCAAAACTCGATCTTTCAAAAGGAAAGTACAAATTTTTGTAAATAATGGTTGAAATTCAACCGAATGAGATCGCAATGAAAGCCCTATTTCAATACCCGCGAGTATTTAAAATTCTGGCTCTTTTTATATTTTTTTATTTTTGTTCCATTGTGTGCTGAGATGACCAATCATACCAACCAGAAAGTTGTTTTGATATTTCTTCAATAGATACAGCAAACAACTCAAACCTATTTATTCCTAAAATTTTTAAATCAGACGATAGCCTAATGTGAATTTTTAATTGTTCTAATTTTAGTCTTGCATCTTCTAGTGTCTTTGATTTTTCTTTCTGAGAATTTGCTAGAATTATTAAATTTATAAAATCTGATGAAAAATCTTTTAACTTTTGACCCAATGTATACTTGTATTCTCTTGGAAAATTATGTGATGCTTTATAAATTTCAAGAGTCAATTTGTATGATGATCTAAAAATTTGTAAATGATCATATTGAGACATAAAAATTTAAATTTTTTATCCCCCCACTATGAAACATAGTGGGGGGTAATAAATAATCAAATAACTTAAATAATGAAATAATCAAATATTAATTTGCCAAACGAACGCAACGAACTCTGTAGGCCTCACTCTTATCGTTGTTGTTCGTGTTCCCGTTCGACAAATTGACGTCCCACGCATTGTCATCCTTGTTGTTCGATATCGTAGTAGCAGACCAGTAATTGTCATTTGCACCGGAAAATTCAAGATTACCATAAGAACCATCTATGTAAGCTTGCATAAGTTGTTTCTGGTGAGGAAGATACCAGCCTGATCCCAAACTTGAACATAATTCTTGAGCTGTCATTCCATTATTACTTACATCCCAACCATCGCTACCATCCCAAGTATAATAATTTTGTGTGGTGGTGCTATTTGATGAACATCCTGCTCCTGCACATGGAAGAGCCCATATAAGGTTGGTATTATTGTCCTTTGCTTGTGCAAAGTCATCTCCTGTTTCACAATAATTATTGTCTAGTGTACATTGTGTCCATATTGCTTCATATCTGTCTGCTGGTGGATTTTCTGCATTATTATAATCATCTACTCCACCTGTTGATGTTGCTCCACCTGGAAATCCACCTGCTGTTAGACTACCATTGAACATATTTGATAAATCAGCACCTTCTATGGCGGTGCCAGTTACGCCCATATATGTTGTGCCAGTTACTATCTTACCCGCTTCAAGAGTTGGAATTGCTTCATAGACTTGTTTTAGTGTGTAGAATGTGCTTGCTGGTGTAGCACTTGAATTAAGGTCGTGATCTCCTTCATCTGCTGATGTTG
>DAORGW010000010.1:0-29327 GCA_035356975.1 bacterium | reverse complement strand
AAATTTTTTTACAAACTACAATAAGTTCAAGAAATTATACAGAATAATTATGAAATTTAATTTTAAAAATGGATCTGCATTACTTTTAGCCTTTTTAATTATGACAGCAATTTTATCTAGTGTTTTGTATATATCTAGATTATCCTTGAGACAGATAACTCAATCTAAAAGTAATGATAATGCAAACATCGCTTTTTATGGTGCCGAATCAGGCAACGAACAAGCCGTTTATTATATAAGAAAAAAACAGGAAATTGATGTTGAGGATTTAAATATGAGGGAGTTGGGTTATATGCCCGGTTCAGGCACAGAAGATTCAAAAATTATAAGAGATGTCAGTACAACATCACCCAGTATCAATATTGGTCTCAAAAAAAATGATTTTTTTCAATTTGATATGTTTGATTCCGCAAATTTTAGTCAAAGCAGTGATTTGTCATATTTGGAAATTTCCTGGGAGGATAATTGTTCTACCGAAGAATCGTCAAACAGTTCATGGATAGAATTGACAGCAAATCAATGGTCTCATAGTAGTGATGGTTCTGTAAATTGGGATGAGTCAACGCACCATATTTTTAAATCTTTGTTAAATAATCCTCCATATTCTGGAAATAGCGCTATAAAAAGTGTTGGTGGTTCAGATTTTGATCCCACAAAAATTTATCAATTTAGAATAAAAGCATTGTTTTGTGATATATATAATTTAACCATAAAGGCTTTTGGAAAGAATAAAGAAACGGGCGATCCAGAACAGTTATTATTTAAAAATGTATATGTTATAAAAACAGTAGGTCAGTACCCCGGAGACTCTAGGGGTGGAAATAAACAAGCCCTTTCTGTGATTTTAAGAAATAGAGATCCGCTGTCTGGACTTTTTGATTATGTAATATTTTCTGAACAATCCTTAGTTAAGGATGATTTGTAATAAATAATTTTATATGGATAGATTAGAAATAAAAAAAAGAATAGAGGGATTGAAAAAGGAAATAGATCATCATAGATATCTATATCATGTTTTAGATAAATCAGAAATTTCTGAAGCGGCACTTGATTCACTTAAAAAAGAATTATTTGATTTAGAGAAAAAATATCCAGAATTTATAACAAAAGATTCTCCATCTATTAGAGTATCGGGAATTGCACTTGATAAATTTGAAAAAATTCCTCACAGTTTTCAGGTTTTATCATTACAAGATATATTTTCTATAGAAGAGTTTTATGAGTGGGAGAATAGAAATAAAAAAATAGTAGAGGGTATGTATGATTATTTTTGCGAATTAAAATTAGATGGACTTACTGTTGTTTTAACATATAAAAATGGAATTTTACAAAATGCTGCAACTCGTGGTGACGGAAAAATTGGTGAAAATGTAACAAATAATATTAAAACAATAGAAAGCGTTCCCTTAAAATTAAGAGACCAAAAAAGAAAAATTCCAGAAACATTAACAGTAAGAGGTGAGGTAGTTTTAACAAAATCATATTTTGAAAAAATAAATAAACAAAGAGAGCGAGATGGTTTAGGGCCATTTGCAAATCCAAGGAATATCGCCGCTGGAAGCATTAGACAGTTAGACCCCAGTGTTACAAGACAGAGAGAACTGTTGTATTTTGCGTATTATTTTGATGAAAATCTTGGGCAAAAAACTCACGAAGAAGAACATGAAATACTCCAAGATTTTGGATTTAAAATAAGTAATCATAATGAATATTGTAAAAACGGTAAAGAAGTAGAAGAATATTTAAAAAAATGGGAAGAAAAAAGAAAAAAATTAGATTACATGACCGATGGAGTTGTTATTATAGTTAATAATTTAGAACTTGAAAAAAGGTTAGGAAATGTTGGCAAAACAGAGCGTTGGATGATTGCATATAAATTTCCAGCAGAACAGGTAACTTCTCAAGTTAAAGATATTATTTTTCAAGTTGGAAGAACTGGTGCAATTACCCCAGTAGCTGTTTTAGAACCGAGAAAACTCGCTGGTTCCGTAGTGAGTCGAGCAACCCTTCATAATTTTGATGAAATAAAGAGATTAGATGTAAGAATAGGTGATACTGTAATTTTACAAAAAGCAGGAGATGTAATTCCAGATATTGTTGAGGTTTTAATAAGACTTAGAAATGGAAATGAAAAAAAAGTTTTAGCTCCAAGAAAATGTCCAGTATGTAATAGTGATGTTTATAAAAAAGAATCAGAAGTAAATTATTATTGTTCAAATAAAAATTGTTATGCAATTCAGAAGGAGAGTATTATTCATTTTGTGTCAAAAAAAGCATTTAATATAGAAGGACTCGGAATAAAAATTGTTGAGCAATTAATAGAATGTGGACTTATAAAAGATACTTCAGATATTTTTAAATTAAAAAAAGAGGATTTATTGCCACTTGAAAGGTTTGCAGATAAATCCGCCGATAATTTAATTGAATCTATAGAAAATAGTAAAGAAATTAATTTTGATAGGTTTATTTATTCACTTGGAATAAGACATGTTGGAGATGAAATAAGTTCAATTTTAGCTTATAGATTTGGAAATTTAGAAAAATTTATGAAAGCAAGCAAAGAAGATCTAATTTCAATAAATGATATCGGACCAAAAGTTTGTGAAAGTGTTTATCAATTTTTAAATAATAATAAAAATATAAATTTAATAAATAAACTTATAGAATTGGGTGTAAAAATAGTTCCAATTAAAATAAAAAGTCAAAAATTAAAAGGAAAAATTTTAGTATTAACTGGAACATTAAATAATTTTACACGCGATAATGCAAAAAAAGTCATAAGAGAATTGGGCGGAAAGGTTTCATCATCAATTAGTTCTGAAGTTGATTATTTGGTTTTTGGTAGTGATCCCGGATCTAAGTTTGATAAAGCAGAAAAATTAGGAGTGAAAATAATAAACGAACAAGAATTTGAAAAATTAATTGAGGATTAGAAATTGAGGTTTAAGGCTACTAAGAATTAAAATGAATATATTTAATAATTTAATATTATGTTAACAAAAAAAGAAATTGAAAAAATCGCAGGACTTGCAAAAATTAAACTTTCCGAAAATGAAGAAAATATTTTATTTAAAGATATTAATGATATTTTAGACCATATAAAAAAAATTCAGAAATATAAGGTTTCAAAAAAAATAAAAGCGAATAATTACAAAGATGTTAATTTAAGAGAAGACGAAATAAAAGATTTTCCAGAAGATTTATTGATATCTCAGTTTAGTGATAAAAAAGATAATTTATTAAGAGTAAAAAAAGTTTTATAAATTTATGGATAAAAAATTAACAATAGAAAAAATAAATAGAGATTTAAATACTAAATCTATTTCTTGTGTTGATTTAATTAGATCGTGTATAGAGAAAATCAAAATAGATGCTTTAAATGATTTTATATCTATATTTGAAGATGATGCTATAGAACAAGCTCAAAAAATTGATGAAAAAATTAAATCAGGTAAAAAATTAGAACTTTTAGAGGGTATTCCAGTTGCTATAAAAGATAATATTTTAGTAAAAAATAAAAAATGTACAGCTGCTTCCAAAATGTTGGCTAATTATATAGCACCTTACGATGCTCATGTTATAGAAAAATTAAAGAATAGTGGTGTAGTTATAATAGGAAAAACAAATATGGATGAATTTGCAATGGGTTCATCAAATGAAACTTCATTTTTCGGTCCTGTTTTGAATTCACATGATAAGACTAGGGTTCCTGGTGGTTCTTCGGGTGGAAGCGCTGTTTCAGTTTCCGCAGATCATTGTGTGTTTTCACTTGGAAGCGATACTGGTGGTTCAATAAGACAACCAGCAAGTTTTTGTGGTGTTTATGGTCTTAAACCAAGCTATGGTAGAGTATCTAGAAGCGGACTTATTTCTCTTGCATCATCACTTGATCAAATCGGAGTAATTGCAAATTCAGTTATGGATTGTGCTATCTCTTTTAATGCAATTTGTGGTAGAGATAAGCATGATATGACTAGTTTAAAATCAGAAATATTTGATATCTCAAGAATTCAATCAGATATAAAAAATATTACAATAGGAATTCCTAAAAATTTTCAAAAATTTTCAATCGACAATGATGTATTAGAATCTTTTGATAATTTAATAAAAAATTTAAAGAAAGCTAAAATAAAAGTAAGAGAAATTGATATGTCTTTTATGGATTGCGCGTTATATGTTTATTATATTATCCAACCAGCTGAAACATCTGCAAATTTAGCAAGATATGATGGATTTAGATATGGATTTGATTCTAAATTATATGAATCCCTACAAAGCGCATATGAAAATAACAGGACTATAGGCATGGGAGATGAGGTTAAAAGGAGAATTTTAATAGGAACATATGTTTTGTCAAGTGGTTATAAAGATGCCTATTATAATAAAGCTAGATTAGTCCAATTAGATATAAAAAATAAATTTAATGAAATTTTTAAAAAAGTAGATTTTATATTAACACCAACTTCCCCAAGTAAAGCATTTAAAATTGGAGAGAAAATTAAAGATCCACTAACTATGTATTTTTCAGATATCTTTACTGTTTCAGTAAATATTGCAGGACTTCCCGCAATTTCTATTCCACTTAAATCAAATGATTTACCAATAGGACTTCAAATTATAGGAAAATACATGGACGAAGAAAATATTTTAAATTTGGCGTATAATTTAGATAATAAATTTATTAATATATAAAAATATGAAAAGAATCAAAAAATGGCAAATTTTATTAGGTGTTTTTTTATTTTTCTTTTTAGTATCCGGATTTTTATTTTTAAGAAAAATATTTCTTTATAAAAGGGCAATTGAAAGCGGTTCAATAATTATAAATAATACCGACATTACTCAATATTCACGATATTTAGGATCTTCTAATGTTCAAAAAGAAGATGTATCTAGAGGGGAATTAGAATCGAATGCGTCTCCAAGTAGAGGATCTACGAAACCAATTATGACAATAGTTGAATTCGCGGATTTTAATTGTTCCCACTGTTTATCTGCTTATGATGATTTGAAATTATTTGTGAATGAAAATAAAAATGATGTTAAATTAATTTATAGATATTTTCCCATTTCAGATGATTTAACTTCGGAATTGTCAGCAACTTGTGCAAACGAACAAGGAAAATTTTGGGAAATGCACGATAAACTTTTTGAAAATCAGAGAATTTTAAGTGAATCTGCGTTTATGAGATTTGCAAAAGAATTAGGACTTGATATGGATAAATTTGAAACCTGTTATTCTTCAAAGAAATACGAATCAACAATTTATAGTGATGTAAATCTTGCATTAAGAGCTGGGGTTAATGGAACTCCTACATTCTTTGTAAATGGATATCTTTTTCAGGGAGTTATAACAAAACAAATTTGGGAACAGTTATTGCAGGGAGTAAAAAATGAAACAAATAAATGATAAATGTAAATCCAGATCCAACTTTAATTCAATTTGGCAACATAAATATTTATTTTTATGGTGTGATTATAGTTATTGGAATTTTGCTTTGTATGTATTTGATAGAAAAATTATCAAAAGATAGGGGGGTTGAAAAAGACCACTTAGAAAATCTATATTTTTATCTTATAATTTTTGGAATAATTGGGGCAAGAATTTATTCTGTTTTATTTTTTGATTTTAAATACTATAGATATAATTTTTGGGAGATATTTAAAATTTGGCACGGAGGAATTGCGATTCAGGGAGCAATAATTTCAGGAGTATTAACAATTTATTTTTATTGTAAGAAGCACAAATTAAATACTTTAAAATACTTTGATATTTTTGCTCTTGTTTTGCCACTTGGTCAGGCAATAGGTAGATGGGGAAATTTTTTTAATGAAGAATTGTATGGAAAAATTTCAAATTTACCATGGGCAATTTATATACAAAAAACAGGATTTCATCATCATCCAATATTTATATATGAATTTATATTAAATTTATTATTCTTTTTTTTGTTATTAAAAATATTTAAGAAGTATTATAAAGATGGAAAAATATTTTTATTGTATATTTTAGGTTATGGAATTATAAGGTTTTTTATGGAATTTTTAAGAATTGATAATACATTAAAGATATTTGGGATTAGATTTCCGCAAATTATGGCCCTTATATTTATTTTGTTTTCTTTATATTTTTTATTTATTGACAAAAAATATAAAAAGTTGTATAATTATATAGTAAAATAAAATTAAATAAATGAAAAAATTAGAAATAAAAACAAAAGACTATAGAAAACTCGCAGAACAGATAGATAGAGAGTTTAATATAATAATGTCTGAATTATATATTTTAGAACAGAAAAAAAATAAAATACTCAAGCAATTAGAAACAATTATTACAGAAAAAAAAGTTCAACATTTAAGAAAGAAATTTTTAAATAAATAATTAAAATTTATGAATAAAGAACTTAAATCACAACAAGAAAATAATTACGGTAGTGAATATGAAAAATTTGTAGAATATAATAGTCCAGAAAAAATTAAACAGTTTAATAAAAATAAGGCAGAAGAAGCTCTTAAAAAAGCGACTCAATTATTGAAAGAAATAAATTTAGAAATTATGGAAATTAAACAGGGATTTTTAAATGCAGAAACCATAGATCAAAAATCTCCTGAATTTATTTTTTTAAATAATTTAGAGGACTTAGTTCCACAAATTGAGGATAGGATCAACATGGTCAATATAAGATTGAGCGATTTTGATATTGCTATTGATGAAATCAATAAAGAAAATAATCAAGACTATAAATCTGATTCATCAAATCCAAATTTAATTATTCAAAGATTCATTAAAACAAAATTGCCAGACAATCCAAAAGATTATCAATATATGGAATCAGAGGTTGAGAGTTTATATAGTAAAATTTTTGATAATTCAAATACCAGCATAGAAACAGGCATAAACTACAAAATGATTTTGGACCGCTATAGTAAGTACTATAAAAGTTTTTCTAATATCAATGATTTAGAAATGGCTATTGCATATCAGATTTTAATGAGTTGGAAAGAAAATGATATAGAAAATAGAAAAAAGGAGGGAATACAAAATCCAGAAGATGGTATGGATTATGAAAATAATGAAAAACAAATTCAATGGGCCAAGATGCATGCAAGAAAACTTATTGAAATTATGGAAAAGATGGGAGAAAATAAGCCCAAGCAGGAGGTACAAGAAATTAACAAAGAGAATGCATCAAAAAAATCGGAAATAGAATACTCTCAAGAAATAGAAGAAATGAAAGAAAAAAAGATTAATAGTGCTAAAAATTTTGAAGATTTGTTTTTTGCTATAAAAGAAATCGGGACAATAAGAGGATCTCAACAAGAATACTCTCCAGAGCTTTTAATACAGACTATTAATCGAGTTAGAAGTGGAGAGATTTCTATAAACTTTATTACCAGAAAATACAATTTAAGACAAAAAGTTCAAGAATTTTTAAAGAATCCAGAATATAAAAATATAAAATTAGAGAATAAAACTGCGGAAGAAATCTTAAATAAATTTTTAGAATTTTTAGGAAGTGATTATTTTAAAACAAGATCTGCTAGAAAATCTGATGATTATGAATATATAAAGGATCTATTTTATAATTTTTATAATGGGATATACGAGGAACAATTACCAGAGAACTGGGAAAATTATTTGCAAAAATATTCTTCTAAAATAGATAAGATGTGTGAGTCGTTTACCGGATTACAAAACGGATCGTGGTTTTATTACGATAATCAAAATATACGCAATATTCAGGAGCTCGGTAGATTTTATATTAATATAGATATGAATTTTGCACCAGACTTTTTTGGTTCATTTGTGAAAAAAATAAAAGGTAGCAATTTAAATTGTCAGATTAAAATACCAAATTATTCAAGTGATTATTTGCGTCATCTAGAGTCAGAGAAAAAAGATATTGGGGAGCGATTTTCGCATTCTTATAATAGATCAGATAAAGTTGTAATTTATTTTGATAAAAATAATTACGGAGAAATATCTGAGATTATACAAGAAATTTTAAATACTGATAATAAAAATGATGGTAGTTCTAAAAACATACCTCTATTTACAAAACAGGTAGAACTTGATTCTAAAATTCTTAATGGTGTCGGTTATGGAGATGAACCAAAAGTTAATAGTAGAGAGTCCTTTGGTACACTTAGAAGTTCATTATTATTACAAATATATAAATTATTAGAGTCCGGTAATACTTTAGATGATAAAAAATGGAATGATATATGTAAACAATATAATATTAATCCAGAAGATCCGTCATTAAATTTAAATTCATGGGATCCTAATCAGAAAAAATTAGAAAAACAAACAACAGAGAAAAGTTCTATAGAAGATAATTCAAATATACAAAATGAGCTCAGTGAAGCAGAGACCGCAAAAGAATTTTTTGAAAAAACAGTGTCTTCATTTGTATATTTTGATTTTATTAGTAGTAACAATTTAGAAGAATTGGAACATTATCTATCAGAGGCAAAAAGTGCTCTTGTGGCATTAGAGGATTTTCGAATTCTACGTGGTGATTTAGATAATCCAGTTGATAAAGAAATTAAAACTTTGTTTGATGGTTATTTTGGTTTGGTTAAAGAATTTATAACAAAAGTAGAAGAAAAAATTCAAGGTTTAGCAGAAAATGAAACAAGTGAAAATTTAGAGGATTTCAGGCAAGCGTTAAATACTTTTATAAATTTTGATATCGATAAGAGTGATTCAATTGATGAATTAAATGAATATTTAGAAAAAGCATTGAATGTAAAAGAGTATTTAAATGATTTAGCTAAAAAAATTAATTTTAAAAAGATTAAGATCGAGGGGGTTGAAAATGCAAAAGTTCTTTTTGATAGTTATAAGGAAACTACGGATTTATTTATAAAAAAAATAGAAGAAAAAATTCAAATTTTAGAAAAAGAAAATCAAGAATCAGAGAAAGATAAGGAGAAAAAATCTTCGGAATTAAAGTCAGTAAAAGAGAAGAAAATAGAGATTTTCGAACACCTTTCTAATTTTAATCTTTCCGACGCTCAAAAACATCTAATAATAGAAAATTTTTTACAATTTAAGTTTGATATTATAAAAGAAGATGCTCAACGTGAGTTTAAAGAGGATTCTTCTAAAAAGAAATTTTTTGGTAAAATTTGGGCTGGAATAAAAAAAGAATACTCATTAGTAAAAAATGAAAAATCTAAAGTAAGAAGCTTTTTAAATGAAAGATTAAGTGATGCTGATATAGAAATATTAAAATTATTAGTTGATAAAACAAATAATTCTGATTTTGATTTGGAGATTTTAGAGAATGGAAAAGTTAATGTTTTATATTCAGGAAATTGGGATAATTATGAACTTACAGCAGAAAATCAATCATTAATTAATGAATTTAATAAAGTTGCGAATGAATTTAATGATATGCCATATGAGTGGTCTCTAGATACGGCAACAAAATCACAGAGAAGAGATTATGAAAAGAAAGAAATGCAGTTTAGGGATTTATATTTGAAATTGTGTGAACTAGCAGATGAGAAAGGAAATAAGGATTTTATTGGTAATGATTTTAATGCAAAATTAAATCAAAATATTAAATTAAATCAATTTATTGTTCAAAATCAAGACATTGAGAGGCAAATACAAAAAAGTAGTAAACAAATAGCATGGTTAAAAGCATTTAAAAATGAATTTATTTCTAAGGGCGCTTGGGCGGTTGCGGGTGCTGTTACAAGAACTCTTACGATGTCAGGAATAGGATTTATTGGTGGTTTGTTGGGGGCGGGAACTATCGGAGCTTTAAGGAGTAGAGAGATGGGCAAAAAAGAACTTGTTCAAACTGATAAAGATGCAAGACGCGATATAAAAGGCAAATACATTAAAAATGTTGTTGACCTAGAAAGCACCACAAAACAGATTATTTATAAAAGAGATGAAAATGGAGAGATTTTATTTGATGAAAATAAAAATCCAATAATTGATAGAGAATTTGAGAACACAACCGGATTAATAAACAAATTAGAAAAGTTAATTGAAAAAATTGAAAATACAAAAGATGTTGACAGGGGACTTGATTTATTAAAATCTTTGGATTTAAGAATTAGTTATACTGAAGATAAAATTAATTCAGGACTTGTAAATTTTGGTGATAAAGAAGAGAGATTGTCCAATCAATTTAGAATTTTAGAAGTAATAAATAAAGCAAAACTTCTTAAAAACCATTTTGGCGTGAATTTTGATAAAAAACAAGATTTATCAAATGAAGATATTGAAAGAATGGAATCACAGATATCAGAAGTAAATAGATTAAGAGAAGAGTTGAGTGAAATTCGCAAAAATAATAAAGAAAATCCAAATGTAGAAGAATTACCAGAAGTTATAGAAAAACATCAAAAAATTGGCGAGATATTAAGCAATGCAGATTTAAGATACTATATTTTAAATGATAAATTAGAAAAATTTTTATTTTCTACGGAAAGTCATATAAAAGACGAGAGAAGGAAGTTTTTATTAAAAAAGGCTACACAAGGAGCTATTATAAGCGCTGGTGCATTTGTAGCTGGTTATGGAGCAAGGGTTTTATTAGAAAATGCTGGTATTTTGGCCCATAATATTAATGGACCAGAAGATGTATTTAAATTAATTAAGAGCGGTCATTTAACAGATAAAGATATTGATACTATATTTAATAATCCCAAGCTATTTAAAAATGAAAATATTATTAACGAGCTTTTAAATAATAAAAAAGATTTAACTGGACATGTAAATCAGTTATTAAATACGTATCCGTCTGCAAAAGGAAATATATCTATACTTGAAGATTTAAAAACGCTTACAACTAGTAAATCAGACAAAGCATTTTTAGATAAATTAATTGAAGAAAATACACAATCATCTCTTGGCACCCAATCTATTCCTTCAAATGCATCTGCTATAGAAGGCGTTGTAGCTGGAAGTACTACAACAGGACAATCAGTAATTGAGAATATTAATATATCTAATATGAACGCGAATCAAATTCATGAGCTTGCAAGTCATGGAGCTACGGTTACGCGTGGTGGTAGCGTTTCAGAAGCTCTTAACTTGGGAATGGCACCAGGTTCAAAGATGACTTTAGTCACTTTTGATAAATCTGGTAATCCAATAGTCCATAATAATTTTGATGCAAACGTAATTTTAGAGGGTGCGAAAATAATTAAACAAGGAAAACAAATATTTGCAATTGATGAAAAAAATTCTTATGAAAGTTTTTATAAATATTACGCAGATCACCCAGAAGAAATATTGAGAGTTATTAAACGAGACAATATAGAGATTCCAACAGAAGATATATTTTCAGATCCTAAACCTTTAAATGTAGGAACAATGGAAGATTTAAATGTGGCAATGGAGGATTTACCCAACAATATGTCTAAAGAGGTACAAATTGGCAATAATAAAGTTATGGTTATGAAAGATATTAATGGTGATCTTTATGCAGACATTGACCCAAATAATGATGGATTAGAAAGAATTACTTCTGAGTATTTTAATGGCTTAAAGACATTTATTGATAAACCAAAAGTAGAAATAATTCAAAATTTAGAGGATTTACAAGTAGCAATGCAAAATGTTGAAGATCATGTACCAACAACAGTAAATATTGGTGGTAGAGAAATTGTTGTCATGAAAGAGGGTTCTGAATATTACGCAGATATTAAATTAGATATCGAGGGATTAGAAAAGATTACTCCAGAATATTTTAATAATAATTCTCCTCTTGTTTCTGAACCCGTTGTTGATGTTGATTCTGATGTAATTAAAACCGAGGGTTCTTCGGGCGCAGATTCTTCTGATAGATTTATTACTTTAAATTCTGGTGAAGTTATTGAAAATGTTCAGAATCGACCACTAACTACAAATAATATAAACTATCAAGATTTAATAAATGGAGATAGAAAAACGATTAAGGAATTTATTCAATATAATAGACCTGGCGGTTTGTCATCTACAGGATATGAAAAAGATTTAAGTTATGATCTAGATACAATATATTATAATACTAATTTATCAGTAGAAGATAAGGTAAAAATTTTAACAAATATAAAAAATGAATTAGAAGATTATCCCCCAACAAACAATCAGAGCTTTGAACAGGCGCGTGCTATAATAAGACAGGAAATAGATACTGATATATCTTTATTGCATCATCAAGATAAAACTCCAATATTAGCAAATACTGTAGGGGTTGAGATGAAAAGTTCTGATGATGTAATTTCCCGGGCCTTTGATGGTGTAGAGGATGAATCTAAGGTGCTAGAGGTGTTTTATAATCCCACCATGCAACCATCTGAAAAAATTTCTTTAATAGCTTCTTATATGAAAGACATTTCAGATGGTGGGTCTGCTAATTTTGGCAGTATGGAATTTGAAAAATTAGGCGATAAAATATTTTATAAATTAAATAGTGGCCTTTCAATAGAATTAACGGATGTAAATTTAAATAAAATTATTGATTGGAGACACGCAGCTTTTTCAAAAATTGATTTATCAACATTAGATAATATTGAATTGCCAAGTTTTAGAGCAGTGAATAATGTAGAAAATGCAGAGAAAGCATTACGTGCATTTTTAAGTACTGATACATATAATAATAAGATAACAGCTCTTCAAAATGCAATACATAGTGGAGAACAACTTAGTGTTGGTTCGGCTACATTTGCAAGACGGGGAAATGATATTTATTATGTTTTATCTAGTGGTAATGGCGTCAAATTGACTTCAGAAAATATGGATAAAGTAAATCAGATGCTTTCAAATGCAAGACAGGCAGTTTTAAGAGATATTGCAGAGGGGAGATAATTTTATATTTTTAAAAGGCGTCGTAGTGATACGACGTCTTTTTTTATGTTAATAATGCATATTTACAATTTTTAGTTATGATAGTATTTTAAAGTTAGATTAAAAAATAAATTTAAATGCTATGTTAAAAAAAGTTTTAATAAGTATATCAATATTATTATTTATATCTTTAGTTATTTATATTGTTGTTTATGATTATAAAAATGAGATTAAAGTAGAAAACAATCTAGAATACAAAAAGCAAGTAGAAAAATCACAAACAGAAAATTGTATTAGTATAATTGAGGGTGAGTTAAGTTTTCCTTCATCAATGATTCCAAGCGGTTCAATGATTTGTGCAAAAAATTTAGAAACAAATAATTATTATTGTACAGCAAATCAAGTAATTGATGAAAAATATAGAAATAAAAAAGGTTATAGGTTAGAAGTTCCAAGCGGTAAATATGTGATTAGCGGAATTTATCCATTTTTTAAAGATAAAAAAACGGGATTACCATATGAATATAAATACACTGATAAAGATTGTAATATTGAAAGTTGTCCAGATATAAATGCATCAATTGATGTTAATTGTGAAACAATTTCGAATATTAATCTATTTGAATATGGTGCATTAAATATTTTTGAAATATTTTATAAAAATTAATGTAAATTAAAAACTTAATAAAAGCGAGGAAAAGCGATTTATTAACTCTTGTTATTTTAGACAAGAAATTTAGTATTATAATTTCAAAATTAGGGTCGCCAACTAAATCTATTTTGAGAGATTTTTTGGCGATTTTTATTTTATTAAAAATTTATTAAATTGAGACTTTCATAGGAGGAAAAAATGAAAACTCTCATGATGACACTATTTATAGCCACAGTGATTTGTGGTTATGTCTATGGTGTGGATCATATATTCACACTTCCGATTCAGGGTAATTTTACTATAACAGCCGGATGGTATTACCCGCTTTCTTATGGTGGTGGATTACATAGGGGAATTGATTATTCTGCCATAGAGGGAACAAAAATTCTCGCAGCTTATGGCGGACAAGTTTTAGAGGTTCAAGACAATATTCCAGATGGAACTGGTACAAATTATGGTAATTATATAATTATTGATCATGGAAATGGGCATAGAACTAGGTATGCTCACATGCTCTATAACAGCTCTAATATTTCAGTTGGAGAATATGTTTATCAGGGTCAATTTATAGGAAGAGTTGGAAACACAGGAAATTCAACTGGACCACATTTACATTTTGATGATTTTTATAACGACACTCCAATTGATACTTATGGTTGGTATAGTAATGATATTCAACTATATGAGAATGGATGTAATCCGGAAGAATATTATTTCATATCAAATCCACCAAGGCTTCCTTCTACCCCGGAACATTTTAGAATTTTACCGGATGATTTACTTGTGCATTTATCTGGTACGGGAAATTATTACTGGATAAGAGATGGAATTATAAGACAATTTCCAAGTGAAACTCCATTTTATACTTGGGGATTTGATTGGTCGCATGCTGTTGAAATAAGCCAGGAAGAATTCAATTCATTTCAGGTTGGTCCAACTATAAATCCAAAAGTTGGAACTTGTGTTTATGATGAGAATTATCAAAGATGGGTATTTGATTATCAATCAGATAATTCAATTATTATTGTAAAAAGAAGAGTAAATAACTGGCAACAGTTGGGTTATTCAACTGATGTTTGGATACCCACAACAAATTCTTATATGTCGCAATTTATAGAAGGGCCAGAACTCACATCTTCAAATAATTATCCATATGGTACGGTATTAAGATCTGCAAATAATATGAATGAGCGATATGTTATTAAAAGAGGAATTGAAGTTTCTTCTTCTTATTCAGGACAAAAGGTTCTTTTACGATTGCTTTCTGTTGGTGTTTATGCAATTAACTACTATCATCCAAATTTTAATATTATTGCGACACAAACAGTTTTGAATTATTATCAGATTGCTCCATTTGTTAGTTATGAAAAAATAATGGATGGAAAAT
This sequence comes from bacterium, assembly GCA_035356975.1. Taxonomy (GTDB): domain Bacteria; phylum Patescibacteriota; class Patescibacteriia; order UBA1558; family S5-K13; genus STF1-138. The sequence continues at coordinate 14,489 of DAORGW010000010.1, read as the reverse complement.
TAATTTCAGGAAGCGGACCAGATTGTTATTATATTGAAAATGGATTGAAAAGACTTATTGTAGATGATGTAACTTTTGATGAATATGGATTTAATTTTGCCAATGTATATGAAGTTACAGATAATGATATAAATTCATTCCAATCAGGAGAAAATATTCAATATTTTGCTGGTGGTGGTATTCCAGATTATCAAGGTGGAGAATTAGAAGATGGAGGATTTGATTCCGGAATAACAAATTATTGGTTGTTCAATGATAGTAGAGATAATGCTAGTTTTGATATCACAACCGGAGGTGTTATTAACGGAAATTTTAAAGCAGAAATTGATATTGGAGACTCGGGTTTGTTTTATGAGGAAGAGCTCATACAACTTGTTTCAGTGGAAACTGGAGAATCATATCATGTTTCATTTTGGGCAAAGGCAAGTCCATCTTGTCAAATTAAATTCTGCGTTCAAAATAATAGTGATCCGTGGAATAATTATGGTCTATGGAGAGAAATTAATCTCACATCAGAGTGGACAAAATATCAGTATATTTTTACAGCAAATACAACTGATGATTTGGCGCGACTTGATTTTATGATTGGAGAGTTTGCTGGATATAAATATTTTGATAATGTAGTTTTTGAAAAAGTATCTAACATTATTCCAGAAGGAAATAATTTAATTGTAAACTCTGGTTTTGAATTAGGGCATTTTGCTCCTTTTGTAGTGGGAGATTTAAATTCTACAGCGAGTTATCACACTGATAATTCTATTTATCATTATGGTGCTAATTCAATGTTTATTGATCCAAATCAAAGCGGATTACATTATGAGGTTCAACTTTACCAAAATTTAAACATTACATCTGGAGAAAATTATACTTTGTCATTATGGATGAAATCTGGTTCACAAAGACAAGTTCAGATTGAGCTTTATAATGAAAATTCTCCATGGGATAATTTTGGTTTGTGGCAGATCATAGATGTTACAAATGAGTGGCAAAATTATTCGATGAGTTTTGTTGCTACTGGTTCTGGGAATGCGAGAATTTCATGGAATTTTGGGGAAGAGGATATTCCTATATGGATTGATGACATATTAATGTTTAGTGGATATTCTTCTAATCAAGAAAATAATATTCCAATTTTAGAGTTTTCAAATTATCCAAATCCATTTAATTTTGAAACCAAAATAATATTTAATTTAAGGAATCATTCAAAAGTTGATCTATGTATTTATAATATCAGAGGTCAGCTTGTAAAAAAAATTATTTCTTCGCAATTAAAATCCGGTAATTATGAGATTATTTGGGATGGAAAAGATAATAATTTCAATAATTGTTCGAGTGGTATTTATATATGTCGAGTAAATATTAATGGACTTTCTTTTGAAAGAAAAATGATTTTAAGTAAATAAATTAATCAGCTCTCTGAATATAATTTTCAGGGAGCTTTTTGTTTAAGAATTCAACCTTCGAGGTCGCCAACCTTCGAGGTTGGGCACCTTCGAGGTGCTTTTTTTAAAAATTATTGATATAATTAAGACAAGATAATTAATCCTCTAAAGCGAAGAGAAGGGGGGGTAAATTTATGAAAATTTTGTTTTTTGTTGTTTATTTATTTTTATCCATTGTTTATTTTTTATTTTCAATTTTATTGTCACCAGATTTAACCAGTGGGGTTTATGTTGGTGATATCAGCAAAAATGTAAAAGATAGGTTATGTACTAGTAAAATATCAGAAACTTTATGGGGTGTATCGGGGATTCCAAAAGTTCATAAATGCGGTTTAATGTATTATTATGTTGCTCAACCACAAACCGATGATTTACCATTGCTAGATGCACCTAACTATATGTTTAATAAATCCGGAGAAGCAGTTGCTGAATGTGGTGGTTATATGGAGGATACATCAAAAATATGTTCGCTTATTATAGGATGTATTGGTGAAAATATTTGTGATAAAAAATCAGAAACTAGAGAATATTGTGAATCAAAGGGAGCTCAATATAAAGAGTTTTTAGATACTTGTAGGGATTATTGTAAATATGTAAAAAGAAGAATGAACTGTAGGGCGAAAACTACACATGGTTGTTATTGTGGAGAGGGTAAGTGTTGGAATGGCTTTGAATGTGAAAAAATTGTTAATTTCCATTTTTGAACGACTTATTATTCCCTGGATAAATATATAATAAATTTACAAAAAACGAATTTTATTTATTGGTTTGATATTTATTTCAGGTGGTTGTGCTTTCGATGAGAATAATACAAAGATTAAAGATATTGAGGGGATTTAAAATCCCCACAACAGATTAAATGTGAATCAGCCGGAGCCAAATATAAGGGATTTAGCAGTGGCTGCATGGATGATTGTGAATACAAAAGAAATTCAAAAGGAATTTATTGTACAGCGGATGCCCCATGGGGTTGTTATTGTGGGGAGAATAAATGTTGGAATGGTTCTGGATGTGAGGATTTATAATAATTTGTAGAGAAATTTTTTTGTGATATAATTGTTTCATGAAAAATAAATTTTTAATCATTTTAACTTTAATAATAGTTGCAATACCTGCAAATTGTTTTGCATTAGAGAAAAAAGATAATTATATTGATTTTACAACTTGGTATAAAGAAAAAACCGGAAAAGATATTCCCTATGTTTCAGCTGCGGTTATAGAATTTGAAACTTTGAAACCATTATATTATTACAGAGAAGAATTACAAACTCAGAGCGCAAGTTTGATGAAGCTTTTAACGGTAAGTGAATTTGTAAAGCATTATCCGCTATGGAATAAAACTCATAATTTAGCGTGGCAAGATAGCGAAGGAGATCTAAGACAATTTGTTGGACCCAAGGATTCTTTTGTAACTTTGAAATTAGGAAGCACTGAAAAAATAAAAACAAAAGATATTTTTGCAAGTACTTTAATTGCTTCAGCAAATAACAGTGCAAATAAATTATCAAAAATTACAGATATTTCAAAAGTTCAGTTTTTAGAAAATATGAGAAAAATAGCCAGTGAATGGAATCTTACAAAAACAGTTATTGATGACCCATCTGGGTTATCAATGAAAAACTTAACAACAGCTCATGACATGGCTATTATTTCTTGTCGTGCATTTAATGATGAAACAATTTCTGAATATGCCAGAAAACCAGAATATACTATTACAACAAGAGATGGGAGAAAAATTACTTTAAAGCACACAGTTCATGATTTAAGAAATAACTCTCAAAATTATTTTGGAGCAAAGACCGGATTTCTAAATGAAACAAGATATCATGTTACAGCAGGATATATTACGCCACTGAAAAAGAAAATTTGCGTAGCTGTTTTATCAGTCGATAAAAGAGTTGATAGCGAAGATGCAATTGTGAAAATCGGTGAATGGGTTGATGAAATGTACAAATAGTTTTATAAAATAAAAAATAGAGGATTGATGCTTCTATTTTTTTATTACCAACCTGCGAGGTCGGGCACCTGCGAGGTGGTGGGATTAATTTTTATTTCTAAGAGCTGTTATTGGGTCAAGTTCGGCAGCTTTTTTTGCAGGGAAAACTCCGAATAAAAGTCCACAAGATAGAGCAAATATAATTGATACTATAAATGAGTAAATTGGCATTTTAAAGCTCCAGGAAAGCCCATATGCATTAGCTCCCCATGTTATTGCCAGTGACATTAATAGTCCCAAAATAATACCTAAAATTGCCCCCAGAATTGATATTATGACAGCTTCCATTAGAAATTGCCACATAATATCTTTATATTTGGCTCCAGTGGCTTTTCTAAGGCCTATTTCAAAGGTTCTTTCACTTACAACAACATACATTATATTCATAATTCCCACTCCAGCGACAACAAGAGAAACCATAACAATTGCAAGTAAGAGTATTGTAATATATTTTGTTATGTCATTTGCTGTTTTAAGCATTTCTTCCATTGTCACAACAGCAAAATCATCTATTCCAGCTATATCTTCTGGATTTTTAATATCATGATTTTCTCTTAGAATAGTTTTCATTTCTTTAGCAGTAGCATCTGCAATTTCTGGATTTTTTAATTTATGCATTGTATACATCAAATAATCTATTCCAAGAATTCTTTTTTGTAGGGTTTGTACTGGTAAATATATATAATTATCAAAATCCATTCCCATAACAGCTCCTTTTTCTTTTATTGTGCCAATTACTCTGTATTTTGATTTTCCTAAATTAATATAATTTCCTATGGCGTCTGAATCTCCGAATAAATCTTCTTTTATTCCAGATCCTAATACTACAACTCTTGCAAGCGATTCATCTTCTGAGTCCGTAAAAAATCTTCCCTGATCTATTTCACTTTTATCAATATTTATAAAAGATGCACCAACTCCCCACAGTGATGCTTTTTTTCTTTTATTTCCGTATGTTGCAAGTTCCTGACCCATTAGCGATCCATAGCCATCTTCTATATTTGGTAATTTTTTTATATCTTCAACATCTTTTAATGTTAGTGTTGTAATTTGAACTCCTTGGGCCATACTCATTGCTGATTGAGTGTTAGCTCCTGCGCCAACTTTTTTTCCAACAGGAACTCTTATTTCAGTTTCAATAATATCTGTTCCAAATGATTCTATTTGTTTTAGAATTAGTCCTTTTATTCCAGCACCAGCAGAAAAAACCACAACAATACTTGTTACACCAATTACCATACCTAAAACAGTAAGAAGAGTTCTTCCCTTATTTGCCTTCATTGATTGAATAGCTAGTTTTATTGAATTTTTTATTTCTATCATATTAATTATTCATATCTTAGTGCTTCTATTGGGTCAAGTTTTGAAGCTTTTTTTGCTGGGTATAAACCAAAGATGATTCCAATTGAGCTTGAAACTAATATTCCCGCAATTATTGATAATATAGAAACATGAAATCCCCAATTATAATCAAGTGCCTGAGCCACAACACTTACCAAAAGAGAAATAATAATTCCAAATATTATTCCTATGATTCCACCAAAAAGAGTTATTATGGTGGATTCTATTAAAAATTGAACTAAAACATTATTATTTTTTGCCCCCAGCGCCTTTCTTAATCCTATTTCATTTGTTCTCTCGGTAACATTTACAAGCATTATATTCATTATTCCAATTCCCCCAACAACAAGAGAAATCGCTGCCATTGCGCTCAAGAAAAATTTAAGAGCATTTGTTACTGTTTCTACTGCTTCAAGTGCTTCAGCCGGGCTTCTTACTGTAAAATCATCGTCTTCTCCCGAATTGTCTCTTATTCCATGTCTTTCGCGTAGCGTTATCTCAGCATCTTTTATTGCAAGAGGAACATTTTCTTCACTATTAACTTTTGCTCTTATAATTCCAACAGCATCTGAAGAAGTAATTAATTTTTGCATTGTTTTTATTGGAATAAAAATTTTGTCATCATAATTTTGAAAGGCAACGGTTCCTTTTTTTTCTAAAGTACCTATTACTTCAAAAACATGTTTTTTTATTTTTATTTTTTGACCAATTGCATCTGAGTCTCCAAATAAATCTTCTTTGGCGCTACTTCCAAGTACTGCAACTTTTGATAAATTTTCTTCTTCGTCAATTGTAAAAAATCTTCCACTCTGTATGTTAAAATTATTCATTGTAATGTGACCAACATTTGTTCCATTTATATCAAAATTAGAATTATTATTTCCCCAGCTTACATTTGTATTTGTATTTGAATAAACCGAAACATCTGTTATGTACTGAGAATTTTTTTTCTCAAGAAGTGATTTTGCATCTTCATATGTTAGAGTTGTGATAATTATTCCCATAACACTTGCGGGTGGTCCATTCTCTTCTGATTTGCCGGGCATGATACTTATGGTATCAGTTCCAAGTGTTTTAATTTCAGAAAGTATTAAGTCTTGTGCACCACTTCCAATTGAAGTAATAATTATAACAGCAGAAACCCCTATAATAATTCCGAGCATTGTTAAAAAACTTCTAGTTTTATTACTTAGAAGTGAGTTTATGGCTAGTCTTGCGCATTGTTTGATAAAATCAAACATATTATTTTATTCCATTCTCATTTTTAGCAAATCTTCTTTCTTGAACCCTATAGTCTTCTTTTATTAATCCATCTACTATTTTTATAATTCTGTCAGCGTGTTCAGCGGTATATGTTTCGTGTGTGACCAAGATTATTGTGTGTCCTTTATCATTTAAATCTTGTAAAATTTCCATTATTTGTTTCCCTGATTTTGAATCCAAATTTCCAGTTGGTTCGTCAGCAAAAATTACATCCGGATTATTTACGAGTGCACGTGCTATGGCAACTCTCTGTTTTTCTCCGCCAGAAATTTGATTTGTAAAGTGATGTATTCTATGTGATAATCCAACACTCTCTAGTACTTGTTTTGCTTTTTCTTGATGATTTGTTTTTTCTTCAGAGTATATTAGAGGAAGTATTACATTATCTATTACTTGTGTTTTTGGAAGTAAATGAAATGCTTGAAAAACAAATCCAATTTTTTTATTTCTTAAGTTTGCAAGCTCATCATCATTTAATTTAGAAACATCTTGATCTTCAAATAAATATGTTCCAGTCGATGGTCTGTCCAATAATCCCAAAATATGCATGAGTGTTGATTTACCACTTCCTGATGGACCCATAATTGAAACAAATTCACCCTTTTTTATATCAAAAGATATTCCATGAAGTATTTCTGTCGCTACCTCGTCATTACAGTATTCTTTTGTTATATTTTGAAGCCTTATTAACATTATTTTTTTGTATTTATTGATGTTATAATTTCTTGTCCCTCTGTTAGTCCTGATAATATTTCAACCATTCCGTCATCACCGTATATTCCTGTTTTTACAGGAATTTCCTTTACCTTTTTATTTTCAAGAATTCTTACAAATTTTCCATCTCCATTTTTTTCTATTATTGCGCGCGATGGAATTATGAGAATATCAGATTTATTTTTTGTTGTAATTATTATATTCGCAGTCATCCCGGGTTTTATATTCTCTAATAATTCTTCCGGAATATCAAAGTCTATTTTTACTTTATAATAAATTACATCTTGAATTATTGTTTCAGCTGGATCTATATCATAAACCTTTCCATATAATTTTTCTTCTTCTGCTAGTGCGTCAAGAGTAATTTCAACTGGATCGTTTAATTTAATCTTTGTAATGTCAGACTCTGAAATATCAACCTCTATTTCTAGTTTACTTTCAGACAACATTTTGATTGCTGGTTTTGTGGAGGCGACTTGTTCTCCCTTTTTGTACTCAATTCTAGTTATTGTTCCATCAATCGGAGCTCTTATTATATTATATTCAATTTGATTTTGTATTGATTCTAGATTAGCTTCAGCTTGCCTTACTTGTGCTTGATATAAAGTAATATCTTGACTTCTTGCTGGAGCTTTTAATTCATCAAGTTGTGCTTGAGCCAATTGAAAGGCTTGATAATAAGAATCAACTCTTGATTGAGCTGTAACAATTGCTTGACTTCCTGACATAGTAATTCCATCGTTACTTAATTCTGTATTATTTAAAGTATTTAATGCGCCTTTGACAGAGGATAGGGCCGTAGATATTGATGTTTGTTGGGAGGTAATTATTGTTTTATAAGCATCTAGTTCCGTTTGTGTAAATTGATAGGAGGTAATTGAGTCTTCAAGCATTTGATAAGAATTTGTTAGAGCATTAAATGTTCCATTTAGTGCTTCTATTGTTTTATTTATAGCAGATTTTATATCATTTCTTGTTTTAGTATTTTTTGCAATATTTATATGATTTTTAGCGTCTGAAATTAGTAACTTTGCATCATTGTAAGAATTTTTTGTTTGATAAAGTATGGATGCATTTTTGACACCTAATAAATATTGAGCATCACTATCATTTAAAATAGTATTGATATTATCAATAGCTGTTTGCGCTTTTGAAATATTAGTATCGATTGAAATTAGAGCGTCTGTTTCCGCCTGTGTAGATGTTTTTATTCCACTTGACTTTACTTCTTCTAATTCATTTAAAGCAGATTCATATTCTATTTTAGCTTTATTAACAGCAGTTTGTTTTATATTTATTTCATATTGGGTTGCACCGGAAACTAATTTATTTAAATTAGCTTTTGCTATATCTAGACTTGCAATTGCATTTTTTGCACTTATGTCAAGACTTCTGTGATCTAATTCCGCTAGAATTTGATTTTCCTTCACCTTATCATTAACTTTTACAAGAATTTTTGTTATCTTTCCTACATTTTGAAAATTTAATTCTATTTCATCGGCTGATTTTATTGTTCCAGTTTCACTTACAGTTTGCTTAAGATCTTGTTTTTTTACTGTATCCGTGGTGTATGTAGTATCTGGTTTTTTAAAAAATAAACTAGATACTATTATAAGTATAATTACACTAATAATTATAAGTAGTATTTTTTTCTTTTTTGTCATATTTTTATCATATTTAAGGGTTTATTTGATTATTTTATTAATTATATCAATTTTTTAATTTTTTTGATAGATTTTTTTGGCTTCATAAGATTTTTTGTAATTTTAGAATTTAATTTACAAAAAGTGCTTAATTCTTTGTCATTTAGAGATTCAAAAAGATTGTAAAAATTTTTTAATAATTTGTTCTCAATATAATTTATATTCTTACGGCTATTTTTAGACAATTTTATTTTAATATTTCTTCTGTCAGTAGAGGAGACTCTTCTATTTATATACTTGTTCTTTGCTAAATTACTTATAATTTGAGTTGCTGCACTACAAGTTATTCCAAGTATTTGTGCAATTTCTTTTGCTCCTATATTTTCTTCATTTTTTATTAATTCCAAAACAATAAATTGTGTGTTAGTTATTGGTTTATTTTGATAATGACATAGTGCTTCGCTGGATAATAATCTCTTTATTTTATGCATGTTTTCAAGTATTTCTTTTATCTGTTTTTTTCTGATATTTTTCATTATTTTTTAATAATTATTAAGCTACTTAATATTTTAACATCTTAAATATTTTGAGTCAAATAAAAAAGAGGATGATTACCTCTTTTTTATTTTTGGGTTCTTCTGGCGGAACGGAAGGGACTCGAACCCTCGACCTCCTGCGTGACAGGCAGGCGTTCTAACCAACTGAACTACCGCTCCATCAGAAAAACCCAAAGGTTTTTCTTATTTTTGAATAGATTTTACTATTTTTTCAAATATTTCTGGATTTTTTTCTGCTATTTCAGCAAGTATTTTTCTGTCTAATTCTATATTTGCTTTTTTTAGTGCATCTATGAATTTACTATATGACAAGTCATATTTTTTGAGTTCAGCATTGATTTTTATTGTCCAAAGTGATCTCATTACTCCTTTTTTCTTGCGTCTATCGTGTAATGCGTGTTGACCAGCCTTATGAATAGCTGTTTTTGCTGCTTTTATAGTAGATTTTCTTTTCCATTTATATCCTTTTGCTTTTTTAAGTATATTTCTTCTTTTTTTAAGATGAATTACACCTCTTTTTACTCTTGGCATATTATTATATCTTTAATATTATAATTTACTTATGTTTTTTTGGTAAATTTTTGAAACTTTTGAATCTCTTCTCTTGTTTCTTTTTGTTTTACCAGTTTCTCTTGCGTTAAAATGGTCTTGAGCCTTACTTCTCCTTATTACTTTTCCATTTTTGGTTATTCTTACTCTTTTTGATAGAGTTTTGTATGTTTTTAATTTTGGCATATGTTTAATTTATTTAGATTTTATTATCATTGATAGTCTTCCGGCCATATAAGCGACATTTTGTTCTACTGCAATTTGATCTTGTATTTCAGATAAAAATTCATTTATAACTCCTTTGGCTTTTTCTATATATTGTTTTTCCCTGCCTCTTAATATTAATTCTATTTTTACCTTATCTTTTTGAGATAAAAATTTCTTTGCCTGATTTCTTTTTACTTCTAAATCATGTTTTCCTATTGTTAAAGACAATCTTATCCCCTTTATTTCGACTTTTTTTGGCTTATTTGTTTTTTGTTTTTTAGACAAATTATATTGAAATTGTCCAAAATCTCCTATTTTGCAAACCGGAGGATTAGAGTTCGGAGAAACCTCAATTAAATCAAATCCCATTTCTTGCGCCTTTGTAATAGCTTGAAATGTATTCATTAATCCTAGTTTTTCGCCTTCTGACCCTATTACAAATACTTTATCTACCCTTATCTGATTATTAATTCTGTATTTTTTAGAATTACTAGTGTTTTTGTTATTAAAAAACTTATTTATATGTTTTTAGGTTAATTGTTAAATCATATTTATTATATCAAAAATTTTCATTTTTTGATACTTTTATTCATTGCAAACCTTTTATAAATAATGATTATAGAGTTTATTTGTATATGGTGGAGATGAGGGGGTTTAAACCCCTGTCTGCCTAAAAACCCATTCTTTATCTACAAGCTTATCTTATTTTTATATTTCTATAAATAACTATAAACAAGAAAAATATTATTTATATATTCCATAAAGTTTCACTAGTAACACATGGACATTGTTATAGTATAACTCCAGAATATGACACCTACATTATCTTATTGGAGTACTAAGATAAGAGATGGCTTAATTCAAAAGATTAAGCAATTGAAAAGTTGAAAGCTGGTTTGTTAAAAGCAACCTTAACTTTTTCTATAAATGATTTGACATTTATTGTTTAGCGTTTTTTACAAGTTTCGCAAAACTTGGCTTGCCAAAGAACAAATTTTTTATGCATCAAATTAATGCATCCCCATAAAAAAATTATACAATTTTATGTGTATAATTTATAGGATTAGTATACAGCAATTTTTAACACTTGTCAATTATTTAGTCTAATAAATTTTTTGCCCATTCGTTATAAATAGGGGATAGGATTTTTATAAAAAATTATTAATTTAAAATTTTAATTATTATATTTTTTAAATTTTTAAAAAATTTTACTATTTTAAATTGAACACAAAATTTGTACAAAGAAATTTTGAGTAAATTTTTTTAGAAAAGATTAGCTATGAAGTTTATAATTTTTTTGTAAATCTTTTTTAATTTCTTTTTTCTTTATGGATTCTCTTTTTTCATATTTTTTCTTTCCACGAACAACAACAATTTCAATTTTTATAAAATTATTTTTTATAAAAACTTTTTTAGGAACAACTGTATAAGTTTTTTCTTTTAGAAGAGAATTTAATTTTTGAATTTCAGATTTTTTGAGTAACAATTTTATAGATCTGTTGAGTTTGTGTTTCAATAAATTTAAATTTGATTTTTTGTATTGAGAAATTTTAAAATTAAAAAGAACAACTTCAGACTCAGGCGAAATTTTTATATATGAATCTTTCATATCAAAAGAAGAATTTTTTATTGACTTAACTTCGTCACCAAACAAAACCAAACCAGCTTCAAATTTTTCTCTGATTTCATATTCGTAGTCAATTTTTTTATTTATATTTATTAATTTTTCCATATATAAATTTTTATTATATTTATAATTTCAGTATAGCCCTTTTATTAAAAATTATAAAGTTTACAATCTAATATATTTTTAAAATCAGTTATTTTATTTTTGAAATTTGGTGATTAATTTTTAAAATTTCTAATCTAATTTTTAGATTATTTTATGTTGCTTTGGTCTATTTTTTTATTTAATTTTTATCTTTCAATACTCCAATTCATCGGGTCTATACAAGCCAACTTATTTAGGTTATAAAATATGTTATTTTTTTATTTAAAATTTGTCAAATTTATATATTTTTAATTTATATTTTAAAAAATTATCCGATATAATTTTATCCTTTATTTAAGCCATAAAATGAATATATCGGATAGAAAAAATAATATATCGGATTAGTAGTATTGAATATATCGGATAAACTATATATAATTATATATATAATATAGAAGACACAAAACTTAAATCAAAACAAAATCTCATATAAGCTTGTCAATATGAACGAACAAAATAAAAATCAAAAAGAAATATATATTACTTTGGCGGAGGCAACAAAGTATTGTTCATATTCACAAGAATATTTGTCTCTTCGTGCAAGACAAGGAAAATTGAAATCTGTAAAAATTGGAAGAAATTGGAAAACAAAAAAAGAATGGGTTGAAGAATATGAAAGACAAAATTTAAATGAAGAAATTTTAGAAAATAATATTGAAAAAGTTGAAGAATTTATTCCGCTCTCTGAAGCAATAAAATTTTCAAGCTACTCACAAGAATATTTGTCTCTTCGTGCAAGACAAGGAAAATTAAAAGCAAAAAAAATTGACGGAGTGTGGTTTACAAAAAAAAGTTATTTGAAGGAATATGAAGAAAAAAATAATGAGACAAATTTTCAAATTCAATATGGAGATATTCTTCTTAACAAAAAACCAAATCTATCAGACAGACTTTTAACTGAGTTTAAAATTTTTAATCGAGAAAAATTTACAGAAGGTTTTTATAATGTTGTAGATATTTTGAAAAATTTTTCTTTGTCAGCTTTCGCATTTTTGAAACTAAATTTTAAAAAAGATTCAAATATAAAATCTTCAAATTTTAGACTCCAAAGGACATATTCTTTAAATCAATTAATAAGATCAATAAATTTTTTAGTTGTAACTTTTTTATTAATCTTAACAACTAGAATTTTTGTTCCAGTTGCTTTTGGAGTTTATAGGGAAAATCAAAATCATATAGAAAAGATTTTGTCTCTTTCATCTGAGAAATTTTTTAATGTTCACGAGTTCCAAATTTCAAATATAAAAAATGAGTTATCAGATTTTGGAAATATTTTTGCCTACGAATATAAAAAAATTCCAGGAGAATTTCAGATTGCCTACGGTCAAATTTTACAAAGAACAAATTTAATAAAATTCTTAGCAGAAGCACAATTAAAGAATTTTAATTTATTAAGTTACAAGAAAAATAATTATTATGAATTGGCAAATTCTGTCAGCTATATATTTTCATCTTTTGACATAGCAAGAATTCTAAATGAAAAAGAAAACTATTATATAAAAAATGAATCAAACAATAAAGTTCTTGGTACAAGTGAATTGATTGGCAATATTTCATCAAATCAAAGTTTTACAAATAAAATAATTAATTATTTTATTTCTTTAAATAAATATAGAGATTATCCAGATATTTTATCAAAAAAAATAGCGAATAAATTTGTAGATACAAATTTAGTTTTATGGGATGGTATTATTGATTTTATAAAAGACGTTTCAGGTAATGATAATTTGAGATTTGTTTATCTTGGAGCTACAGATAAAACTCAGCCACAAATAATTCAAAACTATTATACGGTAAATGGTGACACTCAGGTGATTCAAAAAACAGTTTTAATAAAGGGTGAAAAAGGAGAAAAAGGAGATAAGGGAGATGTTGGTGAAAAGGGAGATAGGGGAGAAGATGGCAGTTTTACAAGTGGAACATATAATTTTGTTGGTGGTGGAACCACGATAGTTCAAAATGGAACATCTTTATCTGATAATAATACGTGGACAGGGATAAATACTTTTATTGGTCCTGTAAATTTATCATCAGATTTGTCTTCATCTGCCGATGTAATTGTTACCGGAAATTCTTCATTTTCAACAACAACAGCAACTGGACTTACGTTATCTGACAATGGATTAACTATTTCATCATCAACTCCAATTGCAACAGTAGATACTTTATATAATCTCGGTGGCGATCTTTATTGGAATGGATCTGTTGTTGGTTCGGGAACATTGCCAGATGGAACCCTAAGTGGAGATATGCTTTATTGGTCTGGTTCTTCTTGGACACCAACTTCGACATTATCTATTTCTGATACAAAAATATCTTTTGCTCGAGACTTGGAGGTTTCTGGAAATTCTACTATAACTGGTAGTTTAAATATTTCGGGAGTTTCTACGCTAGCAACAACAACAGTATCGGGATTAGTAGCAACAAATAATGGATTAACGCTTTCATCTTCAACACCAGTATCAACAACAAATACACTTTACAATATTGGCGGTTCATTATTTTGGAATGGTGTGACAATTGGATCTAGTGAAGTAGAAACAGATCCTATATGGTCTCTTGCATCAACAAGCTTAACAGTTTCTAACTTTGCATCAGCAAATATATCACAATGGACTAATGATGCAGGATATATCACATCAGCATATGCAACAACAACATTATCAAATTATTTAACACTAGCTTCATGGTATGCAACTACAACTGATGGATTAGATGAAGGAGTAACAAATCAATACTTTACAAATGCAAGAAGCAGAGCTTCAATATCTGAAACAATTCAAGGAATAACATACAACAATGGAACTGGTGCTTTTAGTTTAGATGGAACATATTCTATTCCATTACTAGCATCAACAACAGATTGGCAAACTGCATACTCATGGGGTAATCATGCTGATGCAGGATACTTAACAAGCTACACTGAAACAGATCCTATATGGAGCAGTGCTTCAACAAGCTTAACAGTTTCTAACTTTGCATCAGCAAATATATCACAATGGACTA
>DAORGW010000009.1:0-31247 GCA_035356975.1 bacterium | reverse complement strand
GACTCATAAGCCCGAGGTCGCGGGTTCAATCCTCGCCCCTGCTACCACCAAACACTCCAAAGGTGTTTTTTTATTTTTTATTTGTTATAATTATTGCATAAATTAAAATTATGTTTTTAACAACACATGCCGTAGCATCACTCGCTACTCTAAAAATTACCCAAAATCCAACAATACTTTTTGGTATTAATTTTTTATTACATTATGTTTTAGATATTATTCCTCATGGTGATTGGGGATTTATAAAAGGATTCAAAAACTGGAAATTAAACTATATTTTTCTATCTGGATTAGATTTTTTCTTTGTTTGTATTGTTTCTTTAATTTATATAGATTTTCAGCCTCACAATAACATAAATATGTTTTCTGCTATTTTGGGCTCTATTCTACCTGATATACTCTGGGGAATAAACGCTTTCCTAAAATTAAAATTTCTAAAAGTATTTGAAAATTTAAATAGCTGGGCTCATAATGTTTGGGGCAATCAACAAGAACAAAGAATTTATTTTCTTATACAACTACTTACAATAGGAATTGCTTTGTTAATAATTTATTAAATAAAAAATCGCCCTATTTTTTATATGTCATCCTAGGGCGATTTTTTTATAATCTACTTTGAAATTGCTCCCACTGGACAACTCGATATAACATCATCAATATTACAATCACATTTGCAATCATCTCCACAACTACATTCTGCCCTTCCATCATCGCCTATTTTAAAACAATCTGGGCACATTGCTACGCATGTTCCACAGGCGACACATTTTTCTTTATCTACTTTTGGCATAAAATTATAATTAATATTTAATAATATAATATTAAACTTTTTTAACATTTTATTCAATGTTAATCTTTTGCAATAACAAGTGCCCAAATTTCTTTAGCACCATTATCTTTTAAAACTTTTGCAATTTCATTAACCGTTGCTCCTGTCGTATAAATATCATCTATAATTATAAAATTATTATTTTTACAAATTTCACAATCAGACACAGCAAAAGAATCTTTTAAATTAATTAAACGCTCTTCTCTATTTAATTTTGCTTGTTGTTTTGTATGCCTTGTTTTAATTATTAAATCGGGTAAAAATTTGTAATTAAAATTACCAGAAAATTCTTTTGCTAAAAGCTCTGCCTGGTTATAACATCTTAAATTAAATCTTTTTTTAGATAGTGGCGCACACACTACAATTGGGTCTAAAATTTTATCCTTCTCACTTTCATATTTTTTTATCATTAATTTTGATAATGGAAAACATAAATCACTGATATATTTGTATTTATAAAAATGAACAATTTTTTTGATCAAACTATTTTTATATGATGAACATATCAAAACTTTATCTACAATATCGGGTATTACTTTTTCTCCACTATAATCCTCTATTTTTGATAAACACTCGTCGCACACTAAATAATCATTTTTAGCACAACCGAGACATTCTCTTGGAAAAATTACATTTAAAAAATAATTAATTATTTTTTTCATTTTTTTATTATTAATAATAAAAATCGCCCAAAGTTTGGCGACCCTTATTAATTAGAAATTATCACAAATACTATAATTTTGCAATAGTTATTTCATTGTTTAAAATATCTACATAAATACTATCACCGCCTCTTATTTTATCGGCTAAAATTTGATTTGCTATATTATTTTCTATCTTGTCAGAAATAAATCTCCTCATTGGCCTTGCACCCATTTGAGGATTAAAAGAATTTTTTGCTATAAATTTATAAACAGATGATTTTACAATTAAATTTATTCCCCTATCTTTCATTCTATCTATTAATTCTTTCATTTGTAGTTTTGCGATATCAGCCATTGCACCTATATCAAGTGATTTGAATACTAAAATTTTATCAATTCTATTTATAAATTCTGGATTAAAATAATCATCTAATGAATCAACAATTTTTTTCTCTAAATGCTCAAATTCCTCTGTTAAAAATTCTTTTTTCGTGTCACTTTCAAGATCGAAACCAATTGATGCTTGTCTATTAAACTGATCATTGCCAATATTTGAAGTCATTATTATTACTGTATTTTTAAAATTTATCATACGACCTACGGCATCAATTAAATAGCCCTCATCAAGTATTGGGAGAAGTAAATTAAAAATATCCGGGTGGGCTTTTTCTATCTCATCAAATAAAATGATTGAGTATGGTTTTATTCTGACAGAATCTGTAAATTTATTTGAGTCTTTATACCCGACATAACCAGCGGGAGAACCAATCAATTTTGAAATATCAAATTTCTCCGAAAACTCTGACATGTCTACTCTAATTAAAGACCTTTCATCTCCATAAATATCGCGAGCTAATACTTTTGCCATTTCAGTTTTACCAACACCGGATGGTCCTAAAAATATAAAAGAAGCAAGTGGTTTATTTGGGTTTGATAATCCGGCTTTTGATTTTTTTATATATTGACAAACTGAATTTACAATTTCATCTTGACCAATAATTTTTTTGGAAATTAAATTTTCTAAATTAACTAATTTTGATTTTTCTGATTCTAATAAATCTTCAACTGGAATATTTAATGCGCGAGAAATAATTTCTGCAATATTTTTTTCTGTAATTTCTCCGAGCGATTCAACTTCTTTTTCAGCTTCTTTTAATTTATTTAACTCTTCTAAAATCTTATCTTCATTTTGCTGAAAAATTATTGCTCTCTCATAATCGTCTTCTGAAATAGCTTTTTCCTTTTCTTTTATGGCAACACTCAAACTATTTTTTAGTTCAAATATTTTTTTAACATTTATATCTTTAGAATTTTTTACTTTAAATTTTGACGAAGCTTCATCTATTAAATCAATAGCTTTATCTGGCAAAAATTTTTCTGGTAAATATCTCTGACTCAAAGATATAGCAGATTTTATTGCTGAATCAGTAATTTTTACATTATGATATTTTTCATAATGATCGCGAAGACCCATTATAATTTTCTCTGCTTCTTTATTATCTGGTTCATCAATTAAAATAGGCTGGAATCTTCTTTCGAAAGCTGGATCTGATTCTATATATTTTTTATATTCAATTACGGTTGTGGCTCCAATTACTTTTAGATCTCCCTTTGCAAGTTCTGGTTTTAGCATATTTGCAGCATCAAGTTGACCACCGCTTGCACCCATTCCAACAAGAGCATGAATTTCATCAATAAATAAAATCATATCGTCGTCATTTTTTGCATCATCAATAATTTTTTTAAGACGTTTTTCAAATTCACCCCTATACATTGTTCCTGATATTATTGCTCCCAAATCAATTGCAATAATTTTTTTATTCAGAAGCACATCTGGAACGTCAGCATTTAAGATTTTCTTAGCCAATCCCTCAACAATTGCAGTTTTTCCCACCCCCGGCTCACCAAGTAAAATTGGATTGTTTTTTGTACGTCTACATAAAATTTGAATTAACCTATCTAT
The DNA here is from genome assembly GCA_035356975.1 of bacterium. Lineage (GTDB taxonomy): Bacteria > Patescibacteriota > Patescibacteriia > UBA1558 > S5-K13 > STF1-138. Next base: position 27,811 of record DAORGW010000009.1, on the reverse strand, counting down.
CTCTTTTTCTCTGCCAATCACTGGATCAATTTTTTGCTGTACACTCTCAGAGGTTAATTCAACTGTGAACTGAACGGGATTTGGATCATTTACAGCACCAGCGCCAAGCATCATTTTTTCTACTATGTTGAAATTAGACAAACTATCGTCAATTATTTCAGCAAATTTATTTGTACTAATTAATACCCCCTCTATTGTTTTTAAAAGTTCTTCTTTATCAATTTTTAATTTTTGTAAATACTTATTTATTTCATCGTTTTCTGATTTTATAATCGCACATAAAAGATGTTCTGTGCCAATATATTTATGCTTATACTGATAGGCAATATTTACTGATTTCTCAATTATCTTCTGACATTCTTCTGAAAATATGGGAATTTTTTTATTTTCTTTTCCTAGTACAGATTCAACTCCTAATTTTGTAACTTCTAATTTCAAATCTTCTGATTTTATATCAAAATCTTTTATAATTTGTTCTGCGATACAACCCTTTTCATTTGAAAGTTCATAAAAAATTTCCCAAATATTTATTTCGGATTGATTAAGTGTTATAGCTAAATCTTGTGCTCTTACAAGCACATTTTTTAATTTTTTTGAAAATTTACCAAATATATTTTTTATATTTTCCTGCATAAAATAATTATATCATGGGAATTATTCATTCTAAAGCATTTAAAATGAATTGTAAATACCTATAATCAATAAAAAATAGTGCTATAAACACTATTTTTTATGATAAATAATTTTATAGCAATCCTACTATTTTTTTTATCTCTTTCATATTCTCAGAAGCAATATTTTCGGCTCTTTTTCTTCCATTTTCTAAAATCTCCAAAACATATTTCTTGTCATTTAATAATTCTTTTCTTTTTTCCTGAATTGGTCTTAGGTGTTCTATTATTACATCAGACAAAGTTGATTTTAACTCGGAATATTTCAAGGTTCCATTGTGATAATCAACATTAAATTTTTTTGATGTTTTTTCGTCTGCTAAAAGTTCTAATATTGTAAATAAATTATCAACTCCTGGCGACATATGATTTGTTTTTTTCATACCCACATCAGTTATAGCTGACATAATTTTCTTTCTAATAACTTCTTCTGAGTCGTTTAACAATAAACAATTCTTTTCGCCCATTGATTTACTCATTTTTCTCATGGGATCCTGAAGTGACATTATTCTTGGAGCTTTTGTCAAAACTGGATTTACTTTTTTAAAATAATTACCAAATTTGTTATTAAATTTTTTCAAAATTATATTTGCAAGCTCTAGGTGCTGTAACTGATCCTCTCCAACTGGAACAAATTCTGCATTATACAATAAAACATCTGCTGACATCAAAACTGGATAATCCAAGAGTCCCATGTTTATATTTTTATCATTTTTTCTTGACTTATCTTTATACTGAGTCATCCTTTCTAATTCTGAAACGGGAATCAACGTATTAAATATCCAACATAATTCACTATGTTCTTTAACATGAGATTGTAAAAATAAAATTGATTTTTCTGGGTCAATTCCAAGAGACAATAAATCAATTACATTTGAAATAATTTTTTCCTGATATAATTTTGGGTCATAATCAATAGTCATTGCATGTAAATCAACAACTGAATAAATACAATTGTATTCTCCGCTATTTTGCAAATCTACCCAATTTTTTAGTGCACCGAGATAATTTCCCAAATGAAATTCCCCTGTTGGCTGTATGCCTGAAAATAATGTTTTTTTATCCATATTTTTATCAATTAATATAATTATACTATTATTCTAATATACTATTAATTAAACCTCAATAACAACTGGGAGTACCATTGGTCTTCTTTCTGTTTCCTGAAACAAAAATTTTCCCAATTCATCTCTGATTTTATTTTTTAAATACATATCATTTTGAGATATTTTTGGATTGTGCTGTTTTGCAAGTTTTCTTACTTTATCTCTGGTTTTCTCTATTAAGTCTTTGTTTTCTTTCATATAAACAAATCCTCGAGAAATTATATCTGGCGAGTGTACTAACTCTCCGGTTTTTGAAGAAATTGTGGCAATCGCGACTATCATTCCATCTTCAGACATTTGTTTTCTGTCTCGAAGCACAATATTTGAAATATCTCCGACCCCAAGTCCGTCTACAAAAACATAATCGGCATTTACTTTCTTATTGGTTAATTTTCCACCAAGTTTTGTAAATTCCATAACCTGACCATTATCAGCTATAAAAATATTCTCTGGTTTCATTCCACATTCTTGTGCAATTTTTGCATGTAGATGTAGAAATGAATGATTTCCCTCTATTGGGATGAAATATCTTGGTTTAACTAAATTTATCATTAATTTCAAATCTTCTTTCTTTGCGTGTCCACCAGCATGAATATCCATCATCTGATAATGAATAACATCCGCACCCTGACGATATAGATTATCTTTTAATCTCTGAACAGATCTTTCATTTCCCGGAATGACAGAAGAAGAAAAAACCACAGTATCACCTTTTTCAATTTTTAAAAATCTATGTTCTTTATTTACAATTCTCATAAGCACTGCCTTATCCTCCCCTTGAGCACCAGTACAACAAATTACAATTCTATTGTTTGGATATTCTTTCAATTGTTTCTCTGAAATTAATAGATCCTTTTTATAACTTAAATATCCGAGCTGATGAGCGATTTCTACATTTGTTTTCATACTATAACCATCAATCAAAACTTTTTTATTTAATTTTTCACAAGCTTCAAAAATTTGTTGTAATCTATTTAAAAGAGATGAAAAGGTTCCTACTATAACTCTACCCGGAACATTTTGTAAAATTTCATATAAATTTGTTTTAATTTCAGCTTCACTTATTTGATGTCCTGGGTGGGGAGCATTTGTCGAATCAGACAAAAGAGCAAGAACATTTTGATTTCCTAAGTCTGCAATTTTTTCAATTTCGGGCATATCCATTTTTGGTCCATCGAAATCAAGTTTAAAATCACCACTATGGACAACTTTTCCAAGTGGCGTATCTACTATAAGACCCACCGATGCTGGGATATTGTGACTCACCGCAAAAAATTTAACTCTAAAAACTCCTAGATGCAAAACATCGCTAGTTTTAACAGATTTTAAATTAAGTGGCGAAATATCTTTAAACTCCTCCTCTCTTTTTTTAATAATTCCAAGAGTAAGCGGTGTTCCATAAATTGTAGGATTTCCTAATTGTGGAGCAAGATAAGGAATTGCGCCAATGTGGTCTAAGTGTCCATGAGTAATAACAATTCCACGAATATTTTTTTCCTTGCCCTTTAAATATTCTATATTTGGAATAACTAAATCTATTCCCGGCATATCTTCTTCAGGAAAAGAAACCCCCATATCAATAATAATGATATCTTTTTCATATTCTAAAATCGTCATATTTCTTCCAACTTCTTCATTCCCACCCATTACCATTATTTTCAGTTTTCCATAATCAGAAGTTTTTGCATCATCCAATGATGCTATTTTTATATTTTCTTTTTTCACTGTTTTTTTCTTCACATGATAACGCATAGATTGTTTTCTTCTACCAAAGGATGGGCTCTGTCTACTAGACAAACGAACACCCTCAGAAGATATTTTTCTAACATTCATAAATTTTTTATTTTCCAAGTCTTACTTGGTTTTTTATTTTTTAATAATTAAATAGATTTATCATTTTTTTAATTAATGATAAAAACTAGAAGTAATTTGCAATGATTAATTGCATAAATTATATAAAAGAGAAATAATTCCCAATAAAATTCGGCAAATTATTGTTTCGTTTTAAAAACTAATTTATACTTTATAAACCAATCTTCTATATTCCAAAATCTATCTGATGGAGTATATATTAATTTTGAATCAAATCCTTTTACTTTTTTATTCAATGGATAACTATATGGGGTATTAAATAAAAATATTGCATAAACATTATCTTTTACAATTTTCTGAAAAGCCTCATACTTTAACTTCCTTTCATCATATGAATCTATTTTTCTTGCTTCCTCTAAAATTGTATCAATATCTTTATCTGAAAACATGCTTAAATTAAATCCAGATGAACCAATTTGTGATGAGTGCCAAAATGAATAAGGATCCAAATCATATGACAAAACTTCACTATATAATAAAATCTCATAATTCCTTGGCTGAATTATATCTTGCAGTATTTTTTGTTTATCTATTGTTTCAATTTCAACAGTAATTCCCATTTTAGACCACTCATCTTTTATAAGTTGTGAATATTTAATGTGGTCTGGATTATCAACTACGGTAATTTTTAAAGTCATCTGATTTCCGGCTTTTTTAAGTTGACCGGCTTCATCTTTCCACCCAGATTCACCAAATAAAGATCTTGCATTATCTATACTATACTCATCACTTTGTTTTTCTATCATCTGATCCATTGGTCCATAAGAAATATAATCTTCAAGTCCCACACTTTTTGCAATTTCATTTTTATTTAATGATAATAACAACGCCTGTCTTATTTTTTTATCTTTTAAAATTTCCGATTTTTTAGGATTAAAAAATAATGCTGTGTATCTTGGAATATTTACCTGTTGTAAATTAAAATGTCTTAAATCTTTAATTTTCTGAGCTGTTTCATTTGGAACATAGTTTAGACTCAAAATTTTTGATGCTTTTAAATCTTCCAATGCTTGTTCAAAATCCGCGTAAAATTTAAATGTAATTTTATCTATATATGGCTTATCTCCATAAAAATTTTTAAATTTTGAAATTGTATATTGTTTAATATAGCCGTCAGAATCTTTCTTTATTAAAAAAAATTCATAAGGACCACTTCCAATGGGCTTCTTATTTAATTCAGAAAGTGTAGCGTTTTCTGCTGGTATGTTCTGCCACAAATGAACCGGTAAAATTCCAAATGTTAAAGTTTGCAAAAATATTGGCAGTGGTTCTTCTAAAACAAGTTTAAATGATTTATCTGATATTTTTTCAAAAATTACACCGTCAAATGTTTTATATAAAGAACTATTAAAATTTGGATTCTGGATTGCAGACAAAGTAAATTCAACATCATCTGTTGTTAAATTAACTCCGTCATGAAAATATATATTGTCTTTTAAGTTAAAAGTATATATTTTTTTATCTTCTGAAATAGAATAATCATTCACTAAATCATTTTCAATTTCGCCTCTTGTGTTAATTTTGAAAAGTCCAGAAAAAATTAATTTCGATATATCTCTATCAACATCATTACCTTTATTTAAAACCGGATTTAAGTATTCTATATTACCTATTAATCCCTCGCTATATTCTCCTCCGTTTATAGGTGAATATTCTGTATAGGTTGAAAAAGCCCTATAAATAAGAAAACATAAAGACACTAAACCAATAGCCAAAGAAAAATATAAAATCTTTTTTTCTCTATTTTTTAAAAAATGATTGACGTGTAGTAATTGATGAAATGTTATTGTTTTTTTATCTGATAAATTAGAAATTAACTTATGATCTGGATCGTGTTTAATTTTAAAAATATCAAAAACAATAGTTTTTAATTTATTAAAAAAACCATTTAATCTTATAAAAATTTTATGGCCACTTCCGGACATTAATTTCTTCACATTTTTCTATATAAAGTTTTAAATAAATAGAATAGAGAGGCACAATATTATAAATATTATTCCCAAAAATATTGTTGAGTTAAATATAAATTTTTCTGCGCCTCTTTTAACCTGAAAAACAGTACTTGAACCTCCAAAAACAGAAGAAAGTCCACCTCCACGAGATTGAAGTAAAATAGATATAATGAGTAGTATTCCTACTACTATTTGTGCTATATATATAAGTTTCATATTTATTTATGGTATAATAATAGCATATCAATAGATTTTAGTCAAATATAAATAAAAATGTCAATTAAAACAATTAAAAACTTATTAAATTTTTTTATAGTAATAATTTTTTTATTTTCAATTAAATTGTGTGTGGCTCAAGAAGACTACAGAGGAACACTTTTATCATCAGATGATAGGGCAGTTTTTTATATAGGAGCCAACAATAAAAAATATAATTTCTTAGATGCAGAAACTTATTTGAGTTGGTTTGATAAGTTTGATTACATAAAAATTGTAGATAAAAATATAATTGATTCATTTGAGTTTGGTGGTATGGTTAGGTATAAATCTGGCAAATATCAAAAACAAATAGAAAATTTAAAAACCGGAACAATTGTAAAAAATATTGATACAAATGAATTTTATTATATAGAAAATGGTTTTAAAAGGCCATTTTTGAATGCAGATTCATTTCTTATAAATAATTTTGATTTTAATTATTTTGTCGAAACAGATTTATCTAATTACAAAAATGGCCTTATTATAAATAAAAAAGACGACTCGTTGATAAATTTTTCAAAATTTAGTATTCCACTTGTAAAAAATTATGATTCTGATAAAGATGGATTATCGGATTATGATGAAGAGTATTTTTTTTATACTGATTATAATAACAAAGATACCGATGGAGATAAAATTAACGATGGAGATGAGGTAAAAAAAAATCTCTCACCAATAGATAAAAATAAAAAACTTATTGAAATTGACACTGATAATGATGGTCTTAATAATTTTTTTGAAATAGCTTATAAAACTGACTTAAAAAATCCTGATACAGATGGGGATGGCTACAAAGACGGAGATGAGGTAAAAAATAATTATGATCCAAATTCAAACACAAATAAAAAACAGGAAAAATTAATAAAAATTGATATAAAAACACAAAAACTTGAATATTACTCAGAAGAAAAACTACTTGATTCTTTTTTAATATCGAGTGGTATAAGAGGAATGGACACGCCTCTTGGAAATTTTAAAGTTTTAGATAAAATCCTATCAAAACAATATGGAGGGCGTGGTTACGATTTTTATTATCCAAATACAAAATGGAACCTACATTTCACAACTCAAAAATATAGATTTTATATTCACGGTGCCTATTGGCATAATAATTTTGGAAAAAAAATGAGCCATGGATGTATAAATGTATCTTATGCTGACATGGAGCCACTCTACTCTTGGGCGGATATAGACACAAAAATTATCATAAAATAATAAAAAGACCCAACATTTCTGTTGGGTAAATATTTAATAAATTTTATTTAGTTTTTTTCTTGAATGCTCTAATATGCTTTCTAAAATCAAATCCAAATATTCCATCCATCATTTTCAAAAAATCTGGATTATACTCTAAATAAGAACCACAAAGCAATTTACAATATTCAACCCCATACTCGAACTCAAGATATATTATTTTTTTACCACCCTCCATATCAATAAAAAATTTCTTGAATTGCTCTATGTCAATTGAATAATATACGCCCGTTTTAATCATTGGAACATATTTATCGGCCCTTATTTGAGATACAAAAGAAACTCTAAGCTCATTAGATTGAATTCCTAAAAAAAGAATGTACATTTTCAATGATTTAGGACTAACAAAAAACATAATCCTATTACATTCTTTTTCGCGACCATTAAACGTCCAGGTGATTTTTTTGGAGCGCGGACTCAAAACTCTAATATTTTCATCTGAAATACCATTTTCTTTTAGAAAAAATTTGAGTTCATTAATACCGTCTTTAATCAAAGTAATCATTTATTCCTCCACATATTTTTTATACATATTATACTTGTAAAATATTTTGTCAAGAAAAATAAAACTAGTCACACATTACTAGTTTTAAAAATATATTTAAATTGTATTTAATAAATAATCTTTTTTTTGGTTTCTAAAAAATAAGATGCTAAAAATGTACTTATTGGCATTGACAGACATATCCCTATTGCGCCAACAAAACTTCTAAAAATTTCAATAGCTATAATATCTGTATTTATAACTTGTGTAAAAGACCCCTTACTTCCCACATAAAACAAAAGTAAAACAGTAAGTGATGAACCTGCATAAGCTAAAAATAAAGTATTTGTCATTGATCCAACATGAGAAACACCTATTTTATATGCTTTTTTAAAAACTTCTTTATTTGAAAGACCTGGATTCGCTGATTTAATCTCACAAACAGATGAAATTTGACTTATTACCATATCATCTAAAACACCTAAACTGCCTATAATTACACCTGCAAATAAAAGACCCCTAAAATCTATTGTTTTATTTATCATACTCACAAGAAACATACTTTCTTCTGAGAGTCCTGTAAGTCTCATCATATTAGAAAAAATTACTGACAGAAACCCAACTATGATCATACTAAAAAATATTCCCAAAACAGCCATATTACTTTTTCTATTAAATCCTTCTGTAATATATACAACCAACAATAAAATAAATATTCCCCCAACTATTCCTATAAATATTGGATTAACTCCTTTTAAAATTTGAGGAATTATAAATTTTATTATTACAAGAAAGCTAATAAACAAACTTATTATAGCCCTTAATCCCCTAATTCCATTTAAAGAAATAACAATTACAAAAAATAGAATAACTAATATATAAATAGGAAAAGATCTCACATAATCTAAGATATAATAAAATATTTCTCCATTAATATCATAATCGTAGCTCATTATTACTTTATCTCCGACTTTAAATTCATTCAAGGAATCTACTTGTAGATCACCTATTCCATTATAAATTATTTCTTTCCCTTTGTTTTCTCCGTCTAAAATTTTTAATTTTAAATTTTGTTGTTTTATTGTATTACTGTTTTCATTTTTAATTTCTTTTTCTTCTAAAATTTCTAACACAATCGCTTTAAAATTTTCATGTTGGATGTTTTCTGAAATTATATTTTCATCAATGTTGAGCTCTGATTCCATTAATTGTAATTCTTTTTCCTTCTCCATGCTCTGGGCAAAAACAAAAACAGGAATCAATAAAAAAATAATAATAAGAGATAAAAATATTTTTTTTCTTAAAAACATATTATTAAATAGAAGAAATAATTCCAGGATTTATTAAAATTATAATACCGAGTATTAATAAAAATATTCCACTTATAAGTTTTACAATTCTGATTCCGCGTTCTGAAATCATCGTAATTTTTAAACTAAAAAGTGCTATAAATAAAATCACAAGCTGATCCAAAACATAAAAAAATATATAAACCAAAATATATAAATAATATGCAATTGGACTCAAATTATAAGTTGTTAAAATTTTTGTATAGGCCATAGGAAACCCCAGAGAACAAAAAAGCTCTATTGTATTAACTCCGGCTGCGAGCATAGAAACAATTGGAATTGCCACCCAAATTGACACAGAACTTTTTCCAACGGCTGACATTTTAGCGAATATTTTTCTTTGTAATTTTGTAATTAGTGACTCCTTCTTGTTCTCTGGTGTATCACAAATTTTACAAACAATTTTCACAATATATTCGCGAAGCAAGGTTACACCAAAAAATATTACAAGAAGAGCTATTATAAATGACAAAAATTTTATATACGACAAAAACATAAACAAATTAAGCCATGCAGAGATAAACATAAAATAAACAATACCAGAAACCAAAACAAAAGTTCCGCCAATTATGAGTATTCTTTTTCTATCACCAGTTCCAACTAAAACCGCGAGTAAAAATGCAAGTGCCATGAGAGCACAAGCATTAAATCCATCTAAAAATCCAAAAATCGAACTAAGTAAAAACGGGTGAATTCCAGAAACATTAATTGTACCCAGTAATGGAATTTTAATTTGTTCTTTTTTTGAAACACCCTCTAACTGTTCATCACACTTTTGATCTATAATTGGTTTTTTACACTCTGCAGAATATTTTGTGATTTTTGATTCTAAATTTGCTTTTATTGTTTTATCAAAACCAACAAAATGTTCATCGTTTATAAATGTTATTGGCACAAGTCCATATTCTTGTTCTGATACATTATAATTTTTATAATATTCTTTTAATTTATCTATATTTTCCTTTTCTGTAATATTGTATCTATTTACTACAAGCTCTGGAAATATGGGCTGCATTTCATCAAAAAATTTCCTCTCAGCAGTACAGTGAGAACAAGTTGGAGAATAAAAAAAATCCACAATAATTTTATTTTCTTGTGCATAAGAAAAATTTGCAAATAAGATTGAGAGTAAAAATAAAAATGTTTTTAAAAATTTCATACTGAAGTTTTATTTATTATTTCAATAATTTCTTTTTTTGAAATAATTCCATTTTTTCTTAAAATCTCATTTCCGGAATCACTTAAAAATATAAATGTTGGAACCTTAGAAATATTATACTTTATTTTTATTTCTTCGTCTTTGTCATAGTTAAATATTTCCATGCTAACACTTGGAAATTCTCTAGAAATTTCTTCCCAAACTGGTTTCATAAAAATAACACACTCTGGACACCAGTCTGCTTCAATTCTAATAATTTTCATTTATTTTAAGTTAAGAGTCTCTGCATCTTTCCATGAATCAATATATGGAATTTTTGAATCAAATGTTTGATATGAGCTAAATTTTTTATCTGATAAATTAAGTGTATAAACTGATCCTCGTTCTTTGTCTGGACCATAGCCAATTGCAATAGCAATTTTTGATGAATCTGGTGAAAATTTAAAATTACCAAATTGCATATCAGATCCAGAAACGGGTAATTGAAATTTAGAATCCTTCATTGTTTCTAAATTTTTTACAACAAATTCATTACTATCATCTGAAATCAATTTATAAACCGCCAAAGAAGAATCTGAAGATATATCTATATCTGTTATAAGTGAAGACTCTTCGTCATTTCCAAAAATATTTTCTATTTCTGAATCACTCAAATTAATTCTGTAAAAACCAACATATTTACCATATAATATATAACCACCAACACCCTCTGGTTTAATTGCAAAATAAATATATTTATTTGTTGTCTTTAAAACATCTGGGTTTTCATGAAAACATCCATCTATAGTTGTTGTTATATTTTGATTATTAAAGGCTGATATATTAATTTTTGTAACACCCTTTGTTATGCTAAATACATCAGAAGAACATTTTTCTATATTGACCTGAGCTTGTGGAATTTGCTCAAATTTAAATGTTGAAACAATTTTTTCTATATCAGTTCTCAAAGATTCTATAAGGGCCTGCTCCGCATCTTTATGAAAACTAAAGGAAAAAACATATTTATCATTTTCTGTTAATTTTATTGGTTTATAATAATCAGATTTTTGTGAATCTTCCCATTTATCTTTATCAATAATTGCAATATTAAAAACTGGCTTCTCTTTTTCAAAATAAATATCTACTGAATCAAAATCACCAGTATCTATAGATAATTCTCTCTCTTCCGCTAAATATTTATTCCAAGACTTTAAAATTGTTATACTAAATCCATGCTTCTCATTATAATATTTAGTTCCTTCTTGTTGTGATTGTATTCCTGAATTTATAATATTTTGTAATTGATCTAATTGACCCTGAAGAGCCGAAATTCTACTTTTTGATTGCTCTAATTCCTCTTTGTTTTGATTAACTATTCTTTGCTGACCAAAAAATACGAGCCCACCAACAAATATCGCTGTTGCAATAAGGGCAAAAATAATCACTATTGGTTTTGGTCCAGATTGTTTAATTATAACAGGTGCTACATCCTGTATTTTTTTAGCTCTTGGCATATTTTTCTTATTATTTATTAATTGTAGTTGTCGCGGAATTAACAAAATTTTTAATGCCTGCTCGACTTTTTTCAAAATCAGCATCTATTTTATCTTGTTTTTTATCAAACATATATAAAATTCCACTTGCTATTATAATAGCAATAATTGAAATTAAAATAAATACCCTCGAATCAATGAATCTGTCTTTAAAAATATTCATAATTTTTAAATTTTAATTTTAAAATAAATAAAATTATCAATTATTTTAATAAAAATACAAATAATACACCGATTATAAAAAATGAAAAATGAAGTAAACCCTCTTTTAACCTTGGATGTGTTTTAATTTCTGGAATTAAATCAGATGATGCAATATATATAAAACTTCCTGCTGCAAGTGGCAATAAGAAAAAAACGTCTTTTTCTTTTAAGAAGAAATAAGAAATTATTCCACCCAACACAACAGACAAAGACGATGTGAAATTAAATAATAATGCTTTTGTTTTTTTCCAACCCCCGTGAATTAAGACTCCAAAATCCCCCAACTCTTGTGGAATTTCGTGAAGCGCAACAACTATCCATGTAGTTATACCGAGTCTTATATCAACAAGAAAAGACGACCCAATTATTATTCCATCTAAAAAATTATGAATAGTGTCTGCCATAATAACTAAATATGTAAATGGTTCTTTGTGTTCTGATGGTGTTTTATGACAATGATGCCAATGAATAAATTGTTCTAAAAGAAAAAATATAGAAAATCCTATTATTATATATAAGAAAACATTATTATTTACCCCAAAAATCTCAATTGATTCTGGAATTAAATGAAAAAATGCTCCACCTAGTAATGCTCCGGCAGAAAAAGCTACAAGTAAAAGAATTATTCTTTTTAAAATTTTTTCATTAAATAAAAGAGTTATTACCCCTATTATAGAAATAATTGAAATACTTAGTGTAGAAACTATTATCCAAAAAAATGTACTCATATTTTTGTCCATAAATTAATTATTTCTTCGTAATTTTTAGCTATTTTTTTTATAGCAGATTCTCTTGTAATTTTTTTTCTGTAAAAATCTTTTACTGCATCTAAAAAAATGGTTCTCCCGACAGCAAACCCTATTATATCACTAAATTCTTTTGCTGATTTAATCCATTTTTTGATCAAATTTTTTGATTCACCCCTACCAAGCATTATAATTTTAGGATTTTTCTGATAAATCTTAATAGAATTTATAATATCGTGCCAATCAGATTTTTTTTCATAACCCTCTATCTTCCAAATTAAAGGAAAAATTCCATATGATAAAATTTCTTCAACTGCCCTTTTTGTAAAAAATGATTTATTCTTCACATTTGGAGTTAAAAGCTCTAAAAGCAAATCAATTTTATTGTTCACACAAAAATCATACAAAACTTTCATTTTTTTCAGTTGAATTTTGTTATTTTTTCTATAATCATATCTTATTAAAATTTTTACAAAAGTAGGTTTGTTTTTTATAATATGATTTTTAAAATTTTTACCATATTCAAAATCAAAAAATTCTTTCCCGCTTTTTTCAGTTGAGATAGATAAAATTATTTTTTTCTTTTTTGCATCATTAATAATTGGCTTTCCAAATTTTTCATCAATTAAAATTCCCATGAATTTTTTATATTTAGAAGTTTTATATGCAAATAAAAATCCTTCATAAATAACTTGTTTAATATCTGAGATTATTTTTATTTCTTCTTTTTTTAATTTTTTACCAAATCCAAAAAGATCAACAAAAAAATTTCTATGATCAAATGGCAAAATAAATAGATTTTTTTTATTAAATCCTTTTAATATTTTTTTATTATCTTTATTGTTCATATTTTTATACTGTTTATAAATTTAGAAATTTTACCTAAAAAATAAAATCGTCTAATAAATTTAAATATAATTTATAAGATTATTTTATTAATTTAGCTAGATTAATACCTTTCATTTGTGAACCAGATTTTAAATTTAAAAAAGATAAAACTGTCGGTGCTATATCTGATAAAACACCCGAGATTTTCATTTTATACATATTTTCTAGACTAACTCCATCATTTTTACCTCTGAATGAATTATTAATAATTAAAAGTGGGACTGGAAAATTACTATGTTCTTTGTTAATTTCTCCATTTTTTAAATCAATCACTTCTTCAACATTTCCATGATCAGCTGTTATTATTGCTGTTCCATCTTTTTCTAAAATCAGAGGAATAATTTCAGACAAACAATTATCAACCACCTCAACGGCTTTGACTGAAGCATTTAAATTTCCCGTATGACCAACCATATCTGGATTAGCAAAATTTATAACATAAAAATCAAAATTATCTTTTGATAAATTTTCTTTTAATGATCTACAAATTTCATTTGCTGACATTTCTGGTTTTTGATCATATGAATCAACGGATGGAGATGGAATTAAAATTCTTTCTTCGTTTTCTAGTTTTTCCTCTTTTAATCCATTAAAAAAGAAAGTCACATGAGCATATTTTTCTGTCTCTGCAATATGCAATTGCTTTAGACCATTCAAACTTACAATTTCCGATAAAGTACCACTTATTTCCTGTCTTTTAAATGCAATTTCAACTGGTAACCCAGATTCATATTCCGTAAAAGTTACCATAAAAATATTTTTAGGTCTTGCTCCCCTATCAAATTCCATAAAATCATCAAGTACAATGGCTTTTGTTATTTGTCTTGCTCTATCTGCTCTGAAATTAAAAAATATAATTGCATCATTGTCAGTAATTTGTGCTATTGGATTTCCATTCTCTTTTATTACAACTGGTTTAAATTCCTCATCATAAATATTTTTTGCATAAGAAGATTGAACTGCTAAAACTGGATCATCAAATGACTCTTTTGACTCTCCGTGAAAAATTGCATCATAAGATAGTTTAATTCTATCCCAATTATTATTTCTATCCATTCCGTAAAATCTACCAGACAATGTTGCAACTTTTCCGCAACCATATATATTTAAAGTTTTTTGTAATCCTCTTAGAAAATCTATACCTTTGTTTTTTGCTGTATCTCTACCATCTAAAAATAGGTGTAAATAAATTTTATCTACCTCTTTATCACAGGCTAATTTTATAAGTGATTCTAGGTGGGCTTCATATGAATGAACTCCTCCAGTTCCCAATAATCCCAAAAAATGAAGCGAGCTTTTGTTCTTCTTCACATGATCAATCGCTTTTAAAATTGATTCATTTTCAAAAAAAGAACCATCTAATATTTTTTTATTGATTCTATTTAAACTTTGTAAAACTATTTGTCCTGAACCAATTGTCAGATGTCCTACTTCTGAATTCCCCATTTCTCCATATGGAAGCCCGACCGCCTCTCCAGACGCTTGTAATAAAAAGTTAGGATAATTTTTTATAAGTTCACGCCAATAAGAAACATCTGCTAGTGTTATAGCATTTCCAATAGATGGGCGATACACACCCCAACCATCCAAAATTATAAGAGCAACTGGTTTAGTAGTCATATATAATTTTATCTTCCCTGCCTTCTAAAATTTGATTTATTTTTTCTTTTATAAGAGCATTCCTTTCATCAATTATTTTTAGAAGTTCTTTTCTTTTATATTCATCTCCTTCTTTTTCAAGCTCTACTATTCTTTTATTTAACTTATAAACCATATCAGTAATACCCATTAAAACCCTTTCTTTCTTATCTTCTGGAACATTTAATTCTTGAAAATACCATTCTACTGATTTTTGTTTTATTTCTTCCATATTATTTAATATTAATTACTATATTATTATAGCATTTAATAAGTATAATTGAAAAATCTAAAAATATACAAATAATCTGATTGGGGTTGACTTTTATGTTTTTTAATGCTAAATTCTTATTAAGCTTAAATTTTTAGAAACAACAAAACAATGAGTAAATCACACTATGAATTAACCTTTATTGTTGATGGGAACATCCCTGATACAGAAAATAATAGAATAACTGAAGAAATTCAGACTTCTATGAAGACAAGTGGCGCTGAAGTAAATTACTGCCAAGAATTGGGCAGAAAAAAACTTAGCTACGAAATCAAAAAAAGCCAAAGAGGCACATATTTTGTTATTGAATTTGATTCTGAACCAAATTCTTTAAAATCAATAGAAAAAGATTTAAAACTTAATAAAAATATATTAAGATACTTAATCGTAACAAAACCAAGAAATATTGCTCAGATAAAGCCTGAAAACGTTAAAGATCAAACAGAATTAAAATCTACTGAAAAAATGCCACAACAAAGAAAAGAAGAAAAATCACACAAAGAAAAAGCAGAAAAAAAAGAGGAAGATAAAAAAGAAGAAAGATCAGAAACAGAAAAAAATGAAGTAGAACCAGAGCCAGAAAAAGAAACGGAAACAGAAAAAATCCAAGAAACAATCCAAGAAGAAGAAATAAAACAATCAGATGATCTTGATAAAAAATTAGATGAGATACTAAATAAAGATGAATTTTAAATTGTTTTAACATTTAAAATAAAATTATATGGATTTAAACAAAGCTACAATAATAGGAAGATTAACTGCTGATCCAGAATCTCGCACAACTCCAAACGGACAAACAGTCGTAACATTAACTGTTGCAACAAATTACACCTGGAGTGATGCAAACGGACAAAAACAAGAAAAAGCAGAATTTCATAACATAGTTGCTTGGAGAAAATTAGCCGAAATAATAGCACAATACCTAAAAAAGGGAAGTAAGGTTTATATAGAAGGAAGACTACAAACAAGAAGCTGGGAAGATCAAAATGGAAACAAAAAATACAGAACTGAAATAATTGCTGATAATATGATAATGCTTGATTCAAAGGGTGGAGATTCTATACCAACCAAAGATAATACTCCAGATGCAAAAACATCTGAAGCAGATGAAGAAGAAATAAACATTGAAGATATACCATTTTAAAACTATGCAAAAAACAACAATGAATAAGAAAAAATATTGTCATTTTTGCCACAACAATGTGGATTTTATTGATTTTAAAGATACACAAACAATTCAAAGATTCACAAGTTCTTATGCAAAAATAGTTCCAAAAAAAAGAAGTGGAGTTTGCTCAGCCCATCAAAGAAAATTAGAGATAGCTATAAAAAGAGCAAGATTCATGGCGCTTCTTCCATATACAAAATAAATATTTTTTTAAGCATTTATAGGCCCAATCTGGATTTCCACGGTTGGGTTTATTAATAAGATAATTAATAAATTTTCGGGCTTTAGTTTTTAGATTTCAGAAATTCTAAAACCTAAAATCTAAAACCTGAAACACAAACAATATGTTAGATTTTAGTGAAATCAAATTAGGAAAAATTATTGCCATAAACGATCAACCATATAAAGTTGTTTTAGCTCAACACTCAAAACAAGCAAGAAGTGGCGCTGTTCTTCGCACAAAACTTAAAAATCTTATAAATGGTTCTGTTGTTGAAAAAACTTTTTCCGGATCAGATAAGGCTGAGGAAGCAAATCTAGAAACAACAAAAGCAAGTTTCTTATATTCTGATGGCGATAATTACAACTTCATGGATCAAGAAACCTTTGAACAATTTTCTTTTTCAAAAGAAGATATTGGCGATCAGGTCCAATTCTTAAGAGAAGGAACCATAGTTGACATATTAAAATTCAATGGAAAATCAGTAAACATAGGACTGCCAACAAAAATGGAATTTAAAGTTATTACCGCTCCACCGGGTATAAAAGGTGATACAGCGGGATCTGCCACAAAACAAGTAACAATAGAAACTGGTGCACAAATTAAATGTCCTCTATTTGTAAATGAAGGTGACACAATAAGAGTAAATACAGAAACCGGGGATTACGTAGAGAGAGTAAAATAATTCCTCACTATAAAATTTAGTTTGTAGAGGCGTAGTAATGCTACGCCTCTACGTTTTTAATAAAAAAACACGATTTATAAAAAATGTTCGTGTTTTTGATTATAATAAATTTTACAGTGAGGAATTATTTTATTACTAATTTTCCAGCGACATCTTTTATTTCTCTAAAAATAAACATCGTGGAATTTACATCACCATAAACAATAGGAAAATATTTTTCTTGTTTTGATTTCTTAAATACATTAGCTAAATACATTCCGAAAAGCCCCATGTCTTTTGGTATTAATCTCAATTTTTCTATTAATAAGAACTGCAAAAACAAACTCACTGACTCAACTGTACCAAAAAATTCCATAATATTATTTATTGTATCTTCTGAAAATTTATTTTCTAAAAATTTCTTAAAATCTTTTTGTAGAATTTTATTATCTTTAAAAAATATGTTTATCAAATTATTACTGCACACATAAGATAAAACAACCATTGCTTCTTTTATCTTGTTTGTATTTATAAAATTCAAAAATTCTTCATCTAAATCAGTACTTTTTTTTAGTTTAAGATCTTTAGTAATCTGAATTTCTAAATTCTTAAAACTTAAGTCAAAATTTTTATAGGAATTTAAAAGTGTATCCATATTTGAAACTTTTTTCTCTGGAATTTTCTCTATACTTTGCTTAATATCATCTGTCTCTGGAATAAATATTTTTTTCTGTGGAATCTCTACAACAATATTTTCTTTATTCATTTCTGCTGGAAATAAATTCCAACTATCATCGGGCAAATTTTCAAATATTTCTGGATAAAATTTAATATTTAAATAAAATTTAAGCACTCCATATAAAATATTCTTTTCTGATTCATCTAATATTTTTGCATTTTTTGAATCGTTTACAAATTCAGATAAAAATAAATCATCGTATTTATCAATACCATACTGTCCAATATAATCCTTTATCCAGTTAGAAATATTTGACTCTATTTGTTTATCTTCCAATATAAAAGGCTTATCAAATAAAATTTGATTATTGTTGTAAATATAATCCTCAATTTGTCTTTTATCTTTATCATCTGACAATAAATAAATCAGCACATCATTAATAATTTTTTTATATTCATCATCTGAGTCTAATAGATAAAAAATATTTGAAGACAAAACAGTTGGTAAAATATCTAAATAAAATTCTGGACTTCTTTTTTGAGCTTCAAGATCTTCCTCAAATTCTATAAATCTCTTATTATAAAAATGTAAAAACAAATCATCTAAAAGCATCTCATTTTTAGATATTTTATCTATTATCGGATTTATTATTAAACCATTTATTTTCGAACTTATCTGTCTAGATTTCTCTATATCAATATTAAATTTTTTAGAGATATAAATATCTATATCGTAAATCATCAATTCTTGTATTGCCAATAAAATAATTAAAAAATCTATATTAACGTCAAAATCTGAATTGATTTGATCAATATGTTTTATCGTCTCTTTGCCACCAAAAAGATCCCTTATTGATTGAGGAAGCTTGATAAATTTTTGTAAACATTTTTCTCTATATGTCATATTATTTATCTAATTTATCTAATCTCTCTATTAATGGATTTAGAGCTGATTTTTTGGGAGTAAAAAATTCACTAGGGCTACTTAATTCTCCTGTGGAATCATTGCTTTCATCTTTTGTGGGCATTGCATCATAACCAGATTCTTCTGTGGAATTTTCCACTGTTTCTGTATTTTCTTTAACCGCCCGAATATTTTTTATCATGTTTAATCTATCTAATCTCTTAAATGGGGCTTCTGCAATATTTTCTAATTTTCTTCCTGTTGTATCCTCCCCAACGGTCTTATTTAATGTTTCTATACTTTTACCAAGTGTTTCAATCTTAGAAATTGATTTCTTTCCGAGTTCAACTTTTTGCTTTGCTTCTTCGTCTTCATCTCCACCTTCTTCATCTTCATCTCGACTTTCACCACCCGCACCTTCTTTAACGACTTCACCCGTATCTGTTTCTTTATCATCCCCCTGGGATATTTCTTTTTCTATAGATTCCTCAACCCTATCTTTTGTTCCGCCTTGTTCTTGTAATTTTTCATAAATTTTTGCTGGATCAAAATCTTCTGAATCATCGTATTGTTTTGCAATATCTCCTAATTGTGAAGTTAGACTATAAAGATTATTATCCTTTATATAATTACCCAAAGATTCTGTATGAGCTTCATTCTTCATTCCTGCATCATGAAGTTCTTCATGAATCATTGTTCGACCACGATCATCCATGCCACTCTTTATACCGCTATTTACTAAATTCAAACTCTCTATATCCCCACTAGACAATTTATTCTTCGCATCAACTAAATCTGATTGTCTTTGGCCTAGTCTTGTTAATGCTTGATCATCAAGAGTACCATTTGCAATTCCATCATTTAATTGCTTATCTATGTCTTCTAATTCTTTATCTAAAACACCGTTTAAAGCACTTGTAACTTGTGAAACAGCCTCTTTACCATCTAAATGCATACCCTCTGCGCTTACATCAAAATCTGGGTCTATATTTTTTAATTCATCCTCTATTTGTCTAAAATCAACACCTATTCTATCTCTATGAGATTCTCCTTCTCTTATAAAACCATTTATACTTGTGCTCCCCATTTGCTCAGATAACTCACCCTTACCAGTTTTTCTATAATCAATGGGCGCATAAACATCTGGTGCATATTCATGACTTTGTAATATACGATTAAATTTGTATCCTGCCGGTACGCCTGGTGTAGCTGGATTTTGTGGCAAATTACTACTTCTGAATGTTCTGCCACCCACCGCATTTAATTCTTTAATAATATCTTGGAAATGAGTCATATCTCCACCTGCTTGTCTATAGGCTTCTAAACCCTGGGATAAATTAATCAATTTATTCTCGTGTTCTTTCATTGTTGCATAATTATCTTTTATGATTTGATTTCTTTCTGAAACCTGATTTCTATATTTTGTTGTTTCTTCTTCTGTGGCACCTGCTCGTGGTGGTGGTGGTGGTGGTGGAACGGTTTTAAGCCTTGGTTCACCAATACTATCTAAAAGACCAGCCCTGGCTAATTGAGCCTTTTTATTATTACCTCCCAATTTTTGAAGTAAAAGAAATTGTTTTCTTGACTGTTGTCCCGTTGCTGAATCAACAAATTGAGTGCTACTATCTGATATATAATGATGTCTTCCGTCTTTACCTACTCTTGCCATTTTTTCTAATTCTCTCCCCGCAATAGATTCAGGCACAGCTCCAGCCCCCGCTGCTTGTTCTGTTCTTGTTGGACGAGCTCTTTTAACAGACCCAACAATAGCACCAATAAGTCCGCCCAACATAGCACCCGGAACGCCTAATAAAGCTCCAGCGGCCGCCCCGGAAGCAATTCCCGCACCAACTCCTTTTACTATACTCGCCGTTCTTCTCATTTTTGGCTGTCTTAATGAATCATATATTTGTTCCTGTGCCCTACTTCCAATACCCATTTTTTTCATAAACTGTTTCCTCTTTTCTCTAACCTTATCATCTCGTGCCTGATCCATATCCTGATTCCACCCCTTTAAAAAACGCCCAAGCTGAGTTTTTTGACCACCAGTAACAGTACTTAATCCACCAAACGTGGCTCTTCTTGCGCCCCTCCCGGCCATAGCCGCTGCACCAACCACTCCACCCATACCAAACTTAAGGGCTGAAGAACCAGCTTTCTGCAACTTGCTAGACATATTATTAGCAAAGTTTGAACCCATTACCCCGAGTGATCCCGCAATTCTGATAGCTGCAATCATCAAAGCTATTACAATGATAAAATCTAAAATCATGCTTGTTTTTTGTATAGAATATCCGCCATTTAAACTTGTAGAAGCACCCGTCCCGTCTTCTCTTGGCGCACCATTTACAGCTGATAAGCCTGTGTCGGAAGAATTATGAATTGTCGCCATTGACAAATATATAAACATTGCTAATATTGGTCCACTTATAAGATTTTTTGAAAGTGATTGCCACCATTCATTTGCATATTTAGCACCAACAGGAGACGCTTGAAGTAAAAATGCAAATGGAGATAAAATAGCCAAAACCCATAGACTTAAAATTCTTGCAACCAGCATAGTTATCATAATAACCAATACCACATTTAGAACGAGCATCATTATACAGGCCAATACCGCTATAACAAAACCATCCAAAGCACTAGTCGTCTCGGGCGGTGTGTCTACATCACCCACATTTTTTTTGGTTAGTTGATCTAGGTGAAGGCCTTTTGCAAAATTATTTACTGTTGTGTCTCTAAAACCACTAACAAAAGTTAACATTACTATTTGAGAAACATCTATTAAAAGTCCAACAATCATCTTTGAAAAATTTATAAGAATAGCAAATATTACTATTTTACTAAGCCACTTCTTG
Organism: bacterium; assembly: GCA_035356975.1. Lineage (GTDB taxonomy): Bacteria > Patescibacteriota > Patescibacteriia > UBA1558 > S5-K13 > STF1-138. The sequence continues at coordinate 5,935 of DAORGW010000009.1, read as the reverse complement.
TATGAGTATGACTCTATGCCTATTATAGTAGAGAAAGATATTATAAGGAGTATAAATATAAAAAACATATTACAAACGTCTCTTGAAATTTTCCAGCCCTCAGTAACTGCATGTATATTATTTGTATAATGCTTCCACGTAGCAAAAAAAACTAGAGCAATCATGAGTTTTGCTGCCAACCAACCAAAAAGAGAAGCTATACCAAGAAACAAAGCAGCAAGTAAATTCAAAACTACATCTAACAAAGCCTTTCCTAAACCTGCGCTAGAGATAATTGGCACAAACAAAAAACAAAGAACAGAAAACAAGGAAACAAAATAAAAAACTTTTCTTTTAGGCGTCAAAGAATTCCAGAAAATTTTAATTTTCTCTATGATATTTATCAAACCGTTAAAAATTTTATTATTTCCAAACGCCATAAATATGGTATAAATTTATTTTTGATTTAGGACATGTTAAACGAGATTTATACTATAAATCTTAATTTATTCAATAATTAGCTTCGTTATTTCCGCCTGTATTTTCTTGTTGACTTGCTATATTCGTCATCCCCTTATTTGTCGTTATTATAATAGACTTTCCACCAGGTATTGTTGATTGAGAGGAATTACCCCATGAATCAGTAACTATAACTTTTGGCTGAAATATACAACAAGGTTCGCCACCCGCTACATCACAACTTTCATACCATTGGTCACTATCGGGAGTACAAACATATACAAATGAATAATTAAATTTATCTTCACTACAAGATCTTGGATCATTTCCCCAACCATATGAAAAACATTTTTGATCGCCAATACAATCAGAATCAGAATCACAATAACTGCCACTGTTCCAATCTAATATAGAATTATATGTATAAGCGCATTTTCTTATACAATTTGCTCTTTTATTTTTAAATGGTCCTGTAAGTGTCAATGTGTTAAGTCCATCTCCATACCAATCAAATTTTATTTCTTTTATAGGAGATCTTCCCCATTGAGCATAAGCATAAAAACTTATATCTGCCTTTAAATTTTTAACAGCGTATATATTTGTAGAATTATTATTATTAACTGTAATTCCTGTATTCCCTTCTCCATTACCTAGCACCTGTTTAACAACTGGGGCGCTTGATGGATCATTAATATATGTATTTTGAGTTGAATCATTATAAACAGTTAAATCCCACGTATTTTGAGACGTACTTTGCCAAGAACCACCATTATATTCTCCGTTTTCATCTATATTCCAAGTCCAGGTTTTAACCTCTGGTATTTTTATAAATACATTTCTTAGTGAATCCTTTGCTGACTTAAAATTTGAATCAGAATAATAACCAAAATAAGGAGACTGATATCCACCACTTGAATTAGTAGGAATTGCTATTGGATTTTGTAAATATTCATTTTTATTTGAGGCAAATGGTGTAGTCTGAGAAACAGAATCAAAATCATCAGTAGAAGAAACTTCTGTAACTCTTATTACTCTATTCTCCCCATAATGATCATCCATTATGCCTGTTTTTATAATAGAGCATGTTCCACCTGGATGAGAATTTATACAAATATCTGAAATATCTGTAGACGAAGCAACTCTTATCATTGGACTTATTGTATTAATGTAATAATTATCAGAATGAATTACTGCGTCATTTTCACCCATACCATCCAATAATCCTATAATATTACATCCCTGCATACAGTTACTACCACAAGATGTATTAATAAGTAGGGGGGTCGTCGTGGTATTATATTCATCTACTTCATTACTTATTACAACAAACCAAGGATCAAAATATGAATTCCCATTATCAAAATTATAATGAACATAATAATTAAATCTCTTTGGGTTCCAAACAGAAAATCCACAAGAATAATTTGCAAACGCACCATCACAAGATCGACAGCCTGTAAAAACTTCATGTGCATCTGGTATTGTATCGTTCAAAACATTACCACCCAAAAGATCTTTGGCTTGCAGACAGCCTTTTCTATAGGCGTCCCCTTCAACTGATTGATAGCCACATTCATTTCTATCGTCATGATCTTCAAAACCTAAAACACTTCCCCCTATTGGTAAATAAATATTATTTTCATCATCATTGTTTTGATCTGTTCTATATATACGCTCTGAATTTGGAGGATCAGGTCTCATCCAATCATAAACACCATAGCCCGCGGTTCCTCCACCAGTATATGTAGAACCATTTGGTTGCACGCCCTCATCATAATAATAAAACTTAACATTAGTAAATACATTTCTAAAATTTTGGATTAAGGAAAGATCCTCGTTGCCACTTCTGTTTTCTGAATAAAAATTATTAAAATCACTATCCAAAAATTTCTTTTCTTTTTCCAAATTAGTAACAACTTTATTGTCAACAGACCCTCCTTCTGGTCCGTTACTGTCGTCGTCATATATACCACAATGATAAGCACTATTATAAACGTTCTGCAAATACCAATTCTCCCAATCCGAGCCATAAACTATATCATAAGAAAGATTTGAGCTGGTAATTGATTCTGATAAATATTTATTTTGATTTAACCAATACGCTTTTTCACTATCAAAAAGTTTTAATATTAAACTATCGGTGTGATTATTAACCTTCATTTTTGTTCCTCCGGGAATAAATGCAATAACATTACATCTAGCTTCAGAGCTTGTTTCATTGTCCATAAACAAACCTGCTTCTTCCTCTGTTTCAGAAGAACTCCAATATGCACAATAAAATCTATCCTCCGGTACAATATAATCATCAGAAACCAGGCAAACACTTGAATTACTTGGGACTGGAATCTTGGATTCCATTGACGCAGAATATGAATCAAATTCACCGCTTACAGTATCAACTGGATACCAGGACAAACACCTCGTTTGATATCTATTGCCTCCATTAATTAAATTTAAAGGTGTTGTCAAGAATGAATCATCTTGTTCAAGACAAAATCCTCGCCAACCAATAAAATCTGTCTGTGATTTCTTTTTTAGAGTAGCTCCCTCATCATATTCATCATAAATTTTTTCTGGTATTTTTTCATAGCCGTATGCAAAATACAAACTATTTTCTGAGTTATATGTAGCCTTTGTATAACTACAATCACAATCATTATTTAATCCCAAAGACCAATCTATAGAACCTGTATTGTTATCAATTTTTGGTTGACATATTTTTGCATTCTGAAATCTCTGATTTAAAGATGTAGGAATTGAATAATAGTAATCTCCGGAAACTTGTGTTGTAGTTGATCCCGAAACTATAGTAGGGGTCCAGACAAAAGGAGAATCTTTTTCTGGGTATAATCTACAAGATTTATACTTAGTATCTAAATATTTATTGGAGTCATAATACGACTCAACCGGGTCAACACCTAATCCAAACTTATATACATAACTTTTTCCATCTGGATTTTTTTTCATTATAGTTTTTCCAAGTTCATAATTTTTAGTCGTTGTATTAATCTGAAATGCTGATAAACTATCAATTGGATAAAGTCCGGGAACAGAATATCCACTATAATCCATATCCGACCAAGATAAATTATTGCCCATTTCTCTCTGATAATCATCAAATGTGAGCGGTTTCGCCTTATCACCCCTTATAATATAATTATCGCATTGAGCATTATCTGAAGACAAAGAATTGCATCCAACCAAAGATATACAAGAATTTTTTTCCTGTCCGGTTTTTTCATCAATTGTTTTAATAGATGATCCACACGTAACCCACTCTCCACATGTCCTATCTTTTATAACCTTCAAAAGCACATTGGAGTCTCCCACAGAATAAGAATCTCCATTCACTAAACTTGAATTATAATAACTTTTTTCTGAATTCCATCTTAGTGTTGGATCTGTAATTTGATGAAATAACACACATCCGTTTTCTTTATTTGGTTTTTGACAGCTAGTTCTATCAATATTTTGATTATCGATATATGTATAATATCCCTGTAATTTCTCAAAAGACATATCTGTAATTGATATATTACCGCCATCTCCACCGTAATAAAACGCAACATTACAAAAATTTGCACCTGGCTCTATGGTGTATAATCCATATATATAAATATATTTATCTGTATTTCCTGCATTTTCTTTTACAAAATAATTTGAATTTAGATCTGGGAGTGCGTATGGTAATTTATTTTCGCCAGAAGAATAATAATATTCATTTGAATCCTTATTCTTTTTACAAATTAAATATGTTGAAATAAATCTATTTTGATTTTCCGAAGACGCATCAAATTTAACAAATCCACCCAATTTATAAGTTTGTTTTTGTTCTACAGAAAATTCATAATTATTTCTTACCAGTTCTCCAGAACCAGCATCAAACTCAATTCCCGAAGATATATTAGTAATATTTCCATCACTAGATGCGATATTACCATCCGCGCTTAAATTATAGAGTCCCCACCTAGTGCTTAAATCAATCATTTCTGGTATTTGATTCAAATTGTCCTCAGGATCTATAAATGCGGTACACGAATTTTGTGTTGCGGGACATATTGATGCATAAGAATTATTAAAAGCGGGAAATGGGGAGTTATCAATTAAAGTATTCTCTATGTTATTTATCAATTCGTCATAATTTTTATTATATAATAATCCATCACACGACTCGCTGGTGTCCTTTTTATAAAATCCAGCCGGTAATCCAGAACCCACATCTTCTTTTCTATATTCACATAGTTTTTCTCTTGGATGAATTTTAAATAAATAACCTCCGTCTGATTTCTTCATGGCAACACAATTATTATAATTAGATAAGCACAAAATTTGATTTTGACCACCAAAATAATCATCTGGCATATAATTATCTGGATTGTTTATCTTGAATACATCACTTGGTTTTCCATTATTATCTAATATAGCTAAACTCTGACACCCTTTTTCAGAATCAACACATTTATATTTATTATCTTCTATAATATATTCTATGGTATCCTCGGGAATCATTATGGTGCTATCTGTAATATTTCCAGATATAGGTTCCTCTCTATTATTCAAATAATAATACTTATCTTTTGTACATTCTGGATTATTTTGATTTCCAACATTATTACAATATGCATTAAATATTTGCTTAAATGGCATCTTAGAATTCTTTGTATCAATAACAGCCCTACATCCCACATTTTCTGGATTACAAATATCACTAAACTGATATAAATAATTTGATGATTTATTTCTATCTTTATATTCACGACAACCTAAATATTTATTATCAATACTTCCGTTATTATCACTATCAACACAAACACGTGGAGTATTCCAAGAATCTCTTATTTTATAAAAATTATTTTGAAACTCTTTAAGGACTATATTATCAATAAATATTCCATCTTGCACGGCATCTGTATTAATTATTGGAATATTTATAATTAAGAAAACATCATTTCCTTCTACTATAGTAGTTGGTGCGACAACAATATTTAGTTGCCTGAACTCCCATTCTGCGTTATCAATAACAGGAGAGGTAAACGTCAAATTTGAATTCTCTTGTGCCCTTACTTTATTAAATATTAAATTTTTAATATTCATTGCTTGTTCGTCTACTTCTTCGGCTGGTGGATTAACACCTACATTTGGTAAACTACTATTACTAAATTTCTTCACCCAAAAACTTAATGTATATTCTCTTCCTGGAATAATACTCGCACCGTTTTCTGTTAAATTATATGATAATGTAAATTGTGTTGCTCCTCCACCTGTATAAATAGCCATTGAAGAACCCCCATACTGTAATGATTCAGTTGATGGATAAGCACTTAATCCATTAGAAAAACTCCATGGATTAAATGTACCTCTCTCAAAGTCTTCTACCAAAACATTTCTTATGTTATTTCCATTATTCCCCTTATATTCAATACATCCCACATTTGATTTTGAGCATCTTTGACTCATTGATGGAACAGCCTTATAAATAACATTAGTCAATGTTCTT
>DAORGW010000008.1:0-32719 GCA_035356975.1 bacterium | reverse complement strand
TATATTCAGTTTGTTTCTGTATTATAGTTCTAATGTCCTGGACTATACGGAGCCACGATAACATTACTTATTTTAGTGGTGTTTTTTTTATTTATAATAAAAAAAACGGTTGATATTTTCTCATCCGTTTTTTATTGTTCTATCCCAGTCTCTAAAATAGAGTTCTGGAAATTTGATTTTGAAAAAATATGCAACAACTACACCGATTCCCAAAAGTTCAACAAAAAGTTTTTTCAACATTATTAGAGCTATCTTAGATTTGGCACCAATAACCTTAATTAATCTTTTTGCTATGAGTAACCAGATTAACCATGTTCTAAAAACATGATAATCAGAAGTTACTGCATGCACGTCATCTTCTGGTTTAATGGTTTTCATTAACAATTCAACGTTATGAATTGTTGTTAGACTTTGCTCTTCCACTTCAATATGCTCTTCTAACCACTGACTCTCAAGATAGTGTTTCATTGCTCTTGCAACAGAAACTCCTTCTTGAGATTTATCAAATATGCCACCAGTCACAATGATGCGATCATAATGATTTTTCCTTATAAGATCTATCGCTAAATCACATCTTGTTTTTGAGTCTTCAGAAAGAGAGTACTTGTTATTTGTATTCCCATGAATAATCAGTATTTTCATTTTTTCCCCCATATTAATATATCTTTATATCATAAATATTTATTATTGTCAATATCATTTAATAGTAGTGGGGGAATAAATATGATAAAATATATTTATAATAATTAATAAAAATATATGAAAAAAATAAAACTAAGAGAGCAATCAATAATGTATTCATTTTTTGCTTTTTTATACATTGTTTTGGTCGCATTTTTTATGAGCAATGCATCAAAATTATTTGGTAATGATGATAAGGGAATCATAGCACCAATAGCAGTTTTGTTATTACTGGTACTGTCAGTTGCTATTATGGGAATGTTAATTTTTGGAAAAGCAGCATTTATGTTTTTAGATGGAGAAAAAAAAGACGTAGTAAAATTAGTAATTTACAATATAGTATGTTTGTTTATTATGACAACACTATATTTTGGAATATTGTTTTTTACAAAATAAATGTTTAACATAAAAATCATTACAATTGGTAATATTAAAGAAAAATGGATTCAACTAGGGATTTTAGAATATATAAAAAGATTAAGTCCTTATGCAAAAATTGAAATGCAAGAATTAAAAAGTGAATCATTTTCTCCAAATAATAAACAAAAAGCAATGGTAATAGAAAGTGTAAAAATTGAAGAAGCACTTATAAAAGAAAAAGATTCTGTTATATATTTTCTTGATGAACATGGCGATAATTTAACTTCAAAGGAATTTGCATATAAATTAGATAAAGAAAGTGGGAAAATAGTTTTTGTGCTCGCTGGCGCGCTTGGCTATAACCGTGAGATTTTAAAAAATAAAAATTTAATATCTTTATCAAAATTGACTTTCACTCACACAATGGCGCGCCTAATACTACTTGAGCAAATTTACAGAAGTGTTTGTATATTAAAAGAAAAAGAGTATCATTATTAATAATAAATAATTAAATAAAAAAATATGAAAAAAATATTGTTCGTATTGCTTTTGTTAATGTTTATTCCTGTGCTTTCAGGATGCGTAAAACAACAAAATATAACAAAAGACGATCTAACAAGTTTTAAAGAAGGCCTAATTAGAGAAATGGATCAAAAAATTCAAGAAAATAATGAATTACAAAAGAATAATTTAAAAGATTCACAGATAATTACAATGAATTGTAAAGATGATTTGTATAATTCTGATCGTTCCCAGTATGATTTTTGGAAAAATAAATTTACAAAATTACATCCAGAATTTAGAACTATTTATGACGCTGGATCTTATTGTGAATTAAGTGATGGGAGAAAACTAATTTCATTTAGTCATTTCAAAACTACTGATCCAAAATCAGCAGGACAAACAATTGCATTGTTTGATTCAAATAATAATCTTATAAAAGAAACAAAGAATTTTTATTGTCAAACACTTGGAGACCTAGGAACTCCAAAATTGGATTCTATTGATAATAATAAAGTGAGAGTAAAATGTGTAAGTGGTGATGCTGGACTTGTTGCAACTCAAGTATATGAGATAAATTTAAATGATTTTACATATACTGAATTAGAAAATCGTTCAGAAAGATTATAGTATATAAATTATTATAAAAATATTTCATTCTCACTATAATTCATGGTGGGAATGTTTTTTTATTGACAATTTTATAATTTTTTTGTAATATATTTTGAATATAGCGGAGGAATTATAATGGAAAAAAAAGATAATAGTAAGCCAAAGTGGTGTTCTTTAAACATAAAAAAAATCAGTGAATGTATGTTTGAAGGAATTTGTTTGGCTAATGGAGTGTGTTCTTTTAAAAAACAAAATAGGTGTGGGGAGAAAATAAAATCACCTAAAAAACAAAAAAGAAATCCAAGAAGCGGATTTCAGGCACCTAAAAATAGTCGTAAACACTAAAAAATAAATTTATTTATATAAGCCGACGAAATTTTTCTCGGCTTTTTTGTTTAAAAAATTCTTGATTTTTATTTTGAAAAATGAGATAATTGAGCTACAAAATTTTAAATTTTAATTAAATAAAAACTATGTCTGATGTAAAAAAGTATGTCTATTCTTTCGAAGAAGGAAATAAAGACATGAAAGAAATTCTTGGTGGAAAAGGTGCGAACTTAGCTGAAATGTCAACTTTGGGCATTAATGTACCACCTGGATTCACTATCACAACAGGGGTTTGTGATTTGTATTACAAATCAGAAAAAACAATTCCTGATTATGTAAGAGAAGAAATTCTAAAACACTTAGATGAACTTCAGAAAAAAATGGGAAAAACTCTTGGAGATGCAAATGATCCACTACTTGTTTCAGTGAGATCTGGTGCAGCTGCTTCAATGCCGGGAATGATGGATACAATTTTAAACTTAGGATTAAATGATAAATCCGTAGAAGGAATTGCAAATAAATCTGGAAATGCAAGATTCGCGTGGGATTCATACAGAAGATTAATTCAAATGTTTGGTGATGTTGTTATGGAAGTTGAACATGCTGAATTTGAGCATGTTTTAGAAAATGTAAAAGATACTCAGGGTGCAAAATATGATACAGATTTAACAACTGAAGATTTACAGGAAATTGTAAAAAGATATAAAGAAAAAATTAAAGAAATAAAAGGAGTTGAATTTCCACAAGATCCAATCGAGCAATTATTCTTGGCAATAAATGCTGTTTTTAGTTCTTGGAATAATTACAGAGCAATAAGATATCGTGAAATTAATAACATAAAAGGATTAATAGGAACAGCAGTAAATATTCAATCAATGGTATTTGGAAACATGGGAGAAGATTCAGGAACAGGAGTTTGCTTTACAAGAAACCCATCAACAGGAGAAGCATTATTTTATGGAGAATATTTGATGAATGCTCAGGGTGAAGATGTTGTTGCTGGAATAAGAACTCCAATGCCAGTATCACAGCTCGAAACCCAGAATCCGGAAATTTATAAAGAGCTTGTTGATACCTGCAACAAAGTAGAAAAACATTATCGAGACATGCAAGACATGGAATTTACTATTCAAAATAATAAATTGTATATTTTACAAGCAAGAAACGGAAAGCGCACTGCTCAGGCAGGAGTAAGAATTGCAGTAGAGCTTGTAAATGAGGGATTAATTACAAAAGAAGAAGCAGTCCTTCGTGTTGATCCAAATCAGTTAAATCAATTATTACATAAACAACTTGATGAAATTGCACTTACAAATGCTGAAGAAATTGCACATGGACTTCCAGCATCACCCGGTGCTGCTGTTGGTGAAATAGTTTTCACCGCAAGTGAAGCTTTTGAAAAAACACAACAGGGATTAGATGTAATTTTAGTAAGAATTGAAACATCCCCAGAAGATATAGATGGAATGCATAGCGCAAAAGGAATTTTAACAGCTCGCGGTGGAATGACTTCTCATGCTGCAGTTGTAGCTCGTGGAATGGGAACATGCTGTGTTGCAGGATGTAATGATTTATTAATTGATGAAAAAGCAAAAACACTTACAATAAAGAGCAAAGATTTAACCCTAAAAGAAGGTGATTTCATATCACTCGATGGTTCAACAGGAAAAGTTTATTTAGGAAAATTAACAACAAAAGAACCGGAACTTTCAGGAAATTTTGGAACACTTATGAGTTGGGCTGACGAATTTAGAAAAATTGGCGTAAGAACAAATGCTGATACTCCACATGATGCAAACACAGCTATAAAATTTGGAGCTGAGGGAATTGGATTATGCAGAACAGAACACATGTTTTTTGAAGGTGATAGAATTAAAGCTGTGAGAGAAATGATTTTATCAGATAATTTAGAAGCAAGAAAAACAGCGCTTGCAAAATTATTACCATATCAAAAAGATGATTTTATTGGATTATTTCACGAAATGGATTCATATGCTGCTACAATCAGATTGCTTGACCCACCACTACACGAATTTTTACCAAAGGAAGAAAAAGATATCGCAGAGTTATCAAATGAGATGAATGTTCCAATTGAAACTCTAAAAGCAAAAATTGAAGATTTGCACGAATTCAATCCAATGCTTGGACATCGTGGCTGTAGGTTAGCAGTAACATATCCAGAAATTTATGATATGCAGGTGGTTGCAATAATAGAAGCTGCTATTGCTGTTGCAACAAATTGTCCAATTTGTGGCAAAAAACATGATGTAAAACCAGAAATCATGATTCCACTTGTAGCAACAGTGAAAGAATTTTCAACATTAAAAGATAGAACTCGTGAAATAGTTGATGAAAAATTAAAAGGAGCTGGAATTGAAATCGCATACAAAGTCGGAACAATGATTGAAGTTCCAAGGGCCGCTCTAGTTGCTGATAAAATCGTTGAATCTGGCGCAGAATTTTTCTCATTTGGTACAAATGATTTAACACAAATGGGAGCAGGACTTTCTCGTGATGACGCCGGAAAATTCTTAAAAGAATATGTAAGTAAAGGAATTTACGCAGACGATCCATTTGAAATATTAGACCAAGAAGGAATTGGAGAATTAATTAGAATTGCAATTTCAAAAGGAAGAAGTGTAAATAAAGATTTGAAAATTGGAATTTGTGGAGAACATGGTGGAGAGCCAAATACAGTAGAGTTTTGTCATAGAGAAGGTTTTAGCTATGTATCTTGTTCGCCATTTAGAGTACCAATTGCACGACTTGCAGCAGCTCAAGCAGCAGTAAAAGAATTACTTAAGAAATAGTTTGAGATAAATAAAAAATCCCCATCAAGTTTAACTTGATTGGGGATTTTATTTTTTAAAAAGATTAGGAACTACACCACCATGGACGGGACCAGATTCTGTATCTGTAATTGCAACAACAGGAAGCTTCTATACATATTCCAAAGCCAAGTGAAAGAGCATCTTCACCAATTCCCTGGTCCTGTTTCCTTCGGCCACACTTTGAGTGTAGATTATATTGATCATAATACTTCTTTTGAAAATTAAAGAAGTTTATGATTGCTTGTGTTGCAGTTATGGGCTGATCTTTGAATTTTTGATCTTTTGAAATCAGTCCCCATTCAGCAAGTTCTCTTGGAGAAACAATGCGGATTTGTTCCAGGTATTTCTCTTGAAGCGGATTTTTCTTGCATTCATCATAGAATACAAGATAATTATCTTCAAGAAAATTTACAGCCAAAATGTGTACTAGTAAATCTAATACACTTTTTTCACTTAAAGAACCAAAATACAGTACACCACCTGTATCATCATAACTGTTAGCTGATTTTATTGGATCACCAATTGGATATAGTGGATAATTCACGTAATGAGATGGTGGATTTGGTGGTGAATTTGGAAACTCGAAATTCCATGGTAAAAATCTAGATTTTTCTATTGCTTTGCTTGAAAAATCATCTGCTGTGTAGATTTTTACTCCCTTTCCACAGATATCATCTTTTGTTCTTGCTCCTGTAAACATTATTCCTCCTAGGAAATATTAATATTTGTTAATATCTTAATACTTTTCATAGAAAATGCAAGAAATATTATCTATATTTGCAAAATATTATAAATTGTGTAAGATAAAGAAAACCACAATATAAAATGGAGGAATTGTGAAAACACTAGAAGAATTAACGTCAGATTATGAAGATTTAATTAAAACATATTTTGAGATTATCAATGGGCTTGTTGAAAAGGGTATTGAAATCAACAATGATTTATGTTTTGATTTGTATCGGGTAAACACCATCGAACCACCGGAACAAGGTTTCAATATGAAAGAATATCTTATCTTAACTAAGTATCAAATTTTTTACTCAAAAGGATTTCTTGGTATTTCTGATAAGATGCAGAGACAAATAGTTCATAAACTTGGGTTTACTCAAGAATATTATTTCAAATTAGACATAGGTTTAATTCCTTATATTGATCAAAAGACGTTCAATGAATTCAGAGTTTTGCCATAGACAAATACTATATTTAATAAATCGCTTGGTCTACTAAGCGATTTTTAAAATATACTTAATTTGGTATTTGCTTTTTGTCAATAATCTTGTAAAATATAGTTGTATTAATTAACTTAAATAAATCTCTCGACACTGTTCGAGACAAGAAAACTATGAAAAAAATAGCACTAGCATCACTTTTGGTATTTTTTGCCCTTGTTTTGTCTGGTTGTACAGCTGATGATCAAAAAGTTACAAAAGACGACCTTGTAAGCCTTAAGCAAGATATACTTGATGAAGTAAATGCACAATTACAAGCAAGAGAACAAGAACAAAAGGAGTTAGAAAATACTCCAACTACAACAGTAGAAATGACATTTGATAAAAGCGATGCACTTAAATATGAAAATGCTAAATACGGATTTTCAGTTTTATTACCAAAAACATGGAGTGCATATAAAGCAACTGAGAAAACAACAAGTGTAGATGGTTATGGTAATATTTATGGATTAAGTTTTGATATGCCAAATCAAAACAGATTATTTGCAATAGTTGTTTATACAAAAGAACAGTGGCAAAAAGTATCTCAAGAACAAGGACCAAAACCAACTCTTATAAAAGAAAATGAAGAATATGTGTTTACCTATTCTAAAGCTCAAGATTATGCAGATGAATATGTTCAATTAGGAAATGATATACAAAGCATTATAAGTACATTTGAATTTAATCAAATATAGTCATTAGATATAGAAAAAGACATCTCAATTTGAGGTGTCTTTTTGTTTTATTGTTGATTTTTTATTCGTTTGTTGTTAAGCTATTTATATAATTAATTTATTTATACAACCCCTATACTCAAATAGGAGGTCGTCTTTCGTTTATGAAGCCCGTATTGTATGACATCTTACGCATGACGATACTGGTTTCGAAGCCGTATAACTTAACCGAATATGAAACTATTTAAATTACATTCTCAATTTAAACCAGCTGGTGATCAGCCAGAGGTCATTAAAAAACTTGAGAAAGGGCTCAAGAAGGGTTTTGATTTTCAGACACTAATGGGTGTAACAGGAAGTGGCAAAACATTTACAATTGCAAATATTATAAACAATATTGATAAACCAGTTCTTGTAATTGCGCCAAATAAATCATTGGCCGCTCAATTATATAGAGAATATAAAAATTTCTTTCCAAATAATGCAGTTCATTATTTTGTTTCTTATTATGATTATTATCAGCCAGAAGCATATTTACCAATTACTGATACTTATATTGATAAAGAAGCAATGATAAATGAAGAAATTGATAAATTGCGTCATGGTGCGACATCTGCACTTTCTACAAGAAGAGACGTAATAATTGTTGCATCAGTTTCTTGTATTTATAATTTGGGAGTACCAATGAGTTATCAAGAAGCTAGTATTCACTTAGAAAAAGATAAACCAATGGTTCGTGCTGATTTTATTTCGCAGTTAATAAAAATTCATTTTGAAAGAACAAATGGAGTTTTAAAACGTGGACAATTTAGATTGCGCTCAAATAATTTTGAAATAAAACCAGTAAACGAAGATATTACTTATAGAATTGAAATCATAGATCAAATTGTAAAAGAAATTAGTGTCATTGATAATGTTTCACAGAATATTTTAGAAAATTTGAGTGATATTATAATTTTTCCTCCGAAACATTTTATATCATCAGAACCTCAGGTAAAAGAAGCAATTAAAAATATACAAGTTGAGTTAAAAGAGAGATTAGCATATTTTAAAAAACATAAATTATATTTAGAAGAAGAAAGGCTGAGACGTAGAACAAGATATGATTTGGAAATGATAAAAACAATTGGTTATTGTCATGGAATAGAAAATTATTCTCGTCATTTATCTAGAAAATTAGCCGGAGAAGCACCGGATTCTTTGCTTGCATATTTTCCAATGAAAAATGGAAAACCAGATTTTCTTACTGTAATTGATGAGTCGCACATTGGAATTCCTCAGATTCGTGGAATGTATGAAGGTGATAGGGCAAGAAAACAAAACTTAATCCAATATGGCTGGAGATTGCCATCGGCACTTGATAATAGACCACTAAAATTTGAAGAATTTAGAAAAAGAATTGGACAAGTAATTTTTACTACAGCAACACCTGGAAAGTTCGAATATGAGCATTCAAAGGCTGTTATTGAGCAAATTATACGTCCTACAGGCCTTATTGACCCAGAAATAGAAATAAGGCCAGTGTTTGATAAAAAGAGCAACACGAGTCAAATTAATGACATAATGATTGAGATTGAAAGATTAGCAAAAAAGAATGAAAGAGTAATAGTTAATACTTTAACAAAAAAACAAGCAGAGGACTTGCACGCATATTTAACTGAACATAAATTTAAATCAAATTATTTACATAGTGATGTGAAAACTTTTGAAAGAACTGATATTTTAAAAGATTTTCGACTCGGAAAATTTGATGTTTTAATTGGAGTAAATTTACTTCGTGAAGGTTTGGACTTACCAGAAGTAACTCTTGTTGCAATTTTAGATGCTGACAGAGAAGGATTTTTAAGAAGTGAAACTTCACTTATGCAAACAATGGGCAGAGCCGCAAGAAATGTCAAAGGAAAAATAATTTTGTATGCTGATACAATCACTGATTCCATGAAGAAAGCTATAAGAGAAGTTGAGCGCAGAAGAAAAAAACAACTTGAATATAATAAAAAACATAATATTAAACCAAAAACTATTAGAAAAGATATTGAAGATTTTCTTGATATTTCAACTGATAATAATTAAAAATAAAATATATGGAAAATTTTTTTAACAAAGTTTTCAAAAATTCAAATGAACAAACGCAAAATTCTGAGAAAACTAAAAATCAGGAAAATCAAATAAATCCAGAAGTACAAAAACAATTTGATGACTGGAAACAAAACATGGATTTAGTTGGTGGTTCTTCTTATGATGGTAATACAGCTTTAAAAAGAGAAAAATGGTTAAGAGATAATTATTCAGATGTAGATTATTATCTTTATGAATTATATAAAAAAGGAAAATTAAAACCTGAAAATATAATTTCTACAAAAAATACAATTAAATCTTTTTATGAAAATAATGATTTTGATATACATTTTGCAGTGGGTAGTAAAAAAACAACAACAAAAAGAATTGGATTTTATAAAGAACAACATGTAAAATCCAACAGAGAATTAATCATTGATGCCATAAAAGAAGGTAAACTAGATTCTTTTGACGAAAAGAAAATAAAAAAAATTTTAAATAATGATAAAATGTATAATTATATTTTAGAACATACAAAAAAGAAAAAAGAACATTTACAAAAACAAGAGCAAGAAATAAGTAGAAAGCTTTCTGAGTTTAAAGAATCTGGAAAAGATAAAGATCCTATCATGGCTAGTGATATAAATTTTTCTATTTTAGATATTCATGGAAATGACTCAAATTCCGAAACCCCAGCAATTTTAGAATTACAATCAAAATTACCAGAGAATTTATCAAAATTAACAATAAATGTAGGGCAAATAGAAGGAACCAACAGTAAAGATGAATTTAATGATGAAAATTATAATGAGGGCGGATTTTTTGATATTGCTGATACTAGCGGATATTTACCACCAAAAGCACTTGAATCTATTATACAAAGAGATAAAAAATCTGCTATTGTAATGTATGGAGGACATTTAAAATTATGTTTTTCTTCAGCTTTTAAGCAGATTTTAGATGCTTCATTTAGTAATTCTCCAGAGGCTTTAGATATACATGTTCCTCTTGATATGTGTTATGACAGCGCTGATAGAATTACTGATAATAAAAAATTACCAATTATTCCAGATGACAATTCTCAATTTGAATTATATAAAGATCAGGAAATTTTAAGTGTTGGCTCTGGGGTAAAAGATGAAAATCCAAGAAGTAGAATATATTTGTGGAGTAATTCATTGGAAATGTTAGAAGCTATTAATACGCAAAATAGATTAGACACAGTAAGAAATCAAATAAATACAACAGAACAATAATTTTTTTCTTTTCTTCCTTTCATTGTCATCCTGAATTTGATTCAGGATCTAAATGAAAGTCTCTCTTTAAGAGATTCCGGATCAAGTCCGGAATGACAAGAGAGGAGAAAAAAATTATTTAATATATTTATTACACAATTAAAATATGTCTGAATCAATAATAATTCGTGGAGCTCGAATGCATAATCTTAAAAACATTGACCTCGAGATTCCGCACAACAAATTAACAGTTATAACAGGACTATCCGGCAGTGGTAAGTCATCTTTAGCTTTTGATACAATTTTTGCTGAAGGTCAGCGTCAATATGTTGAGTCCCTATCTCCATACATGAGACAATTTTTGGGACAGAAAAAACCCGCTGATGTTGATGAAATAATTGGACTTGCACCATCAATTTCAATTGACCAAAAAGCACTTTCGCATAATCCAAGATCCACAGTTGGAACACTTACTGATATTTATGATTACTTGAGAATTCTTTATGCAAGAGTTGGAGAGGTGTTTTGTCCATTATGTGGAACAAAAATAGAAAAATTATCACTTGAGGAAATGATAGATATTATTATTTCTAAAAAAGTAAATGATAAAGACTTTGCAGTGATATTGTCACCAATAGTAATGGACAGAAAAGGTGAATATTATCAAATGCTTTATGATTATCTAAAACTTGGTTATGGAGAAGTAAGAGTTGATGGAAAAATGCATTCACTTCGAGAAAAAATTGTACTAGACCCAAAGAAAAAGCACAGTATTGATTTGGTAGTTGATAAAGTAATGTTAACTGATGAAACACGACTTTTTGAAGCAGTAGAATCAGCTCTATCATATAGCAAAGGTCTTGTAATAGTTCAGATAAATAAAGAAGAATTTTTGTTATCATCAAACTGGACTTGTCCAAATGATAATTTTGCTTTTCCAGAAGTAGAGCCAAGATTATTTTCATTTAATTCTCCTCATGGCGCATGCCAAACATGTTTTGGTCTTGGAAAAGTTGGTTTTAGAGGAAAAATATGTGACAAATGTCATGGACTTCGACTTCGTGATGAAGCACTTTCAGTTCGCATAAACAAAAAAAATATTGCAGAAGTTTGCAATTTAACAATTGACAAAGCAGTAGAATTTTTTAAACACTTTCAAGAAAAAATGACAAAACGGCAAACTGAAATTGCAGATTTAGTTGTGCGTCAAATTATAAATAGATATGAATTTTTATTAAAAGTAGGACTTCATTATTTGTCTCTTGATAGAGAGGCTGAAACTCTCTCTGGTGGAGAAGCTCAAAGAATCAGATTATCATCACAGATTGGATCACATTTATCTCGTACTCTTTATGTTCTTGATGAGCCAACAATTGGACTTCATGAAAGAGATACTGATAGATTAATTGAAACTTTAAAAGCGTTAAGAGATAAAAACAACACTGTAGTAATTGTAGAGCATGATGAGAGAACTATTCTTGAATCAGATTATTTAGTTGATTTAGGCCCACTTGCAGGTGTACATGGTGGAGAAGTTGTAGCAATTGGTGAAACTCTTGATTTATTAGATTCTAAGAATAAAAAGTTTGATAAATCTTTAACACTTCAGTATTTAAAAGGTGAAAGAAAAATTGAATTACCAGCACATCGTCGTGATAAAAATAAAGGAACACTGAAGATTATTGGAGCAAAAGCAAATAATTTAAAAGGAGTAAATGTTGAAATTCCACTTGGAAGAATGATTGGAATAACTGGTGTTTCAGGAAGTGGAAAGTCATCTCTTATTTATGATGTGCTTTACAAAAACGTAACAAAAATAATGCACAGACCTGGAAAACCAAATTTAGAAAATGTAAAAGAAATAAAAGGATTGGAATATGTTGATAAATTAGTAATTATAAATCAATCACCAATAGGTCGTACTCCACGCTCAAATCCAGCAACATACACTGGAATATTTTCACCAATTAGAGAATTTTTTGCAGAGCTTCCTGAATCTCGTGAAAGAGCATATACATTGAGTCGTTTTTCATTTAATCGCGCAGGTGGAAGATGTGAAGCATGTTCAGGCGCAGGATTTAACCTAATTGAAATGCACTTTTTACCACCAGTTCTTGTTGAGTGTGAAGTATGTCACGGCAAAAGATTTAACAGAGAAACATTACAAGTAAAATACAAAAATCACAGTATTGCTGATGTGCTAGACCTCACAATTGATGAGGCATATAAACTTTTTGATGGAAATTACTTTATAACTGATAAATTAAAAGTTCTTATAGAAGTTGGGCTTGGATATTTGAAATTAGGTCAATCAGCAACAACTCTTTCAGGTGGAGAAGCTCAGCGCATAAAACTCGCAAAAGAACTTACTAACACATTGGGTAAACGAACACTATACTTGTTAGATGAGCCAACAACAGGACTTCATTATCATGATATTGAATTGTTGCTTCACGTGTTAAACAAACTTGTAGAACGTGGAAACACAATTCTTATTATTGAGCATAATTTACATGTTATAAAATCAATGGATTATATAATAGACCTTGGACATGATGGTGGAGAAAATGGAGGTCGAGTAATTGCTTATGGAACACCCGAGCAGGTTGTCAGTAATGAGAAGAGTGTAACGGGAATTTATTTAAAACCTTATCTAAAGAAATAATTCACATATTGCATTTTAAAATAAAAGTTGTAAGATAATAAAAGGTCGCCAAGGTGACTTTTTTATTTTTAAAAAATTAATAAAATGAATAATATTGTATATGTCTTTATAGACGCTTCTAATGTGTGGGAAGCCCAAAAAGTTAAGGGTAAATTATTTGATTTTGAAAAATTAAATCAATATTTACAAAATAAGTTTCAAGCAAAGGAATTAAAAATTTTTTATTATACTGCGTATCCAGCAGAAGGTACAAGAAATTATGACTTAAATCCAAAACATAAATTTTATACTTTTTTGAAAAAAGGTCTTGGTTTTGAAGTTAGAAAAAAAGAATTAAAAAGAATACATTTAACTACAAATTCCGAAGATATTATTCAAGAAAAGGGAAATATGGATGTAGAAATTACAATTGACGCTATGTTTCATATAGATAAATACAATACAGCAATTTTGTTTAGTGGAGATTCAGATTTTCTTGCACTAGTAGCACATTTAAGAAATAGTAAGAAAAAGGTATATGTCTTTTCTTCAAAAAATAATATTTCAGAAGAATTAAGAACAGGTAGTGATGGTTATTATGATATTCTTTTAATTAATGAGGATATTTGGGGACCTGAATTAAAATATAGAAAAGAATAAAAAAAGACATAAAAAATCACCCTTCGCGAGAAAGGTGATCCTTGGATGTAGTACCTTTTCAGTCATATGAGATAACTGAAAGACAATTTAAATATATCACAAACTTATCCACAGTTCAATAGATAATAAATAATACAAAATCTTGGGTAACTTCCCCATTTTTTGTTTATTAAAACAACGTTTTCTCAAATCTCTTTCTTATTAATATAATTAGTATTATTATTTGTATTATTAGTACACATTCGTATATTGGCATCGTGATTTATTCGTAGATTGCTTTTTAGCTTAAAAAATGCTAGCATAAAAGTATAAGTACAATTTAATAGTTTATTTATCAAGAGTGACGGTTAGGGCACTGGCCCAATGATCCGTTCGACAACCCTTGAATGTGATAGTTCAAGAAGGTGCCAATTCCAGCCCAATTTTGGGAGAGATAAAGATCGATTTTTTGTTTATCGCGCCGAAGCTTTAGCGAAGGAGGATAAACAATATAGCTCTTTCCAAAGTCGGGAAGAGATTTTTTATTATTAATTACAAAATTATGAAAAACAATAAAAATAAGAAAAAACCTATGACTTGGGAAGAAGTAAATAAAGCGTTAATGGAACCAGCAGAAGACCCAGAGGAAAGCGATATGGAGGAAGCAATAATAACAATAAGACTTCCAAAGGAAACAAATTATAAAAATAAGACAGATTGATTTTTGAAATAATTTGTGGGAGAATAGATCTATAATACTATGCCTATTTTTAATAATATAGATTTAAATAAATGGAAAAAATCAGAAGTTTGGACTGATAGTCTTTGGATTATTCCAGAAAGAGACAAAACAGGAAAACACGACGGTTTTTATCATGGAAATTTTGTTCCACAAATACCAAGACAGTTAATTTTAAGATATACAAAGAAGAGTGATATCATTTTTGATCCATTTGTTGGAAGTGGAACAACTGCTTATGAGGCAGAGAGCTTAAAAAGAAATTTTGTAGGAATTGATATACAAAAAAGTTTGATATCAAAAATAAAAAATAATTTAGATGGTAAAAATAATTTTTCTATATTAGTAACTGGTGATAGTACTAAACAAATAACATTTGATAAAATCCAAGAATCTTTAAAAAAGCGTAGAAAAAATAAAGCGCAATTGGCCATTCTTCATCCACCATATTTTGATATAATAAAGTTTTCAAAATCAAATAAAGATTTATCCAATGCAAAATCACTAGAAGACTTTTTAGAAAAATTTAAATTAGTTTTACAAAATACTCTTTCAATTTTGGAAGATAAAAGATATTTAGCAATTGTTATTGGCGATAAATATGCTAATAGTAAATGGATTCCTTTGGGATTTTATTGTATGAATGAAGCTCAAAAATTAGGCTTGACTTTAAAAAGTATTATTGTAAAAAATATGAGCGGTAATAGAGGAAAACAAAATAAGGAAGCAATATGGAAATATAGAGCACTTGCTAGTGATTATTATATTTTTAAACATGAATATATATTAATTTTTAAAAAATAAAATTATGACAACACATGTATTTATAGTTGATTCAACTACTTTTAAAATTCATTTGGAGTATCTTTTTGCAGGAACTGGAGCAAAAGATAATTATATTGATTTTAATGATGCAACAACCACATCTCTACATCAAACAAAAGAAAATATGTTGTGTGGAATGATAGCAGATATAAGTAGAATAAGGCGCGGTGATCAAATTTTATTTTATTTACAACAAGACTTTTCTAAAAAAATTTTTGAAGGTAAATTTTTTGGAATATTTAGAGCTAAAGAAGACGCATCATTTTTAGATAATAATGACAATGATCAATATTTAGGTACGGAACTTGAAAAATCATTAACATTTAGAGTGTTAATAGAACCATATAAAGTCTATTCTGAGGGTGTTACTGAGTGGGAGGCACTAGATGAAATAAAGAATATACAATCTCCAAACCAAATGTTATGGAGTCTAATTTATCGTAAATTAAAAGGTAATAGAGGGAATACAATGATAACAATTTATGAATCTGAAAAATTATGTCAGTTAATTAGAGATAAAAACTCAAGGCAAGAAATACACATTGATAATCATAAATTATCTTTTGATAAAGATAGTCAAAAAATTGTTTTAACCAATGAAAATATAAATAATTACTCTGGCAGAAGAGAAGAAATAAATGTACTCCCAAGATTAATTTCTAAATATTTATCAAATAAATCCTTTGAGACTCATTTACAGGCATATATTGTCAAAAATATTGGATTGGGTATTAATAATTTATTGGATTGTTGTGTTTTGGAAAATGGTATAGAAATTGAATGGCTTGGAAATGAGGTTTCTTGTGGGGTCGGTATGCAAAGAATTGACATTATGATTTCAAATAAAGTTAATGATCAGAGAATTCTAATACCAATAGAATTAAAGGCCGTAGAAGCTGATATAATTAATACTAAACAAATACAGAGGTACATAGACTGGATAGAACAATATTATACACCAAATAGACAAAGTGATGTTCATCCAATGTTAATTTCAAAAAGAATTAATGATAAAAATACAGATAAATACGAAAAAATTATTGCAACATTTGTTGATTTTAATACTCGTAATTCTAATAGATGTGAAAGTTTACAATACATAGAATATCACGTGGACCAAAATAATTTAATTTTTGAAAAAATAGAATACTAGCTATGAATTACATAGGTTCAAAATTATCATTATTAGAGTTCCTAGAAGAATCCATAAATAAGGTTGTTGATAAAAAATGCGATATTTTTTGTGATTTATTCGCTGGAACTGGAATTGTTGGCATTTATTTTAAAAAGAAGGGTTATGAAATAATAGCAAATGATATTCAATATTATAGTTATGTTTTAAATAGACATTATATAGGAAATCATGAAAAATTAGTTTTTAATGGTTTATTTAAGGAAGTAAAAAATCTAAAAAATAGCAAAATTGAAGATAGACTCAATATTGTTTGTAATTTTTTGAATACGCTTAACGGCAAAGAAGGATTTATTTATAAAAATTATTGTTTGGGTGGAACTAAAAATAAATCTATACAAAGACAATATTTTTCAGATGAAAATGGTAGAAGATGTGATGCTATTAGACAAAAAATAGAAAATTGGAAAAAAAAATCAAAAATTAATAAAGATGAGTATTATTTTTTATTAACTTCATTAATTGAGTCAATTGATAAATTTGCAAATACAGCTTCTGTATATGGAGCATTTTTAAAAAAGTTAAAAAACTCAGCAACAAAAAGTATGATATTAAAACCTGCTGAATTAATTATTAATGATAAAAATCATAAAGTTTTTAATGAAGATATTAATAAAGTGATTCAAAAAATCAAAGGCGATATTTTATATTTAGATCCCCCATATAACCAAAGACAATATGCTACAAATTATCATATTTTAGAAACTATCGCTAAATATGACAATCCAAAAATTTATGGTAAAACGGGATTAAGAGAATATAAAAATCAAAAATCACTATATTGTTCCAAAACGCAAGTTAAAAATTCTTTTAAAAATTTAATTCTTAATGCTAAAGTTAAATATATATTTTTAAGTTATAACAATGAGGGTTTAATGAGTGCAGATGATATAAAAGAAATAATGAGTTTAAGAGGAAAATATAATTTTTTTACAAAAAACCATAATAGATTTAAAGCAGATGCGTCTAAAGATAGAAATTATAAAGAGGGAAAAACAATCGAGTATTTACATTATGTAATTTGTGATCGATAATTTTAAAAAATAAATTCAAGGCATGCTAACAAATACAATTCTAATTTGTCTCATTTTACTTAGTGTAACAACCATGATTCTCTTTTTGACTAAAAAAATAAAAGAATATAAACAACATAATTCTAATAATATGAGTCAAAACAATATCAAAAGTTTAATAAGCATATCTAAATGGAAAATAATAAGGGATATTTTATTATTTAGCTTTTTTATATTTGTTATTGGGGTAATAGCAGATATGTATACAGAAAAAGAAAATATAATAAACTCAATATCTGACAAAGTAGCCAACAAACTTGATGAAAATAATGATAATTTTGATTATTACAGTGATGAATCAGAAGAACCAGAAAATTGTAATGTAAGAAGAATAGAAATAGAAGGAAGTTTTGTTACTTATTTACCATCAGACGCTTTTTATAATGGGGATTTAATTTATGATATTGTTCCATCTGATTGGATTACTAGACAAATAAAAGATGCGCAAAATGAAGAAAAAATAAAAGCAATTTTAGTTGAAATTGATTCAGGTGGAGGTAGTCCAACAGCTGGTTATGAAATAATGAAAGCACTTAAAGATTTTACAAAAACATCTACAGCTTTAATTAGAGAAACAGGCGCTTCATCCGCATATTTAGCTTCAACTGGAGCAAATCATATAATTGCTTCAAAATATTCTGACGTAGGAAGTATTGGTGTAACTTCATCATTTTTAGATAATGTTAAGTATAATCAAAAAGAAGGATATACATATAATCAAATTATAGCAGGACAATACAAGGATTTAGGAGACCCAGATAAACCACTAACACAAAAAGAAAAAGAACTTCCACAAAGAGATGTAAATATTGTTTATGAAAATTTTATTAGTGACGTTGCTATAAATAGAAATTTGTCTGTTGATGATGTGAGAAAATTAGCAGATGGAAATACAATGCTTGGAGAATCAGCACTACAAAATAAATTAATTGATGAACTTGGCGGAGAAACAGAAGCAATAAAATATCTAAAAGATAAAATTGGTGAAGAAGTTATAATGTGTGAATAATTAATAATTTTATGAAAACCAAAAAACTACTATATTTAATTTCACTAATTTTATTTGGTATTTTTATATTTATTTATGGTGGATATGACGATAGTCCTGGCGCACAAGGATTGGGAGTGGTGTTGGTGGTTTTTGGAATTATAAAGATAATTAAAAAAACCTCCCTTTAGGGGGTTTTATATAAGTAATTTATAATTTATAAGTTTTTTCGTTTCGCATCTTTATGCTATCAACAACAATTTCATTTTTTTCTTTATGAAATATTATTCTAAACTTTCCGCATCTCACTCTATAAAAATCAGTATTTTTTATTTTTACAATATTCAAACTTTTATCATTAGAAATCAATTTTTCTACTGTTTGTAATAATTTTTCTCTATCAAAACGAGAAATTTTCATTAATAGTTTTTTTATCTTATCCATAAAAGAGGATTAAAGAGTACTTTTTAGAACTTTAACAAGGTCTTTAGCTTTTATTCCCTTACCTTTGTTATCTTTTATTGCATCAAAAACAGTATAATCAGATTCTGTTTTTATACTATCTACAAAAAATGGTTTGATTTCTAGCACATCTTCTTTTGTGGTAATTATAAACATGTTTGTTCCAAAACTATTTCTCCAGACAGCTGGAATTGTTATTTGACCTTTTGTTGTTGCTTTTGTTATTGTAGTCATGGTAGTAATGTATTAATTTCTTACATTCCTACATTATCATATTTTGTAAAATTATGCAATATTGGAGAATATACTTAATATTGACTTTTTTATTATCTATTACTATAATGAATTTATTAATGGTATTCTCCTTTTTGGAGATTGCTCCGAGACTCCGTTCCGCAAGGTTCGGAGATCGTTTCTTTATAAGAAGCTTTTTATAATTTTATAAAATTTGCCAATTCTTCTTTTGATAATAATTTGTAACTATCAACAGTTTTGATTAACCCATAACTTGGTTTGTGTTTAAAACCAATATATTCTATTTTTTTACCCAATAGTCTAATTTTATTTATTGAAGGAATTAAATCAGTGTCAGAAGATATTAAAATAGCTGTATCATATAAATCTTCGTAAGCACCAATTAATAAATCCGTAGCGATATGTACATCAACGCCTTTTTCATGATATTTTCCACCACTTTCCATAAGATAACCATGTTTTATTGTAAATTTATTTTTTTGTAAATTATTAAATAAAATAACTTGATTACTTCTCATAGTTTTAGCTTTTTCATCTCCGGGCTTAACTCTAATAACACCCACATAATAAGCATAAAAAACTAATTGATTGTTTTCAGAAAGAAATTTACATAAACCAAAATAATCAAAATTAATAGTGTTTTGAATATTTATTTCTTTTAATTTGTGGTAAAGATTACTGCCATCTATAAAAATAGCAACTCTATTGAGTTTTAAATCGCTTTTCATATATTTTTAAGAAACTTATTATAAAAACCCACCGTGCTTTCTTGCGAAAGACAGGGTGGGTGTTTTAAGTAATACAATCTGATATTTCTATCATTAACTACATTATACACCCACTATTTTGTATGTCAACTGATGTTTTTATCTTATTACTTCTAATTTATATGTCAATATAGTCAAAAACCTCTATTTATTATAATATTAATCCATGAATAAACTAAAAAACAAAATTAAATCTTTTCCCAAGAAACCAGGGGTTTACTTCTTTATAGATTCTAAAAAGAAGATTCTTTATGTTGGTCGCGCGACTAGTTTGAAAAACAGAGTTTCTCAGTATTTTCAAAAAAATATTGACCCAAGAATTGCTGAAATGGTTTCGCTTGCTTCTGATATCAAATACATTGAAACAGAAAATTTACTTGAAGCAATTATATTGGAAGCAAAAAATATTAAAAAATTCTGGCCAAAATATAATATAAAAGACAAAGACAATAGATCTTTCATTTATATTGTTATTAATAAACTCAGTGATTATCCAACAATTAAAATTATAAGAGAAAGAGAACTAGATAAATTTCCTATAAATGAGTTTGTAATCTTCGGTCCATATCAGTCATTGTATTTAATCCAAAATGCACTAAAGATTATTAGACGAATTTTTCCATATAGTACATGTAAGCCAAACAATGGAAAACCATGTTTTGATTATCAAATAGGATTATGTCCTGGAACTTGTATTTCTGAAATTAGTAAAGTTGATTATAAAAAAAATATATCAAATATTATTTTACTTTTGAGCGGTGAAAAAAATAAATTAATTAAAAAATTATCAAAAGATAATCCTGAATCAGTAAAAGCTCTAAAACACATTCAAGATGTATCACTTCTTGTAAATGAAAATGATTTAAATATAAAAATTAGTAGAATTGAGGGATATGATATTTCACACTTTGCGGGTCGTGAAACATACGGAGCAATGGTTGTTTTTGAAGATTCTATGTCAAATAAAAATGAATACAGATTATTTAAGATAAAAAATGCGTCCCCTGGAGACGACGAAAGAGCATTACTTGAGATGTTAGAGAGAAGACTACATCACAATGAGTGGCAAAAACCTGATCTTATAATGATTGACGGGGGAAAACCACAAGTTGATTTTATAAATAGATTTTTCAGACAAAATAATATTAATATTCCAATTATAGGAATTTCAAAATATGATAATGGTAGATTAGTTTTTTCAAATTCTTTAAATAAAAATCAGAAAATATTAGCAGAAAACATTAAGTCAACACTTTTAAAAGTTAGAGAAGAAGCACATAGATTTGCAAATAGAGGAAGGAAAGTTGGAATGAAAAATAGAAAATAAAAAGGAGCATGAAGCTCCTTTTGTGTAGACTATTGAAATATGTTTTTAATTATCTCATACTGTTTTTTGTATCTTTCTACTACTTCATCAAAAAACTTACAGTTGAGACCACTTAATCCAAGCTGTGGTTCCAGCCCTTCTATAAACAGATAATAACACTTATATCTCGTCTTAAAATCATTTAAGTATCTAAATCTCATTGATTTTATTATTTGATATATGTTATAGAGTGCTTTAAGGCTCTCTTGCTCATATATACGACCAATTAGTGGTTTATCTGGTTTATTTTTTCTATTGCCAGTTTTGTGTTTAAGACAAATACTAACATAGTTTTTGCCGATTGCCGTAAAAAAGAGCAGTACGTAATCGTTTTTACGTACATAATCTTCTATCTGTTTTATACTAATAATATTCATTTTTCCTCCTTTTAATACAATAATTTAACACTTTTTATAAAAATTGCAAGAGAATCTTGACTAAAATGATTTTTTTGTTTATAATTATGAAGCAAAAAAATATAAGGAAGGAAAAATGAAAAACCCTAAATCAAAATTCAACACATTGTTTGAGGAATACCTCAGGGTTGTGAAAGAAGCAACTCGAGCATTCAACAACGGAGAAAGCTGTGACTCATACGAGCCGTGGCTTAAAACCTGTGTTGAGCAATTGCTAGTATTGAAAAATGCTAGTTAAATAGAATTGAGTCTGTATAAGCGGGAGAATAATTAACTTCCGCTTATTTATTTATAAAAAATACCTACATATAACATTAATAAATAAATTTTTTATTTTTGTGATATAATTATATTATGCTAGATCAAGTTTTATCTTTTATATTTTTACATAAATATATTGCACTTTTTGCAATGACATTTTTTGCTTCTCTTACGAATTTAACCCCGGCAACGCCCTCTCTTATAGCATCTGGCTCGCTTGTGGCAAAAGGATTTTTAGACTATAAATTGGTTTTTTTGTCCGCTTATTTGGGTTCTGTTTTTGGGGATATTATTGCTTATTTACTGGCATATTTTTTTAGTAAAGATATATTGATAAAGTTTGGATTTAAAAAAATGATAAATTCACGTGCTTTTATAAGGGCTGAAAAATTATTTGAACGTAATTCAGGAAAAACAGTTTTTATAAGTAGATTTTTTTTATCAAGTTTTGGGCCACTCATAAATTTAATTGCTGGGTTTTCTAAAATCAATTACAAAAAATTTATATTATATGATCTAGCTGGAGAGGCTATATATATATTTTTATTTACGGGAATTGGTTATGTATTTTATAATAGCTGGAAGTATGTATCAGATCTTACAAATTACTTAAGTTTGCTTCTTGTAATTCCCGTCGGATTTTTTATTTATTTCTATGTTAAAAAACGAAAAAAACTGTTATAATTATTATAATTTATAATTAATATTGATTTTATGGATCAGCAAACACTACAAATGATACAACAAAACACTTGGATTTTTATAATTTTAATGCTGTGGGTTTTGCCATGGAAAGCTGTAGCTTTATGGAAATCAGCAAGATCAAGTCAAAAAATTTGGTTTATTGCGTTGTTATTAATGAACACCTTGGGAATTTTAGAAATTCTTTATATTTTTGTATTCAGTAAAATGAGTAAAAAATTGGCTCAAGAAAAATTACCTATAAATAATTAATAATTAATTATAACAACATGGAAAATGAAACAAAGTGTAATTGCGGGGAAAACTGTAATTGCAAATCAAAATTTTGGAACAAATTTTTAACTTTTGTTTTACTTGCTGGCGTAATTGTAATGGGAATCCTAGCAATTTTAAAAGATAAAATTCCAAATGATAATAATTTAGTAAGTGTAAGCGCAGAAGGGCGTGTTTTTGCAAAACCAGATATAGCAACTATTAATTTAGGAATTAAAACTGAAGCAAAGAAAGAAGCTCAGGATGCAGTAAAAGAGGGTACTGATAAAATGAACAGCATTATTGATAGAATGAAGAAATTGGGAATAGAAGAAAGAGATATAAAAACCACTTCATATTCTCTAAATCCTTCTTATGTTTATCCAAGAGAGGGCGGTGTTCCACAAATTGCTGGATATGAATTATATCAACAGATTACCGTAAAAATAAGAAACCTTGATCAAATAGGTGATGTTATAAAAGAAGCTACAAATTCAGGTGCAAATCAAATGGGGAGCGTAGCATTTACAATTGATGATACAGATGCTTTAAAAGCAATGGCTAGAGCTGAAGCAATTAAAAAAGCAAAAGAAAAAGCACGCGCTATTGAAAAAGAATCAGGAGTTAATTTGGGAAAAATAGTTGGGATCTATGAAAATGACTATGCTATGCCAGTTTATGAATCAAGAGTCATGGGAGCTGGTGATATGATGGCAAAATCAATGGCCCCAGAAATTGCAGTTTCTCCAACCATTAATCCGGGAGAATCAGAAGTTACATTAACAGTTACCCTAACATATAAAGTTAAATAACGACCCGTTAGATAAATAAAGACAAAAATTTTTCGGGCATTTAAAATAAAAATAATTATATGGACATAGAAAATCAAAAAAATATATCTAATGGTTTAAATATGAAAAAATTAATTATAATAGAATTTATAATTCTTCTTTGTGGAACAATTTTTGCTTGGGGAAATTTTATATTTGAACTTGTAAATTATATAAATAATAAACCTTGTAAAACTGGATGTAGTACAAATTTGGGTCAATTTTTTCCACTGGAACAAACACAAACACTTACAAATCCTTTTTTAACACCCTGTTTTTATGGTGCAATATTTTTCACAATAGCTCTTTTTTTAATCATTTTAATTTTAAAAAAATATAAAAAGTCTCCTAATAGTTAGGAGATATTGAAATTTACATATTTTTTATAAAAAATGAAAAATCGCCTTTATTTGGGCGATTTTTGTATTATTATATAATAATATATAAATAATAATTTGTCAACATTAATAAAACTTGACAAATTTTTATTTTTAGTTTAAGATAAACTGTTATAAATAATTCAAAATGTTAAGATAATAATATAGAAGGAACAATGTTAAAAAAGAAAAAACCAATAATTTTAGTAATTATATTAATAGTATTTATTTACAGTATATTTTTTGTATTTTTACCTATAAAATCGGTTTATTCACAAACAAAGATAATCAAAAATAATTTAGTAAAAATTGAAGATTATATAAAACAAGATGATTTTGATTCTGTGAAGATATTGTTAAATCAAACAAATGATAATATTTCAATAATACAAAAAAATTTAAAAACACTTTCAATTTTTAAATTAATACCAGTTGTAAATGAAAAATTTAATGCAGTAAATGGTGTTGTAGATAATGCAAAAATAATTACAAATAGCTTGAGTCAGATTTTATCAGAAGCAAATGAAGATATTTCAAAAAACGATATTTTAATTTATTTTTTTAAAAATAAAGATGCTCTGAAAAACTTAAAGATAAGTTTTGAAAACTTAGCAAAAAATTTAGATGTATTAAACAGTATTGTTAATTTAAAAAATAGTAAATTATCTGAGAGTGTAGAATTTATTTCAAACGCATTAAAATTTTTAGAACCATTTGATAAACATATTTATGATATAGTTGGAAAAAGTGAAGAAAAAAAATATTTATTATTATTCCAAAACAATACAGAGCTTCGTCCAACGGGTGGATTTATAGGAACTTACGGAATTTTAACAATACGGGATACAAAAATAAAAAATTTATTTATTGATGATATATATCATTTGGATAGTGAATCAATTGGAAAATTAAAAAATAAAGCACCAGAAGCAATTACAAAATATTTAAAAACACCCGAGTGGTATATGAGAGATTGTAACTTTGAACCTGATTTTCCATCATCAATGAATGATTGTATAAATTTATATAAATTAGAATCGCAAGATAATACAAAAATAGACGGTGTAATTGCAATTACCCCATCAGTTGTAGGAGAAATACTAGGTGTAATTGGTATCCAAAATATAGAAGGAGTGATTTTTGAAAAAGAAAATTTTACAGATGATTTACAAAAGGCTGTTGAATTATATTATAAAGAAAGAGGTATAACTTCTTGGGATAGAAAAGATATAATTAAAAATTTGGCAAGTTCAATGCTTGACGGATTAAAAAATAGAAATTTATCTGATTATTCAAAAATTTTAAATATAATTGATGCTCATTTAAAAACTAAAGATATAATTTTATATAGCACAGATCCAGAAATTCAAAATATTTTAGTAAAAAATAACTGGGCAGGAGAAATAAAAAATATAAATTCAGATTATTTAATGATAGTAGATAGTAATTTAGCGAGCTATAAATCAGATCAGTTTTTAGAAAGATTTATAAAATATAGTGTAGAAAAAATTGAAAATGATTATATTGCCACACTTGAAATAACATACAAACACAACGGAACATTTTCATGGAATTCTACTAGATATAGAACATATACAAGAATTTTAGTTCCACGTGGTTCATGGTTACTTGAAACAAGGGGTTCTATGGATACGGATAGATCAGATAAACCAGGAATTACAGATATAAAAGACTTATATAACAAAACAATTTTTGGAACATTTATTGCGATAGAACCAAAAACATCAAATACATTAACATTTAAATATAGATTACCAGAAAATATAAAAAATCAAATAAATGATAAAAGTTATAAATTGTTTATACAAAAACAACCAGGAGTAAAAAATGTAAATTATAAATTAAATATATTAGATTTTGAATCAAATTTTGATTTAAATAATGATAAGGAAATAATCATAAAATAATATGAATAATAAAATTACGACAACTAAATCAGAAAGTATATTAAACTTTTCAATACAAAATAAGTTTGTGTTTGTTTTCTTTGTACTTATTTTTATATTGATTTCTAGTATTTTAACAGCTTTTCAAAAAATGGAATATTCATCAACGGCAAAAGTTTTAGTAATTCAGAATCAGCAAATGCAAATGGATGCTTATATTGCTAGTAAATCATCTGAGGCAATTACAAAAAATTTAAGTGATGCAATATTATCATCATCATTTAGGGCTAAAGTAATAGAAAAATATCCAGATACTCCATTTGTTTTTTATGCAAGCGAAAAACAAAAAAGAAACTATTGGAAAAAACAAATTGATGTAAAAATCATTCCAAACACTTCTATATTAGAAATAAAAACATACAATGAATCAGCTTTTAATGCAGAAAAATTTTTAAATAATGTTGTTTCAACCTTGTTTGAATATCACAAAGATTATCATGGAGCAGGAGATTTAATTAAATTACAAATTATTGATAATCCAGTTACTTCAAATTATCCAGTAAGACCAAATTGGTTTGTAAATTTATTTATGAGTTTGATGCTTGCAATATTTTTCAATATTTCATTTATGATGCTTTTTCCAAATAAATATACAAATTTTGATGTAAGTTTGAATAATTTTTTTAACTCAGATCATAAAAGAATAAAAACAAATCAGAAAATAAAATTAGTTTTTAATCAGGCAGAAATTGAGCAAGAAATGGTGGAGAGTGAAAATTTAAACATGGATTCGCAAAGTAAAAATATTACAGATAATATTGATTTTGATGAGTTGAGAAAAAGATTATTAAATAGAAATAATTAAATATCACGACAAATAGTCGTTTTAGATAAAAAGTAAATTGACAAATTAAAAAAATAAAGGAGGAACAATGAAAAGGATATTGTTCTTGGTAGTCGTTCTTTTCTGTTGTTTCCCGGCAATTTCTTTTGCCGCTAAATTCAACGGAAGGGATTATGAGGTGAAGTATAAAAATTTCACATGGGATCGTATGGGTGGGGACGTAAATGTTCTCACAACCCTCGATGATAATGTCGTTTTTCTTCAGCATATTGGGTTGATATCTCAGGCATGTGCTGACACGCTTAAGGCGAATTGGAATAGAGGAAATATATCAAAAACTTTGGTCATATCTGGTAACCGATTTGATGCTGAAGTCTATGGAGGCGTATCCTCATCAAAACTTAAGGTCGTGATAGGTACCATAACAATAGGAACTGGTTTTGACTCTCAGTTTGGTGGACAACCCGCTAGCGCGTGGCTCATCACCGCTGAGGATTTAGTTTTTAACAGACTTGTTGATATGTATTGGTTTCAAACCGGGTTAAATGGTAAAACTCAATGCAACAATGTTTGTTTGAAATTCAGACCCAGAGTCGAAAGAGTAGTCGAGATTCCCACTGAACCTGTTCGTATTGAAGTGCAAGTACCCGTATACTATCCGGTACCAGAATATTACGAAACCATCATTCGTGATACTGTAGAAGTTGAGGCAAAACCATTTTGCAAAATAAATGGCTGGGTTTCTCATTCTCAAGATCACTTCTCTGATAAACCCAATGATCATTTTATCTGGTCTTTAATGGGTAATGTAAGAGTAAAGTGTGGTTTCGAATCTTCGGCTATTACAACCAGTTTTGATTGGGGTTATCAAGATGGTCCCATAGATTGGAACTGGCGAATAGGTGGTGTGAAGAGCTGGAATCACAGAACGTGGTTTGAAATGGGATGTGAGTTCAGATATTATGAATTCACTCACTATTGGTGGCTTAAACGTCTTCAAAGTGATTCATTTGGACGTCTTGAACTTGGTCCTTATATTCAATGGGATCAATTCCTTGACAGAACTGGAAAAGATCATGTGGAGATGTATATAGCTCAGGATGTGAGACCTCTAAATTCTAAATTAGGAACGTCGGAAATTAAGGGCTCTATTAAGTTAGAGCCAAATCCGTGGTATTTATTTCTGAGCGGGAGTTATAGGTTTACACCTGGGGAAAGAATCGATTCTTTGACGGCTCCTAAATTTAAGCATAGTTCTTGGGAGCCAAGAGTCGGAATACAAATTGGACGAAATACAATTTTCTTCTTGCGTCACCGAGGCATCAATCATTATCAATTTCAAGATGGAGTTAATGAATGGAGTGATTACAAAAGAAGAGATTTGTCTTTAGGTGTGTTTTATAGACCTCAAACATTTTTGGGAATACCAAATCTGTATTGGGAGTTCATTTGTGGATATTCAAAAATAACAGAAAAAAATCAGAACCCGATAAATAATAATGAGGATGAGCTTTTAGAACTCAAACTCACGGGATTTTGGAACTGGAAATTCTAATATTTTATCAGGAGGATAAAATGAAAAAAATGATTTTTGTATTCACTATGGTTGTCATGTTGATGACCATCTTACCGGTTTTCGCACAACGTACCATTGAAAGGGTCTATGTGTACACAGAGAATGACTCTCTGGTTGTCCACTACTCATTTGACCCCCAAATGGAATTTTTGTTGGTACAGGATGATGGTACCATGATAGGCCCCTCTGAAAAATCCTGCATCCTGAGTGGCGTACTGTATTTAAACAAAAAATGGACCTATGTACACCTAAATGATCAAGGTGCCTGGTCCAAGATTCCCATGCCAGCAACTGGGATATACGACTTCACATGGGAATTTTCAACAAGAGGAAATCGAAAAGCTTTTAGCTTAGTAGATAAATTCTCAAACTATTCTGTTTCTGGAAATTCCAAAGACAGAAATCCCCACTTTGAAGTGGAAATTAATCAACAAAGATTGCCCATTGCAAGAGGAACAATGAGGCAATAAGTAATTTAATATAGGGGTGGAAGTAAAAATCTTTCACCTCTTTTTTATTTATATAAGTAAAAATGCAATATAAGACCACAATAACCACTGAAGAGACGTTGACATTAAAATATTATCAACGAATCCGATAGAAAAAATAATAATTATTCCAAACAAAGATAAAAGAATTGCTTTGTCTTTTTTTTGTAAATATTTTTTGTAAATTTTGTAAAATGTTTGTATTAATAAATTACAATACAAAATTAAACCAATTATTCCAAGCTCAATTAATATTTGGAAATAATCATTATGCGCATAATATGGATCTTCATAAATAGTTGAATAAATTTGTTTTTCACGCAAAATCCTATAGGTATCAAGTCCAAAACCAATAAAGGGGGACTGGGGCACATAAATTGACATTTGTTTCCAAGAGTTTAATCTCCACTCACCTGAAGAAACAGAAGTATCAGAGGTTGTTATTCTTCTTATTAAAGCAATATTATTGAAGTCATAATATTTGAGGGATGTGTAATTTATAATTAAAAAAAATAAAAATGAAAAAGCACAAATATAATAAATGATTACAAAAATTTTATTTTTATTGTATAAAAACAAGCACAAGAATATAAATAAAATTACTCCAATCCATGCACTTCTTGTAAATGTGTTAATCAATAAAAATAGAGTTATGGTTATTAACCAAAATATTAATTTTTTTTCTTTTTCATCTTTTTTCCTATGATCTTTTGTATATAAAATTACCAAAATAAAAAAGAAAAAGAGTAGTGTAAAGGAAAATATATTTGGATGAGTGAATGTGCCAAATAGTCTATTTAGACCCTCTGGTCCTATATACCCAGCATGAAATATAAATTGATAAAATCCAAATATAATTGGGATTAAAAAGGAAATAAGAATTGCTAAAATAAAATATTTTCTGAATTTATGCTTATTATCGGCTTTTTTAAAGTAATTATAAAAAAGAACATATAGTAAATAAAAATCAAACAATTTTGTTAAAAATTTCAAACTAGAATTAAAATCAATAGTATAAATTAGACTTGCGCCAGAGCACAACAAAAATAAAATCCATGGCACAGATAATGGTATTTTAAATATATTCACCTTTTCTTTGAAAATTAGATAAATTGCCCAAAAGATTATAATGATTCCTAAAATTGACGAAAAATTTATTGAGGCAAATGAAAAATGTAAAAAAATATTTTCTACATATAAATCACTGGAATTTCTTACAATAAGAAGTAATAATAATGAATAATATGGATATATCAAAAATAATGGAATTAAAATTACAATAACTATAATAGCTAAAGATGTTGTTAAGTTTAAATTTAAAAGACTTATAAAAAACATAGAAAAAACAAATAAAATTGCCTCTAAAATGATTATAATCTTTTTATTCAATTCATTTGACATTTTTCTTTAATTATGATTTAATTATATGTTAATATATATTTATAACATATATATATGAAAAAATCAAGTATAAAAAGTGTAGTTATAGCACTCACAGAAAGGTGCAATTTAAGGTGTCAAATGTGCAATATCTGGAAAATTCAAAATCCGGCTGATTTATTATTGCGAAATATTGAAAAATTATACAATTTAAAGTATATCAATTTATCAGGCGGTGAACCATTTTTAAGAACGGATTTATATGAGATTATAAAAATATTAAAACAAAATAATCCAAACTCTAATATTATTATTTCAAGTAATGGTTTTATGACAGATTTAATAGTAAAAACCATGCAAAGATTAATACTCATTGATAAAAATATAGGAATAAGAATTTCTATTGATGGAAATAAAGAAATTCACAATAAAATAAGAGGAATAGAAAATTCTTATGAAAATGCAATAAACACAATTCAAAAATTAAAAGAAATTAATATAAAAAATCTAGGAATTGCCTTTACAATTTCAGATTATAATAAAAATGAACTTTTAAATGTTTATAACTTATCAAAAGAATTAGACATTGAATTTTCAATGTCATCAGTGCAAAACTCTGAGATATATTTTAATAAAAAAGACAACGAAATATTGTTTGATACTCAACTAGAAAATTCTATTAATTATATAATTTACGATCAATTAAAATCACATAATATTAAAAAATATTTGAGAGCTTATTTTGATTTTGGATTAATGTATTTTTTAAAAAACAAGAAAAGATTAATTCCAAGTGATTCCGGTAATTTTTCTGTTTTTATTGATTCTTGTGGAGATATTTATCCAAGTAATTTAATAAATGAAAAATTGGGTAATTTACAAGACACAAATTTAGAAGATTTATATTATAAAAGTAATATTGAAGAGCATTTTAGTATTTGTAACACAAGGGGTTCTATGAAAAAATACTTTTATAAAGTAATTTATTGGATCATAAAAGAAAAAATTAAATTGTTATTTAAAATATGAAAATATTGTTAATAAATAATTATTATTATAAACGCGGTGGTTCTGAGGCACATTTTTTAGCTTTAGAAGAAATGTTAAAAGCGTGTGGTCATGAAGTGACAATTTTTAGTATGCAACATGAAAAAAATATTAAAAATGAAAATTTATGGCCAAAATATAATGATAAAAAATTAAAAAATTTAATAAAATATTTTTATAATTTTGAGTCTAAAAAATGTATTAAAAAGTTGCTTAAAGACAAAACTTTTGATGTTTGTCATATTCACAATATAAATTTTCACCTAACTTATTCAATAATTTCTGAAATAAAGAAAAAAAATATTCCGATTATTATGACTTTGCATGATTATTCAATAATTTCCCCGAATTTTAATTTATACAAAAAATGGAATATTTTTAATCTGAAAAATATTATATTAATAAAAGAATTTATTTTAAGAAAATTATTTTTTAATTTTAAGAAAAATATAAATGCTTTTATTTGCCCCAGTAAATTTATTAAAAATAAATTTGAAAAGCGTGGGTTTAAAAATCTCAATGTAATTTATAATTTTTGTAATATAAATTGTGATTCTTATAAAAATACAAATGAAGAAAATTATTTTCTATATTTCGGAAGATTATCAAAAGAAAAGGGACTGATAGAATTTATTAATAATTTAAAATCTTTTAAAGATTTTAAATTTTATATAGTCGGGGAAGGAAATCAAAAACAAAAAATAGAAAAATTAATTAAAAAATTGAAACTAGATAATTATATAAAATTAATGGGTTTTAAATCTGGAAAAGAATTGGAAAATTTAATAAATAAGGCGAAATTTATCGTTGTACCGAGCCTATGTGAGGAAGTGTGTAATATGGCCATAATTGAGTCAATTCGTCTAAAAAAGCTAATTTTAGCCCCAAATTTAGGTGGGAATAAAGAACTTTCTGACTTTAATAAAAATATAATAATTTATAAGTACAGAAATAAGAAAGACGCCATTGACAAAATAAATAATTTGATGTATGATAATATATTAACTTATAATACAAATTGTGATATCTTCAAAGATAGTAACTATTACAATGAGTTAATAAAAATTTATAAAAAATTTCAATAAAGTATTAATAATTTTAAATATCTATGAGAATAGCCTATATAGGACAAAAAGGAATTCCAATGATTCAAGGTGGCGTAGAAGCTCACGTTGAAAATTTGGCTATTAACATGGCAA
>DAORGW010000007.1:10474-34281 GCA_035356975.1 bacterium | reverse complement strand
AAATTAATCCATTTTGAAGTATTATTTCAAAAGAAAAATGATCATCTCTTTCACCCAAGAAACTCTTCATACCCCTCTGAGCTTTCATCCCACCCAAAGTACTATATAAATTTTCCGCAATAGCAATTTTTTCTTGAATATCTTGCAATCTTACCTCTTTATTTCCTTCGGATTCACCCGCCTTAGAAAACTTTGGAACTCTTATTTTAAGAAGCTTCATTGAAAAAGATGAATTAAATCTTTGTTTTTTAAAAATTGAATTCAAAACAAAAAATATAATTATAAAAAGTACTAATATAATTACAATAAAAAATATTATTAAGTATAAAGAAATTGAATTACCCGCGATATTAAGATACATATTTTTATTTTACAAGTCTATTTAAAATTAAACTTGCTTAATTTGGATTTTTATTTTTCAATGCTATTATTTTATCTGTTTTTATTTTTGCTTCTTGCTTAAGAAATATTTTATTGATCCCGGGTGCTATTGATAACCATTCAATTATTAAATCTATTATTTTTCTTGCTTGAATTTTAACCTCTTTTAAAAGTATAGAAATTTTGCGTGTTATCTCTTCTCCTTTTTTTTTAAATTCCCGTTGTTTTTCTTTTGGTAAATTAATATAAAGTTCTCTTAGATCTTCTTCTAAAATATTTTCAATTTTCTGAACCAAGCCATGCTCTAAATCGTCAAAATTTGTCTGTACTGTTACTGGAGTTGATTGAGTATTGTTTATTTCTGTTTGTTGATCTACTTTCTTGTGTTCTGAAATGTTTTCAATATTTTTTGACAAATCCAAGTTCTCTGGAACATTTTCAGTATTTAAAATTTGTTCAAATTTTGGAACTTCCAAATTTTTTAATTCTTCTGACATTTATTTTAAATTAATATGATTACATTATAACACATTTTACAATCATTATACCATAATGATATAATTAATTCATAAATTTTTTAATAATAATGCTAACAGCTAATAACTGATAGCTAATTGCTAAACTTATGGGCCTAATTCAAAAAATAAAAACACAAAAATTTACATGGATAAATATTACAAATCCTAATTCTGCATCAATTGAATACTTAAGACAAAATTTTGATTTTCATCCACTTGATTTAGATGATTGTTTAAACGAAACAATGCGTGCAAAACTTGACGAATACGACAACTATTTGTTTATGGTAATGAATTTACCAATCTTTGATAGAAAAACTAGAGTGATTTCATTATCAGAAGTAGACATTTTTATAGGCAAAGATTATTTAATAACAATAAACAGCGGAAAATTAGAACCACTAAAAAACATGTTTGAAGCTTGTCAAATTGATGAATCAGAAAGAAATAAATATTTAAGTGATGATGTAACTTTTTTAATATATAATATATTAAACAACTTTCAAAAATATTGTTTTCCAATTTTAAATCACATTTCAAAAGACCTAGAAGATGTTGAAAATCAAATTTTTAGTCACCAAGAGAAAAAAATGGTCAGAGAAATCCTCGTCATTAAAAGAAATATTACTAATTT
Source organism: bacterium (assembly GCA_035356975.1). Classification (GTDB taxonomy): domain Bacteria; phylum Patescibacteriota; class Patescibacteriia; order UBA1558; family S5-K13; genus STF1-138. Next base: position 32,748 of record DAORGW010000007.1, on the reverse strand, counting down.
TAGAAGAAGCGTAGAATCCCATAAAAATGTTATTAAAAAAATTGGGGACATGAGTCATAAAGATTTTATGAAAAATGATTTACAAATTTATTTCAAAAATACATTAGAACAGTCAAAAGAAATTTGGGAATCCTTGGAAAATCTAAAAGAAACAGTAGATGTTTTACACAGTACAAATGAATCTTTAATTTCTTTTAAATTAAATAATATCATGAAAACACTAACTGTTATTTCTGTAACTTTAATGCCGCTAACTCTTGTTTCTTCGACTTTTGGTATGAATTATATAATTCCCTTTCAAAAAAAACCGTGGGGCTTTTTCTTTGCATTAGCGCTTATGACATTATTTACAATAATAATAGTAAAAATATTTAGAAACAAAAAATGGCTAGATTGATAAAAAACCAATCACATTATATAATAGAAACAGCTTTCAATAGCTGTTTTTATAAATACTATGGAAAAAATATTTTTATACAATACATTAACCAGACAAAAAGAAGAATTTAAATCCATTAAAAAAAATTTGGTCACTATGTATCATTGTGGCCCAACTGTTTACTGGACTCAACACATAGGAAACTTACGTGGCATGTTTTGCTCTGATTTGATTACAAAAACATTTAAATACAATAATTACAAAATAAAATTAGTAAGAAACTATACTGATGTTGGACATTTAACATCGGATCGAGATGAGGGTGTTGATAAAATGGAAAAAGCATCAAAAAGAGAAAATAAAAATCCCATAGAAATTGCAAATAAATACATAAAAATATTTGAAAGAGATATCAAAGAATTAAATATTGATAATGCTACATACAAACCAAGAGCCACAAAATACATAAAACAAATGATAAAAATGGTTTCTATTTTACTAAAAAATGGATATGCATATTCAACTGATTTGGCAATTTATTTTGATGTATCAAAAGCAAAAAATTATAATCAATTATCTAAACAAAAAATAGAAGAAAATATTTCAGGGGTCGGCAAGGGAGATGTCGAAGACAAAAATAAAAAAAATCCCAATGATTTTGCTCTGTGGTTTTTTAAAGCCGGAAAACATGTTAACGCTCTTCAATATTGGAAATCACCATTTAAATCAAATTTAGTAAAAAACGGATATGGTTTTCCTGGTTGGCACATAGAATGTTCTACAATGAGCAAAGAATTACTTGGAAAAACAATTGATATACACATGGGTGGAATAGAACACATCCCCGTTCATCATACAAATGAAATTGCGCAGAGTGAGTCTGCAAATGGAGTTAAATTTGTAAATTATTGGCTACATAATGAACATTTGCTAGTAAATAATGAAAAAATGTCCAAATCTACTGGAACTACATATAGCCTAGGAGAAATAAAACAAAAAGGATTTAATCCCCTGATTTTGAGATATTTTTTCTTACAAGCTCATTACAGATCAAAACAAAATTTTACTTTTGAATCTTTGAAATCAGCGGAAATTGGATTAAACAATATCTACAATCAAATACAATCACTTGGGAAAAAAATTGGCAAAATAAATAATGATTTTAAGAAAAAATTTATAAAATCATTAAATGATGATTTTAATTCTTCAAAAGCACTTGCTGTTTTACAAGAAACATTAAAATCGAATTTAAATAATTCTGATAAGCTTGCAACAATTCTTGATTTTGATAAAGTACTTGGATTAAATTTTAAAAATATAAAATTAGAAAAAATTGAAATTCCTGAAAATATAAAGTTATTAGCAGAAAAAAGATTACAAGTAAGACAAGAAAAAAACTGGAACGAATCAGATAAATTAAGAGATGAAATCAATAAATTAGGATTTGAAATAGAAGATACAAAAGATGGATACAATCTAAAAAAGAAATAATTTTTATTCACACTCCCATGTCATCCTGAATTTAATTCAGGATCCCAAAAGTGATTTTCTATTTTGAGATTCCGGATCAAGTCTGGAATGACAAAATAAATTGATAAAATTTATTTTCCAAATAAAAATGACAAAGAAAACTAACAAAATCAATTCAAAAAATTTCTGGCTTTCTATACGAAAGCCTATTTTAGCACTCGCACCAATGGCAGGAATTACTGATCCAGCTTATTGTACAATTTGCAAAAAAAATGGTGCTGATGTTGTTTACACTGAAATGATATCAGCAGATGGACTTCACTATGACTCAAAAAAAACACTTGATATGTTAAAAATTTTACCAGGTGAAAAACCCGTTGTTGTACAATTATTTGGAAAAGATCCTGAAAAATTTGTGAAAGCCACAAAAATTGTTACAAACTTAGGATTTTCAGGAATTGATATAAATTTTGGTTGTCCAGCGAAAAAAGTCGCTGGTCACGGAGGTGGCGCAACTCTAATGCGAGATTTAAATTTGTGTTATAAAATTATAAAATCTGTTTGTGATAATACAAATTTACCAGTTTCAATAAAAGTTAGGACATCTATTAAATCAGAAAGTGTAAAAAATAAAAAACTAGAAGTAAAAAGTAAAAAACAAATTATTAAATCAATTGATTTAATTAAAAAAATAAAAGATTTAAATGTTACTACGATAATGATTCATGGAAGAAGCTATGAACAAGGATTTGCTGGTGAAATTGACTATAATTACATCAAAAACGTAAGAAAATATTTCAATGGCATAATTATAGCAAATGGTAATATAAACACTCCTGAGATAGCAAAAAAGACCCTAGAATTGACTCTAGCCGATGGACTTGGAATCGCCAGAGGAGTTTATGGAAAACCATGGATTTTCAGTCAAATTAGAAATTATTTAGAAAAAAATAAATATAGCGAAAAATCATGGGAGCAAATTAAAAAAATAGCATTAGAACATGCTAAATTAAATTACAAATCAAAAGGAGACTACGGATTTGTAGAAATACGTAAACATCTCCTCTTTTACACAAAAAACCAAGAAAACGCAAAAGAAATGCGCAAAGAATTAGTAAATGTTAAAACAATAAAAGATATTGAAAAAATATTTAAAAAGTATTAAAATTTACAAATTGTGCCGTCATCGTCTAACGGTTAGGACGCCAGGTTCTCATCCTGGTAATCGGAGTTCGATTCTCCGTGACGGTACCATCAAAAAAATCTCCCAAAAGGAGAGTTTTTTGTTATTTATCTTTTTTTAATAAATTTCAATTTTCACATTTCCAGTCCCGGATTTATCAATTCCAAGCAATTTTGCACCAGCATAAGATACATCAATTTCTGCTAAATATTTTTTTATTTTTTTACCGTTTTTATCTGTTATCCACTTAAAGGTATATGGTCCTCTATCACTTACAATTCCATAAATAATATTTCCATTTTTTATATTTGTAATTTTTAACTTGGTCCCTAATTTCAAAGTTCTATGAGCCACAATTGTGGGATTATTCATATCAAATTTTTCACCATTTGCCATTTTTCTTCCCTGAAATTTTTCTCCATACCAATGAGAAACACCACTTATCGTTGAACTCGATGTTTTTTTATATAATTCTCTCTCTAATAAACCAATTTGAGTATCTTTTTCATAAAAATATTTTTTTGGTAGTGTTTCATAAGTATAATTTATGGATGTATCCTCTGTACTTGTAGATACAGAGGTAGAATTATTTACTATATTAGATTTTAGACTTTTTGGTAAAGTAACATAAGTATAATTTATAGAAGTATCTGGAATATTTATTTCTGAATTTATATTTTGAGCAAAAACAAAAACAGGAATTAAAAATAAGAAAAAAATAAAAATATATTGTAAATATTTATTCATATGTTTTACTTTCCCATTATAGAAATCTTTATAGTTAAACCTTTTATTTTTTTTAATTCAGTTTCAAATTTTTTGATTTGTCCTAAATTGGATTTTACTACAAGAATAATAAGTCCAAAACAATTTGAAACACACATTGGCTCCACATTTACACCCAATCGATTCATGATAATGTGACCATTTAAAGACAAAAGTTTATTCAATGACTCTGAATTAATTTGTCTATTTTTTACTAAAATACTTATTGTTGCTAATTGTTGTTTTATCATAATTATAATCTAAAATACAATCACTAATTTAAAATATCAATAAATAGTTTCTCCAGTCGAATAAGACCACTTTTTTTTATCAATTGTTATAACGTCATTCCAATTATATCCGGCACGCTCAAATGCTTCTCCTGTGTAAAATGGCCTCTTTTTTTTATTTTCTATTAAATAAACCGCTGGACCATCATCATATTTTATTAGACTTCCGTCTGGATGACGCTTTGTATTTGAAATACTATTCGTATCATTATAACGAGCAAGAGTTATGTCGTCTGTTTCTTTTATCATGCTCCACCTATAACCCAAACCTTTAAAAATATTTTCATTCTCTATCCATGCTTTATTACTACCCTGAATTATATAAACCAAATTAGAAGAACCTTTTACAATATCTCCTGTTTTTAAATTTGTTTCTAATTTTTTTGTTCTAAAACTTAAAACATCAGATGTTTTTGATTTATTATAAAAAGTATCATAGGCTTTAACTTTAAAATAATATTGAGTATCCGGCTCTAGACCATCTATAATAAATTCGTGATTTAGTGATAATCCCTCATCTTTAAGACTTTGCTTTAGACTACTAGACTTGATTCCATAATAAACCTGTGCTTTTGATGCCCAATTTGTCTTAAATTTAATTCGAGCATATCTTCCCGAAATTAACGAACTATCATTTATTGGTTCTATATTTGTAATTTTTAACTCCTTGTTCTCCTTGGGTGGAATAAGCACAGTATTAAAACCTAACATTATATTTGAAGTATTAGAATTTTTATCTTTGACCATAATTTTTATAAAATATCTAGTGTTTGGAGTCAGCCCAGAAATAATTTTTACATGATCAATACTATAAGAACCGTAAGTTATTTTTTTTGTTAAATTATCTTCACTATCTTTCCCATAATGTATTTCAGCCTTAGTTTCTTTATCTGTTGTCCATTTTAACATAACAGAATCCCATGTTGTTTGAATAACATCAGATGAAGTAATCTTAGGTGGAATAGTATTTACCATATCATCAGCATCAAATGTCTGAATAAATGACTCACTACGATTACCAAAAACATCAATTGCTATAATTTTAAAATAATATGTCTCGTCTTCCTCTAATCCAGACAGTGAGGATTCATGATTAATATCATAAAGACTATATCCTATAAAATTAGATAGTTCCTCTTGAGACCTCCCATAATAAATTTCCCCCTTTGTGTTTATATTTGTATTCCATCTTAGGGTTGCCATACCATTTATAAAATTAGAAATATTTATCTCGGAGATTATTATTTCGTCGGCTAATATTTTATAATTTGGATAGAGCACAAAAAATAACAAAAAACCTAAAAAAATTATTTTTTTTAATCTATTAAATTCTATATTTTTTTGATTAAACATGATTTTTTTATAAATAAACTCCCAACAAAACATATAATAAATATATCCGAATTATTTAGCGGATTTTGTAAATTTTTATAAATATTTATTATATTTATTATATACTAAATAGCTTAAAATGAAAATATGCTTGGGGTCTTTAAAAAATAATCTGATTCTGCTAATATAAAACTAGTCAAAAAAAACATTAAACTATATAAATGTCAATAAATACAGATCTTAAACTAAAAATTAAAAGATTTATACTGATTTTTGGGGATATAATAATCCTCTATTTTTCATTATTTTTAACATTGTTTATAAGATTTTACACAGATTTTTCAAAAGAATTATATATTGATCATTCTATTTATTTTACAGCTGCATATTTGATATGGCTTATAATGATATTTAGTTTTAGATTTTACGAAACACACAAACCTATAAAAAAACCATTTGATATAATTATAAATATTGTTTATTTTTCTATAATAAATTTATTTTTAAGTGTTTTATACTTTTATTTGGCACCAAATCAGCTCATTACCCCAAAAACAATTCTCGCCTTTAATATAATAATTTTTGCTGGAATTTTCTTTTTATGGAGAAATTTTGCTAATAAATTTTTATACAAATACAGCTTAAAACAAAATTGTCTTGTTATAACAAATAGTGAATATCTTATAAAGAGCATAAAACAAAAGCCGGAGCTTAATTTAAATATAAAAAAATTTATTAATCCACTTTCAAATATAGATCTCGAAGACTTAGAAAAAATAACGCTTGGCGAATTAAATAATTTCTCAGAACAAAATAAAATACAAAATATTATTATTGATGATGAACTATTATTCGACGAACAAATTTCAAAAATATTATTAAAATACATTAATTTAAAAATTGAAATAATTAAAACTTCTGATTTTTATGAAAAATTTCTAAGTAAGGTTGCAATAAAAAATATAAATCAAGTTTGGATCATAAGTAATTTCAATGAAAATAAAAAATATATTTTTGATATTTTTAAGAATATATTTGATTTAATATTTAGTGTTATGTTTTTAATGGTTTCAATAATACTAATTCCTTTTATAATAATTGCCATAAAACTAGATTCCAAAGGACCCATTTTATTTATGCAGGTTAGAACCGGAAAAAATGGAAAAGATTTTCTTGCTATGAAATTTAGAACAATGTGTGTTGATGCAGAAAAAAATGGAGCTCAATGGGCACAAGAGAATGATTCAAGAATAACTCGTGTTGGAAATTTTTTAAGAAAAGCTCGATTAGACGAAATCCCGCAACTTATAAATATTTTGCGCGGTGAGATGAGTCTAATTGGTCCAAGACCTGAGCGACCAGAATTTATTGAAACACTTGAAAAACAAATTCCATATTATAGTCAAAGATTATTAGTTCGTCCTGGACTCACTGGATGGGCACAGATAAATTATCCATATGGATCAAGCATTGAAGATGCTGTAGAAAAATTAGAATATGATTTGTATTATGTAAAAAACAGATCAATTGCGCTTGATATTTCTATAATTTTAAAAACATTAAATACTGTTATAAAAGCACAGGGAAGATAAAAACAAAAATATGAAAAATATATTAGTTACGGGTGGTGCTGGATTTATTGGCTTCCATTTATCAAAAAAATTACTTACACAAGGACACAAGGTAATCATAATTGATAACTTTAATGATTATTATAATCCTAAAATAAAATTTGACAGAATTAATCAAATTAAAAATAATAAAAATTTAAAAATATATAAAATTGACATATCTGATTATAAAAAATTAACAAAAATTTTTCAGGAAAATAAAATTGATAAAATATGTCATCTAGCAGCTCAGGCAGGCGTAAGATATTCTGCAGAAAATCCATTTATATATGAAGAATCAAACTTAAAAGGCTTCATAAATATCCTAGAATGTGCTGTAAAATTCAAAATAAAAGATATTGTATATGCATCCAGCTCATCTGTATATGGTGAAAATAAAATGCCAAAAAAAGGTTTTTCAGAAAATGAAAAAACAGAAAAAACAATATCACTATATGCCGCCACAAAAAAATCAAATGAATTAATTGCCTACGCATATCATAAAATACACAACATAAACTTTGTGGGGTTAAGATTCTTTACTGTTTATGGGCCATGGGGAAGACCAGACATGGCTTATTTTAAATTTACAAAAAATATATTAGAGGAAAAAGAAATAGAAATATACAATGATGGAGAAATGATGAGAGATTTTACTTATATTGATGATATAGTTTTGGGAATAATATCGGCATTAGAAAAATGTTATAATTATGAAATATTTAATTTGGGAAATAATAATCCTATAAAATTATTAAATTTTGTCGAAATAATAGAAAAATGTTTAAATAAAAAATCTATACAAAAAATGATGCCCCTTCAAGATGGAGATGTAATTAAAACATGTGCAAATATAGACAAAGCAAAAAAAATGTTAAATTATAATCCAAAAATAGATATGAATACAGGAATAGAAAATTTTATTAATTGGTATATCAAATATTACAATGTTAAATAATTCACAAAATTTAATATACAAAATTCTAAAAAAATCTGAAAAATTTTTTCAAACAGATATGATATATCTCGCAAAAAACGGATTTTGGCTTACACTCGGACAAATTATATCAGCAATATCATCGTTTCTTTTGGCAATAACTTTTGCAAATTTTTTACCAAAAGAAATTTATGGAACCTACAAATATATTTTATCTATGATAGGAATATTATCTATTTTTACACTATCTGGGATAAATACATCCTTGACTCGTTCAGTAGCTAAAGGTTTTGATGGTTCTCTAAAACTTGCATTAAAAGAAAAAATAAAATGGGGCTCAATTGGAAGTCTAGTATCTCTTGGAATATCAATTTATTATTACTTAAATGGAAACTTTACTTTAACAATTTGTTTTATCATTACAACTATATTTTTACCATTTATGGATTCTTTTAATATCCATATTGCAATTCTAAACGGTAAAAAAGATTTTAAATTAGCCACAAAATACAATATTATAACTCAGATAATTTCATCAGTTTTATTGATCTTAACATTGATAATTTCAAAAAACATATTTTTATTACTATTAATTTATTTTATATCATATACAAGTTTGAGACTTATATTTTTGAAATTAACTATAAAAAAAGAAAATCTCAATTCTGAAATAGAGTCTGATACAATTTCTTATGGCAAACACTTAAGTTTAATGAATGTAATAGTTTTGATAGCAAATCAAATTGATAAAATAGTGGTTTGGCAATTTATTGGTTCAGCAGAACTCGCAATATATTCAATTGCTATTGCTATGCCCGAGCAAATAAAAGGATTTTTAGGAAATATAAATACATTAGCTTTCCCAAAATTTGCTGAAAAATCAAAAGAAGAAATAAGAAAAAATATTCACAGTAAAATAGGCAAACTTTTTATTATTGTAATTTTAATTATTTTAATATATTGGTTTTTATCTCCTATAATTTTCAAAATTCTTTTTCCAAAATATTTAGATAGTCTTTTTTATAGTCAATTATTCTCACTTGGATTAATAAATATTCCAATTGCTTTTATTGGATTACCAATTCTTCAATCTCATGGTCTCACAAAAGAATTATACAAAATAAATATCTTAAATTCTATAATACAAATTATATTTATATTATTTGCAACTTATTTTTATGGCCTTATTGGACTTATAATAGCAAGAATAATTACCAGAATTATTGTTGGTATTATTTATTTACTAAAATTAAGAGGTCTTAAATATTTTTAATTATCTCTGCTGGAACACCAGCAACAACTACATTTGATGGAATATCTTTTGTTACAACAGACCCAGCACCAACAACAGAATTCTCACCTATAGTAATTCCTGGATTTACTATAACCCCAGAACAAATCCATACTCCATTTTTTATTATTACAGATTTTGAAATATGATTATTTTTGAGTATTTTATTATTATAATCTAAATATCCTGTGTTAATTATAACGCCTGGTGATATGTGCACAAAATCACCAATTATTATTTCATCTCTTGCATTCAAAAAACAATTATCATTAATAGTAGAATTTGAACCTATAGATATATGATCTGGATTAATAACATTTATTTTTCCAAAAATATAGGTTTCTTTTCCAAAATATTTAAAAAGTTTTTTATAAATAAAACTTCTAATACCAACTTTAAACCAAAATAATTTATTAAAAATTATTAAATAAATATTTTTTTTCATAAATTTTTAATTTTATTATTATATAAATGCACAATATATCTTCTTTCTTTAGAAATTTCTTTGACATAAGATGAGTAATTATTGAATAAATTCAAAAAATCATCTAATTTTTTTCCCATAATATCTAAATGGACTTCTCCAAATAAATTTCCTATTTTATTTAATATTTCATTAGATTGAAAAATTTTAAATTCAGAACCTTCTACGTCAAATTTAATTAAATCAACAAAATCTATTTTATTTTCATTCAAAAAATCTACAATACTATAACTTTTTACAATAATAGAGTCTTGCTCATTTATTCTTTTTATTAGCGAAGAACTCATACTACTTCCTGGGTATGGATAAAATTTCTCAAATCCTGTTACATTAGATATTGCAGCATTAACACATATAATATCTTGAAATTGGGATGTATTTTTTAATAATTTATCAAAAGTATTTTTATCTGGTTCAAAAGAATATATTTTTGAATTAGGATATTTTAATTTAAAATAAATTGTAGAAAACCCAACATTAGCACCAATATCAAATATAATCCTAGGATTTCTATTGATATCAAAATTATATTCATCTTGAACAAATATTTCATTTAACACTGATGAATCTGAATTATCAGTAATATAAACAAAAAATTTATTCAATTTATTATCTATTATTTTTTTACACTTTAATTTTATTTTAAAATTTGGCATAAAAGAAAATCTTCTTTTTAAATAAAAATAAAAATGCATAAAAATAAAATTTAAAAAATAACCAAAATTATCAGATATTGTATAAAAATCTTTAATTCTTTTTATGTAATGTTTAAAATTCATTTTGTTAATATTTATTTTATAAAATTATTAATAGCAACAACTCTACTGTCCCACGTATATTTTTTTGCATCTAATAAAGCGTTTATAGATAATTTAGATGCATAATCCTTATTATTAAATAAGAAATTCAAACCATTTGCTAAAGCATTAAAATCATTTGCGGGAAAAATAAAAGAATTATTGTCACTTAAGATTTCTTTTATAGAATCTAAATCTGACGCAATAATTGGAGTTCCACTTGCCATATATTCAAAAAGTTTTAGTGGTGATGTATATTTTTCTGAAGTTATATCTCCTTTTTTGTTTGGTAAAACCAATACATCTGCGGCTTTTAAATAAAATGGAATTTCTTCATGCTTTTGTTTTTCTATCAAAAGTAAATTTTTATTTTTGTATAATTTTAATATATCATCTATTTCTTCCTTATTACCACCAATAAGTACAAATAAAAAATCATCACCAAAAAGCATAGAAGCCTCAAGAATAAGATCAACACCTTTCCAATCGTATAAATAAAAACTTCCTGCATATAAAATTATTTTTTTATCTACTGGTAATTTTAATTTTTCTCTTATTACATCCTTACTATAATTTATATTCTCAAAATCTTTAATATCAACACAATCAGAAGCTATTAAAATATTATTTTTATCAATACCAGTATTTATTAAGTCATTTTTTATGTATTGTGTTAATACAATAAACTTTCTGACTTTTTTTAAAAAAAATAAATTTATACTATTTATTTTTATAGGTAAAGCATGAACCTCTAATATAAAATTTTTAAATAATAGCCCTAAAAATTCATCTCTAGTATATAAAATATCATATTTTTTAAATAAAATATATATTTTTACAAAAATTATAAATGATAATCGCTGTATTAAAAATCCTATTTTACCTAAAAAAATAATATCAAAAGTTGGAATTTTTATAATATTAAAATTTTTTAATATTCCATAATATTCGAATAAATTATCTTTAATTTCATTTGCCCTATTAGGCACAATCAAATCAACATTCACCCCATTTTTAGCAAAAGCCTCACACATTTTACATATTTGATATCCATGGGCTTTTTCTGTTGGAATCCTAGCGTTTACTATATATGCTAATTTCATATTTTATAAATTTTATTATTTAAAATTTTGCCTATACCAAATTTGAAAATTAATTAATGACCAAATAGTGTTTAGGGCATATTCCTTTTTCTCTATATGATTATCTAAAATACTCTTTATGGCATCAAAATCAAAAAATTGCTGAGTATTTGTATTATAATCTGGCGATAATACTTCATATGCCATATCTTTTAATCCTGTTCTTAACCATTTTGCCGTAGGAGAAAACCATCCTGATTTTGGTTTATTATATAAATAATCAGGTAAATAATCCCTTAATGCTTCTTTAAAAATTTTTTTACCTTGTCTTTTAGTATCTAATTTATAAGAAACTGGAATAGAAAAAGCAAAGTCTACCAACTCTTTATCTAAAATAGGAACCCTTTGCTCAAGCGCAAAAGCCATTGTTAGTTTATCAGATCTAGAAAGTGATTCATCGCTAAGCCAAGTAGACAAATCTACTTTCATCATATAATTTGCATATTTTTTAAATTCCGAGACGAAATGCTTGTTTGAAATTATTTCCTTGCTTCTATCTAAATTTCTTATCTCATCTTTTAAAAATCTCTTTATAATACTTTCTTTTTGAGCTGCAAATTCCCAAAATAAATCAATTCCTGTAGAATTAATCTTTTTGTATTCTCCTGTCTTTCCAATTAATTTTGCTATTTCATAATTAACTCTATTATCTCTCAATATCTTTGGAATCTTTTGAAAATTATCAATCAAATTATAATAATAATACCTATCATAGCCACCAAATATTTCATCTCCTCCATCTCCACCCAATACAACATCAACATGCTCTTTTGTTTTACTAGACAACAAATATGTAGCTAATTGTATTGGATTAGATACTAGATCATCCATGTGATAAACAACATTTTCTATATTTTCTCTAAAATCCTTTGGGCTCACAATGAGCTCATGATGTTCTGTGTTATAATATTTGCTATTTTTCTTTGCAAAAAAACTATCTTCATTAAATTTTTCTTCATTTGTATCAAATTTTACAGTAAATGTTTTTATTTTTTGATTTACCAGTTTAGACATAGATCCTAATATAGCCGTAGAATCTATTCCTCCACTTAGAAAAATTCCAAGAGGTCTATCAGAAACTAATTGTCTTTTCACTGCTTTATCAAATTTATTTCTCAAAATTTCTTTTGCTTCATCATATGAATACTTATTTTCAATATTTGATAGATTATAATATTTTTCAAAATCTATTTTTCCATCTTTTAATGTCAAAAAATGACCCGCTTCTAATTTTTTTATATTTTTAAAAATTGTTTTTGGTGCATTTATGTACAAAAACCTGAAATATAAATCAAGTGATTCTAAGTCTATTTCCTTTTCTATATTATGTTCTAAAATTGATTTTATTTCAGAAGAAAATATGAATTTATTGTTTTTAAAATAATAAAAAATAGGTTTTATACCAAAATGATCCCTGGCTATAAATAATTCTTCATTTTTTTTGTCCCATATAGCAAAAGCAAAAATACCATTAAATTTATCAATACATTTTTTTCCGTAAGCAATATATGAATTCAAAATCACTTCAGTATCTGTATTTGAATTAAAATGAAATCCAATATTTTCTAAATCTTTTCTTAGTTCTTTGAAATTATAAAGCTCACCATTATATGTAATAATATAGTTTTTATCAATACTTTCCATCGGTTGATGTCCGAAATCAGACAAATCTATAATAGACAATCTCACATGACCCAAAGATATTTTTTCATCTACAAAAACACCATCATCGTCTGGACCACGAAACTTTATTTTTTTATTCATTTTTTCTATTAAATCTCTATCACAGAAATTAAATCCGTTTATTCCACACATACACTATTTTTTCTCTAAAATAAAAAAATGATGATATGGATTCTCAAAAGGAATAAAATCATTTTTTATATAAAAATATTTACTAATTTTCTGTTTAACTTTTTTCAATGAGAATCCGCTCTTACCTAATTCCCAATAATGCTCCCCATTGAAAAAATGTTTTTTTGCTAAAAATGCTAATTTAAATTGAAATTTTAATTCGTGAAAAAATGGTAAAACCAATTTGAAGCCGAAATGTCTACCCCAATGAGGAATACTTATAATACAATATTTATTACTAATTTTATGTATAGATGCTAAACATTTTTCAAAATCACTAAATGGCAAATGCTCCAAAACTTCAAAAGCACAAACCAAATCAAATAAATTATCACCTAAATTTATATTATCTACACTTGAAATATAATCAGGATTCAAATCTGGATTTATATCCATTGTTTTAAAATTTATATCTTTGAGATTGGAAATAAAATAATTTTTTAAAAAACCATTTCCGACACCTATTTCCAAAATACTTTTTGGCTCCAACTTTAATATCTCGTTAATTTGATTCCAATAGCTACTCCATCTAGCCAATGTATCATAGCTACCAAATTTATATTTATTAATCATTTGTGTTTATTTTATTAAGAATATTTTTTATTAATATATCCAAACTATATGTTTTTTTTATTGTATCAGATAATTGTCTAATATCTAAAACGCTAGGATTTTTATAAATATTATAGATTTTTTCTGCCAAATCCTCAGCTTTTAAATTATCTAAAATAAAAATATCTGCATAATTATCAAATATCTTTTCAAAAGCTCTATTAAAAACTACACAAGGAGTTTCACATATTAATGATTCTAATACTGTTTTATCCATACCTCCAGTTGGCGATAAATTAACACTTAAATCATGCATATTATAAACTTCTGACATTTTATCAATGGTAAAATTGCCAAAAAATTTCACATAATTATCCAATTTATAATTAACAATCTTTTCTTTGATATTTTCCAAATATTTTTTATCTGATTCATATACAGTATCACCAATTATACTTAGATAAATATTACTGACTTTGAGTTCGTTTATTAATACAGCAAAAGATTCAATTAAAATATCTATATTTTTGAGCGGAGATATTCTACCAACATATAATATTTTAAATTTATTAGTATCTTTATTCACGTTTATTTTTTTAAATAAATTTGAATCTATCCCATGCCCTATATAAACAATTTTATTAGATTTTATATTGCAAGATTCTTTTGAACTCGTAAATATATTTTTCACAAATATATTTGCCACTTTCAAATAAATATTTTTTGACTTGTGTACATACCATAAATATATTTTTTTGTTATATAATTTCCAAAATATAGCAGCCCAAAAAATATATTCTGGATTCATATGTACAAAAACATTGTCATAATTTTTTCGCTCACAAAAAATATACTTATAAAATCTAAAAATATATTTAAATTTATTTTCACCTGTTTCCTTTCCCAAAGATAATAATTTTACATTGGGGGGTAAATTACTTTTTCCTTTATAAAGACATATTATAGTTAGTTTTTCACAATTTTTCGAAAACTCCTCTACCCATCTGTGAAAAAATCCCAATACCCCATCATTTATATCAACTTTTTGTGTAAGGATAAGTAGTTCTATTTTTATTTTTGCCTTTTCCCAAGATTCTTTGTATAAATCCAGTGTTTGTTGTTTTGTTTTTAATTTTGATAAAGCAAATTCACTATTTTTTACAAATTTCTCTCGCAAATCTTTATTTTCATAAATTTTTATCATTGCATCTTCTAATAAATTTAAATCATTTACGGGAATAATTATTGCATTTTCATTATTTATTACAATTTCATTTGCACAGCCCACATCTGTCATTATAATTGGTAATTTATATTGAAATGCTTCAATTATGACTAATCCCCAACCCTCATAATCAGAAGTTAGCATAAAAACGTCTGCATTTTTATAAAAACTCTCTAAATCTTTCTGGTAACCAAAAAATTTTACATAACTTTCTAAATTCAAATCTTTTACTAAATTTTCTAAATTTTCTTTTTCTGGACCACTACCAACTATTTGAAGTTCTATATTTTTATATTTTTCAGTTATTTTTTTTAGGGCTTTAATTTGTAATTTTATATTTTTTACCTTTACCAATCTTCCAATTGTCAAAAAAATAAATTTCTCTCTAGTTTTCCCAGGTCCCAAATCCCGAGTCCCGACTTCCGAATAAATTGGTACAACTGTAATTTTCTCTTGATTAATTTTAAATTTATCAATTAATTCTTGTTCTAATCTTTGGCTAACAACTCTTATTGCATTAGCACGTGGTATTACAAAATTTGCTATAATTTTTCTTAGACCATTATATTTTTCAAAACCATGAATTTGTATTTCTAATCCGATTTTAAACTTTTTTGCAAGTAGGTAAGAAATAAGTGCTAGATAATACTGATCCTGAACGCTTATAACGTCAAATTTTTCTTTTTTTAATAATTTCCAGGAATTGATAAATAATTTTATAATTTGGAATAATTTATTCTCCCCACCAAAAGAATAAATGCTTAAATTGTCATATTTAATGATTTTGTTTTCATCACTTGGAATAACTATAGAATATTTTTCTGTAATTTTAGAGTATTGTAAAAGCCTATCTCTTGTATTAGAATTATCAATTAATGCACTTTTATCATTTCCTATTAAAAAAATTTTCATATTTTTTTAAAAATCTCTAATGTATTATTCAACACATCATCATAAGAATATTTATAATTTATTCCCTCTACTATATTTTTTGCTTGATTATAAAAATCTTCATTCATTATTTTTTCTATTGCATTTTTAATGCTATTAATACTGCTGGGATCAAATTCTAAAACATCATTTTTGAACCAATCAAACCCGTGTTCCTCTGTCAAAATAAATGGTGTTTTTGTACTTATACAATCTAAAACCGTATTTGGACTTATGTCAGTATAAGAAGGAAAAATCATAGCATAGGAGTCTGATATTGTTTGTCTTAAATCCTTATTTAAAATTCCGTTCTCAAAAATAATATTTTTTATATTATTATTTTTAACATAAACTTCTAAATATTTTTTCTGATAACCGTCTCCAATTATTACTAAATTAAACCCATCTTGATTTAAAGAAGAAAATGCTTTTATAAGATTTAATACGTTTCCCTTCTCAATAATACGCCCAGCAAACAATATGTTATTATTTTTATTTTCCTTTATTTGAATTGAGTCATTTATTATTATTGGATTTGAAATATAAAAAACTTTTTTTGGATTTATATTATATGGTTTTTCAAAAATTTTCTCCTGAAATTTAGTTGTAAAAATTATTGCATCACATAAATTCAAAACAATTTTGGAAATAAAAAATTTCAATAAAAATTTTCTATGTAGTTTTAATTCATAAAAATCCTTTAATTTTACGCCTTTTTTATATTTATCAAGATAAGACTCCCAAATAAAATCTCCTCCACTTCTGATAACAAATTTTTTTTGAAATATTTTACAGGCTAAAACAGAGGGAATTCCGGCACTAACATAATCAAAGGCATACACTATATCAAAATTTTTTATATTTTTTAAAAGTGCAAAAAAATACCTAAAATAGTTTGATATTTTATTTATTCTTTTTATTCTTATTAATTTATATGGTAAATCCTCATCAATTTCATAAAATTTATCATCAGAATAAGTAATAACACAAACATTTATATTCTTTTCTGCGAATTTTTCTGCCAAATTTTTAGCATAACCAGCTGGTCCGCCTATTTCTGGTGGATAGATTCCTGTTGCTATTAAAATCTTTTTATTCACAAATTTAGAAATTTTTTAAAATTTTTATTGTTTATTAATTCAATTGAACTGTTTTTATAGTTTTCTAAAAAAACCTTTGGTTTGGTGAGTTTGTCTTTATTGAATTTAAATTCAAAAGCAGACAAAGCTCCGTTTTTGTCTTCCAAATAATCTAATTCTTGTTTTTGTGTTGTCCTCCAAAAATAACTATTTACATTATTATGCTCATAATCATTGTATTTCATTCTTTCACTTATCATAAAATTTTCCCATAAGAAACCAAAATCATTTCTTAAATTAACTGGATTGAAATTATTTATTAATGCGTTTCTAATACCCAAATCATAAAAATATATTTTTCTCAATTTTCTCAATTCATTTCTTATGTTTTTATTAAATGGTCTTAAACGAAAAATAACAAAACTTTTTTCTAAAATATTTATATAATTTGAAATAGTTTTTTTATCAACACCAACTATTGAAGATAATTCATTATAAGAAACTTCATTGCCTATTTGTAAAGCAAGGGCTTGTAATAATTTTTCTAAAATTTCCGGATTTTTTAAATTTTGAAACTGCAAAATATCTTTATAAAGATAGTTTGATGTAATATTTTTTAAATTTTCTATAACATCATCTCTATTAATAATAATTTCTGGATATGAACCAAAAATAAGCAAACCCTCAAGTATTCTATCTAATTCAATATCAGAATAAATACTTTTTAACTCTTGTAGTGAAAATGGGTATAAACGAAATTCATATTTTCTCCCCGTAAGCGGTTCATTAATTTCATTTGAAAGATCGAAAGAAGATGAACCAGTTGCTACTATTTGAATTTCTGGAAAATTATCCACAATTAACTTTAAAGTTATTCCTATATTTTTTATTCTCTGAGCCTCGTCTAAAATAATTAATTTTTTATTACCTAAAAAATTCTTTATTTCTGTGGATGTTTTATCTGTTAGCGCTTCTCTTATATCAATTTCATCACAATTTAAATATTTAGAATCCTTGTATTTTTTTTGAATTTCCCTTACTAAAGTAGTTTTTCCAACTTGCCTTGCTCCATATATAACAATAATTTTACCCTTAAATAGTTTTGATTCTATTTTATCTTGAATTATTCTTTTAATATTTTTATTTATCATATATTTAAAATTATTACTAAATCTCCTAAATATATGTAATTTAAGTGATTATACTCTCCTAAGTATATAATATTTTAGGAAATAAGTCAAATATTATATAATTCATGAATTTTCTCTAAAATACTATCCCAAGAATATTTTTTAACTGAAATTTCAGCATTTTTTATAATTTGTTCTCTTAAATCTTTATTTTCCAATAACTCAATGATCGCATCTGAAATCTCTGTGTGACTTTTTGATTCTATTAAAATTCCATTTTCTCTATTTTGAATAACGTCTGGTATTCCACCGACTCTTGTTCCTATAACAGGAACTCGACATGCTTGAGCTTCTATAAAAACAATTCCGAGTCCTTCTGCAAGTGATGGACAAATAAATACTTCTGATTTGCTTATTTCTTCTAATGTTTTGTTGTGGGGCAAATTACCCATAAGCAAAACGCTATCATTAATTTTTAGGTCATTTATCATTTTTTCAATTTCAGCTCTTTTATTTCCCTCTCCTACAATTACAAGTCTTGCATCGTTAATTTTTGATATAACATAACTCCATGCAGTTATTAAATAATCTAATCCCTTTTCCCAAGACAATCTTGCAACACAGATTACTCTATTTTTTTCTTTTTCTAAAAATTTTGGAACTTCTTTAAAATCAATTCCATTCGGAATTACATGAACATCTTCTTTTTTTGCACCCAAATTAATTGCGCGTTCAGCTAAAAAATTACTTATTGCTGTAATTAGATTTGGATATTTATGAATTTTCCTCCAAAATAATTTTATAAAAATATTATTTTGCTTTCTTTTATCATCTAAATCACCGCTTTGAAGTGTCAAAATTCTTTTTGCATCACTTATAAATTTTGAAAAATATAAACCAACACCAGCATAACTTTCCATAATAGCATGGATAATCTGTGGCTTTATTTTTAAAATTTGAATATTTGCTAAAATTGGATATAAAAACTTATCAATTGTATGGTGACCAATTCCAACTCTTATAATTTTAAAATTAGATCTTTTTTCAAGTCTTTTTAGCTCAACATCATATAATCCAGTAATAAGAGTCAAATCATAAAAATCTCCAAAATATTCTACAACTTGTTTTACCATTTGTTCAGCACCAGACATGTATGGTTCATAAAAGGCAGATAAAATAACTAATTTTGTTTTATTTCCTTGCATAATATTCATAAGTTTTTTTCAAATTTTCGTCTAAATTATCTTCTAATTTATCGCCAAGCAATTTGTGCATTTTAGAAACATCTGGGCTTCTATATTTTATTTCATAACCACGTTCACCAATAAAAACGGGCTTTAAATCTTTTCCTGAAATTCTTATTATTCTTTGTGCTAAATCAAGTATTGTTGTTTGTCTTCCAAGTCCAATATTTATAACTTCTCCATTTGTTTCTTCGCTTATTAATGCTTTAATTGCCATTTTTACATTATCACGAACATAAATAAAATCTCTTGTCTGATAACCATCTCCAAATATGGTTGGAGATTCTCCATGTAAAGCCTGCTCTATAAAAACCCCGACAACAAATCCATAGGCAGATGATTCTTGTCTTTCACCAAATACATTAAAAAATCTAAGAGAACAAGTGTTAATTCCATATTGATCATTATAAACTTTCATCATTTTCTCTCCAACGAGCTTTACAAGCGCATATAAACTAGTGCTATGTGTTTGGTATGAAAGTTCTTTATTGTTATCTTCTTTGAGTGGTAATTCATTTAGAGTTCCATAAGCTTCAGATGAAGAAGAAAAAATCACCTTTTGAACATTAAAATCTTTTGCTAAAGACAAAATATTTTTTATTCCTACAATATCATCTAGAACAAGCATTGGATTCTCCATGACACGTTTTACACCCAAAACTGCTGCATAATGAAAAATATAGTCAATTTTATTATTTTCAAAAACTGATTTCAAAAAATTATAATTATTAACATCACCTTTTATAAAATGGAAATTTAAGTTTTTCTGTGCTTCAGATAAATTTTCTAATTTTCCAGTAGATAAATTATCAACTGCAATAACAGTAGCACCACTTGTCAATAACTCATCACACAAATGAGAACCTATGAATCCAGCACCACCAGTTACTAAAACTGTTTTATTTTCAAGTTTTTCCATAAATAAAATTATAAATTAGTTCAAATTTATATAATTATAATATCATTATAAAAATCAAATAACAAGCTTTATTATTTGTATATTCATTATATATAAGTTATTATTGTAATATAATAAAAATATAAAAAATATGGATAAAAAAGTAAAAATCTGTCAAGTTATAACACAAACTCATTTTGGTGGTGCACAAAAATATATTTGTGATATTTCAAACAATTTAGATAATAACTTTGAAATTACAATTTGCTACGGCGAAGGAAATGAAGAAGAGTTAAAAAAATATATTACAAATACTGAAATAAAATTTCATAAATTTAAATTTTTAAAAAGAAATATTAATTTGATTTTTGACAAATTAGCTTTTTGGGAATTATTTTTTTATTTTAAGAAAAACAAATTTGATGTAATCCACTGTCACTCATCAAAAGCGGGATTTATAGCTTCCGTATCGGGAAAATTAGCTGGAGTAAAAAAAATTATTTACACTGCCCACGGTTGGGTATTTAAAGAAAATCTAAGTTTTTCAAAAAAAATAATTTATACATTTCTAGAAAAGTTTGGAGCAAAATTCAAAGACAAAATAATTTGTGTCTCACAAAACGATTATGATTTGGCAGTAAATAAAAAAGTTACAAAAAAAGAAAAATTAGAACTAATTTATAATGGTTTTCAAGCTACAACTGAATTTCTTGAAATAAATCAAGCAAGAAAATTTTTATTTGACTACATGCAAATACAAGACAATGGAGAAAAAATAATCGGCACAATATCAAATTTATATAAAAATAAGGGCATAGAATACTTAATTGAGTCTGCAGAAATATTAAATGATAAAAGAAAAAATCTTGTTTTTGTGGTAATTGGATCTGGACCAGAAGAAAAAAAGCTAAAACATTTAATAAAAAAACACAACATAAAAAATTTTTATCTACTTGGCCAAATTAATAATGCAAGTAAATACTTAAAAGGCTTTGAAATATTTACCTTAACTTCCATAAAAGAAGGATTGCCATATACTTTAATTGAGGCTTTATACGCTCATATAGGAATAGTTTGCTCGGATTTGGAATCTTTATCGGAAATAATAATAAACAGACAAAATGGGGTACTTTTTGAGCCAAAAAACACTAATAAATTAGTATATGCTATTGAAAGCATATTAAATAACCCTGGATTTAGAGAAAAAATAAAAAATAACAGCAATCTAACGCTTTCTAAATTTGACTTCAATAATTTTATATCAAAAATAAAAGAGAATTACACTATATGATTCTCTTTTAAAAAAATATTTAAAATTCAAATGGAATTTTTTATACTTGCTCTACTTGGTAAATTTCTCCATTCATCTTTGTGTAAATATTTTAAAGCATCCACGTCA
This sequence comes from bacterium, assembly GCA_035356975.1. Lineage (GTDB taxonomy): Bacteria > Patescibacteriota > Patescibacteriia > UBA1558 > S5-K13 > STF1-138. The sequence continues at coordinate 10,757 of DAORGW010000007.1, read as the reverse complement.
CAACTAATCTGAAAAATTTTATTATCCCATTTATCAAATATTTCTTCTCTAGTTGGTCTTTTTAATAATTCTTTGTCAATATTATCAAAACGTTCATTTATTCTTAGCTCAAATTCTTCAAAACTTTTATTAGTATTTATAGCTATACTTTCTATTGCTGATTCTAAATCACCTTTAGTCGCAAAACCATTTAATTTCTCATCGATCTTAGATAAGTCGTCTTTGGTTGCAAAACCATTTAATTTCTCATCGATCTTAGATAAGTCGTCTTTGGTTGCAAAAC
>DAORGW010000007.1:2202-10374 GCA_035356975.1 bacterium | reverse complement strand
GCAAAACCATTTAATTTCTCATCGATCTTAGATAAGTCGTCTTTGGTTGCAAAACCATTTAATTTCTCATCGATCTTAGATAAGTCGTCTTTGGTTGCAAAATTTTTTAATTTTTCGTCAAATTTTATATCTAACCTTTCATCAATTAGATTTGCAATTTGACATAAATCACTTTTCTTCATAATTCATAAATTAATTGTAAAGTACAAATATTATATATTCATTAAAAAATTAGATCAAATTACTTATCAACATTTTTATAGCCGTCTTTTTCATATAAAATAAATAAGCCGTCTATTGAGTAGTTTTAATTCTATCTTGTAGAGCAGGATTAAGTTCAAGTGCTTTTTGAGTATATTCCTCTCCTTTTTGAGTATCTCCTTTATAATTATACAAACCACCGAGCATTAAATATGTTTCTCCATATTTATCATTATAATTTAGGGCTATTTCCAGTTCTTTTATAGCTAAATCAATATTTCCCATCATGGAGTAAATATTAGCCATAAAATAATAATTATGTAACCTCTCAGGAGACAATTCAATTGATTTTTCAAGTGCCTTTTTTGCTAAATTTAATTCATTTAACTTTTCCTGAGAACCAGATGCAAAAAAGTTAGATCTTACCATATGTAACCTTCCTAAATTAATCTGTAAATATGCTTCTTTATCATTTATTGAAAGATAGTGGTTTGTTCTATCTATAAGTAAAGTTAGAATATTATATAATGCCTGAATTTGATTTTGATCCTTACTATTTACCGTAGTATAAATACTTGAAACAGTATCAATAAGCATTGTAGTTGAGTCTTTATTTAAATAACTATTATTTTCATATAGTTTTTGCATTTCTTGATGAGCTTTTTGAAAATCTCTTTCTTGACCTAATATTTTTTGAACAACATAGTTTTGTTTTGCAATATAACGATCAGACATATTAACACCAAAAATAAAATATGAAGTAATTATTCCGAATAATATAACAATTATCCATTGAACTGAATCTGAAATTTTTTTTTCATAAATTGATTTTTTCTCAGTTTCGTTTGTATAAACTAAATTTATATAGGCTAAAATTGAAAAAAATATTAAAGTAACCGCCAAAGAATCAAAAACAAAAAAATTCTGTATAAAATATGCCATTACTATAAGAGAAAAAAACACACAAAAAATAAAATTTTTATCTTTATTTATTTTATATACCTTGTAAAGAGATAATATTGTTATTAAAAAAATAGCCAAATAAGAAATCAGCCCAAAAATTCCATGACAAACCAAGGTCTCCATAACCATATTATGAGCCCTATCAAACCATGTTTCTGTAGATGCTATATTATAATAATCAGCCTGTAAATACTTATCAAATGCATAATAATAATTCTCCATTCCAAATCCAACAATGGGTTTTTCTTGAAAAGCTTTTAATCCCCCATTCCATGAAATAAGTCTAGTTCTTACAGTTCCTGTATTAAATGAGATTGTGCTCATTTTACTAAATACAAAATTATTTTTTACCCAATTTGCATTTTTATTTATAAAAGCCAGAGTAAAAATTCCTACAATTAATACAGCAAAAATTCCTAATAATATTTTAATTTGCTTATTTTTTGATTTAAATATAAACACTAAAGAAAGAATTAATAATACAGTCCAAAAAGCTAAATTAGCACCTCTTATTTGGGTTCTTAAAAATAATGGTAATTGAATAAAAAAAGTTATTCCATAAAAAATCTTCCATCCCCAACTCTTTTTTCCTATAAAAAAATATAAAGAAAATATTAGTCCTAAAAGCAAAACACCGGCTATATAAGCAATATTTCCGAGTAAACCCTCCATTCCCGGTCTAATAGAAGAAAAAAACTTTACAATCTGAAACATCTGCATATAGGATGCAACAGCGATTGTAACACAAAAAATCAATATAAAATTAAAAAATAAAAACCACTCTTTTTTTGTTTTTAACACATTTGATAAAACTGTAAAAAATAACACTAAATGCACCCATGTATTTATTCCCCACATTCTCTCCAAATCACCCTTAAAAGACAAATATGGATTAATTCCAAAAAGTGAAGTAATAATTGCAATAGCTGTAAAAATTAAAACACTATAAAGTATCCATGATTTTTTAGGTCTGTATTCTTTATTTCTTATAGCTAAAATCAAATAAACAAAAAATAGTAATTCTACAAATATTCTAAATAAAATTGTTTTTGAGGTAATAAATGGAAAAATCCAAGTATTAAAAATAAAAAGACAAGAAATAAAACAAAAGGCTACTAAAGAATATATTATATATTTTAAATATTTTTCTATGTTGTTCATATTATTTTTTGTTATAATTTTCTAATAATAAATTGACATAATCCTGGTTTTTTAAAATTATTTCTGGATTTTTTGCCTGAACCGTATTAATTTCCTCCATTGCCAAATCAAAATTACCTTTTAAATAATAGAGTTTTGATAAGTCGACTCTATAATCATAGTTTTCTGGTGCTGACTTAATAAGCTCTAAATAATATGGAATTGCCTCTTCGTAGCGCTTGCTTTCTAACAAAAAATCTAAAATTCTTTTATAATTATATTCATCTTTTATATAATTCATATTTATTGCTTCGTTAAAATATTGATTTGCTAATTCTACATCACCCTGTCTTAATAAAATACTTGATAAAATAAATTTTGGATCTGCGTAATTTGGCAATTGATTTACTAATTCTTTTACAAGCTCAATTGCTTTATTTTCTTCGCCTAATTTTATATAAGTCTGTGCTAATAAATAATAAATCTGTGGTCTTTTCGGACTATATTTTATTGAATAAGTCAATAATTCTTCTGCTTTTTTGAAATTATCATTATCAGAATAAGATTCTATAATTAGTTGTGATAAAAACATGTGAACTCTAATATCCAATGGATAATTTTTCGTAGAATTCGTTAAATATTTTTCTGATAATTTAAAAAATTTAACCTGATTTTCTGGACTTGCATTCTTTAAAACCAATAATTTATAGGAGTCTAATACTTGTTTTGATGCTTCGTTTGATGCAAATTTATAATCCACAATTTTATTAAAAGCATTATATGATTTTGTTTTATTTGACAAAACTTCATTCACTCCAATAAATAAATTTCTATTTATAAAAAATGGCCGATAAATTAAATAATAAAAACTAATTAAAAACAAAATAGAATAAATAAAATATATTATCCAGTTAAATTTTAATATTTTATAATTATTTCTTTTTATAAATTGTGTATCTGGTTTATAGTGTAAAAACTCTGAAAAAGCAATAAGAATTATAATTAAAAATGCTGTATTTAATGTATCGAAAACAAAAAAATTATTTACACAATATCCCATTATAAGAGCTCCCAGCAATATATATCCTATATTCTCTTTTTTATTTTTTAAAAAACTCAAAAAAACAAATAACAATATTCCCAAATAAGAAAACAATCCAAATACTCCAGATGTCACTAAAATATCTAAAAATTGATTGTGTGTTTTATCAAACCATTCTTCTGTTATATCTGGCGTATAAAATGTATTATAAACAGATGAAAAGTTCTCTAACCCAACACCAAATAAAATATGATTTTTTGAATAATTTAAAGTATTTTGCCAAACAAGCAAACGATTTGATATAACTGGGTCATTTACATTAAATCTATTTTTTAAGTTATAAAAAACATTATTATTGGTGAAAAATATTAGTACTGCAAGTATAGAAACTAAAATAATACTAATTAATAAAATTTTCAAACCAATTTTTCTGTACTCTTTTGTTGACAATAAAAAAATTAAGAAAAACAATAATGTAATAATTAGCCCAATCCAAGAACTCCTAGTTAAACTTAAAATTATTGAAATTAAATTACATATAGCAAATGATAGATAAATATGTCTATTCTTGTTTTTTTCATAAAAAAATACAAATAAAGATATTCCAAACATTAAAAGGGCATAAGAGCCCAAAAAAGCAGCATTTCCTAATGTTGACTCCATTCTTCCATAACCAGCTTTAAAAACATTAATTATTGCAAATCTTTGAATAATTCCATATAAAAATACAAAAAAACTAGCAAAAGAAAATAATTTTAACATTTTTATCCAATCTCTTTTATCAACATATGAAATTTTTATTATAAAAAAATAAATAACTAAAAATATCCAATAAATCAATCCTTCCATTCTTTCAAATGTAGAAAAAAAACTTTTATAAAAATCCAAACCTAAAAAAGATGTTATAAATAAAATTCCTAAAAATATTAAAAGTAGTTTGGATAAAACAGATAATTTTATTTTAAATTTATAATTTAATAATATATAAACCCATATAGATAAACATAACAAAATAATAATTCTAAACAATATTGTTCTTATAAATACAAATGGAAAGAAAAATCCATCAATATAAAAAAGTGGTAGAAATGGAACAATACATAATAAATATTTATTTATTTTTAGTAATTTACTGAGATACATTTAATTTTTCTTTTATTTTTAAAATTTTATTATTAACGCCCTCTTTATCTTCTGTTTTTTTTAGTAATTCTTCATATGTTTTAATTGCGTCACTATACATTTTTTTATCTTCTAAATATCTTGCTTTTAATTTAAGTAAACTTTCTATAGAATTTCCTGAATCTCCTATAATTTTTATACCCTGGTCATAAATTGCAATGGCTTTCTGCATATCTCCCATTTTATCATAAAGCTCTGCTAATTGCTGATAATTCATATCAACATATGGATTTATTTCATTTCCTTTTAAATATGCAATTTCTGCTGAATAATATGCCCTCATTTTCACTAGTAAATCTCCTAATTGCATCCAGGTAATTCTATAAACGGGGCTAATATCAAGTGATTTTATATAATAGTCATAAGATTTTCTGTATTCTCCTAGATATGAATGATAAATTCCCAAATCATCATAATAAGCTCTTTTCTCAACATCACTTTCTAGGATTTCCACTTCTTTTGATAATTTTTCAATTCTATTACGCCACTCTGGAATTGCAGATTCTTGCAAATTTAATTCAGCAATATCTTGATTCCAAATAATACCATTATCTCTCTTTGATAACTGAAATTGAGTTGAATCCACATGATTTTTACTTACAAAATTCTTGTAAACAAAAAATCCAGTACCTCCCAAAAAAACAACAATAAAAATAATAAATAATAGTTTTTTCTTCATAATTCTTATAAGAATCAATTATTATATAAAATAGTATATCATTTTATAAATAAAAAAAACAACCCCGCCTAAGCGGGATTGTTTTGTATCTATAAGTTCTTACGAACTACAAGACTATTTACTGAATGACCAGCTTCCTGCCATATCTTTTATTAGATATCCATTTGTCCAATCAGCTGTTGCTGTTGTATGAGATGTTGCTGATCTATCTGACCATACATTGTAGTATGATCCGTTTTGTGTATTAGCTACTGCATCTACTGCAACTGTAGTATCCTGTTTGAACATAACATCGAGAGAATCTCCTGTTGTTCCCCAACCAGCTACTGTACCAGCTACATAATATGTTTTAGCTGTTGTTCCGATATTTTCAACAGTATCATTTACTGCTCCGACTAATAATTTGACATAACCATCGGCATCAGCATTTACACCTGTTGTTGTAAGTGCTGTTCCGTTGCTTGAATATAATTTAATGTCTGAAACAGTTACTCCAGATGTTACAAATTGGAATCCAAATTGTTTAAAGTCAACTGATGAATCAGATGTGACTGTAAATCTGAATAATGGATTATTTGTTGTAGGAGTTGTTACATTCTGAGTAGACATAGCAAATGTTGGTTTGCTCTTTCTTAGATAGAATGTATTAGCTGTTAAATTATCACCACAATCTGTATTTGTTGTTCCTGATGAACCAACTGCTTTAAATCCTGAAGCTGCATATAGAACAATTGCACCTGTTGCGCCTGAATCAGCGCCGTTTGCAGTTGTTGTAAAGCTAACTTTAACAGTTACTTTTGCTTCGTCGTTTACAGGAACATACATTGTTAATCCTGTAAATGATGCATAATATGCTCCACCACTTTCTACAAATAATCCTTGTGATGTTACGCTATTACCAGCAGCATTTTTGTATGTTAAAGATACTCCAGCTGTTGAAGTAGCCATTCCTGAACCAATTGACAACATCATTTCTTGTATTGTGTATGATTCATTTTGTGCTGTAAATGTGAATTCAGCCATTTCTTGGTTAGTAGAACCAGCAATCAAGATATCACCTGTTGGGTGAGATCCATTTGATGCTGTTAATGATCCCGTACCAATTGTAATTGTCTGAATATCACCATTTGTTGCTGAAACTGCTGTTGCTCCATCATTTGCAGTACCATCAGCATCAATGTCTGCAATCCAAGCTCCTGCATTAGCATTTGAATTGATATCTGCATATAAATCAAATACTACTGCTCCGGATGCTGGGATTGTCAAGCTACTATTAAAGATGTTTGATGCAGATGGAGATGGTTTGGTTGTACCATACTGTTCACCTGTATCATGTCTCTTTAGATACATGTTTGTAACAGTACCATATTCTGCTGCAGACAATGCTACTGTTATTGAACTTAAGTTAACTGCTGAAGAAGCTCCAGCTGATAATGTAAATGATCCCATTCTTGCATTTGTTGTTCCACCTACAAATGTCTGATTACCATAACCAGAATATTTGGTCATTGTTAAAGCAGCACTTGAGAATGTAATTGGGTTTCCAGCTTTGTCAGCTGAAGGAACGTCTGTTGTTTGAAGTGATGATACTCCTTGACCATTTGCACTACCCTGAGTAATTGTAATTCTTACGTTTTCTGATCCTAAACTTGCTGAAGTAGCAGTTTTTGCATCAGCTACGATTTCAACTACTTTTGTTGTTCCTGCAGGAAGTATGAAACTTGAACCAAATGTAAATTGTGTTCCTGTTTCTGTTAAATCTTTTGTAGATCCAACCTGTACTCCATCAACTAAAATTTTACCATTATCTAATCCACCGTTTGAAACAGATGTATCTGCCTTAACTGTTAAGTTTTGTACTTTTACATCTTCTCCACTGGCTTTGAAATCAAATTTAGCAAATACTACATTTGTAGAATCATTTGCTATATTTGATGTTGGAGATGTTGTTGATTTATTAACAGTTACTGTTCCTGATGAAATTGTAAAATAGTAAGAATTTGTTGCTTTGTAACTCTGCCACACTCCACTTGTATATGGCATTACATATACATTATAATTTGTATCTTTTGCAACTATATCTGTTGAATTTTGGAATGTGAAATAGAATGTCTTTGTAGAACCTTTTACAACATCAGCTCTCATGCTAAATTGTTTGCTTCCACCCTTTGTGATAGCAACGGGAGCATTTGTCATATCAAATGTTACTGTGTAATCACTTGCCATTTCAGCGGTTGCTATTTGATTTCCACCAGCATAAAGTTTGAAGTTTGTAAGATCACCTACTTGGATTGAACCAATTTCTGTTAAAATTAATTTTTCAACATTTAATGCTTGATTTGTTGAACCCAATGTGAAGTTTAATACTTCAGCATCTGTTTGATCAGAGTTAATTGATGTTGCAGATGTAGGTGCTGTTGTAGACATTTGTCCACTAATTGCTATTTTACCCAAGTCAGATACTGCGGCAACAGTCATTAAGTTTCCATTTACTGGAAAACTTCCTGATACTGTTCCACCAGTTACTACATCAGATGCTGAGTTTAGTTTGAAAGCAATTGTTTTACCGGCTGTTGCTTCGTAGTTAATATCACCCTTCAAAGAAATTGTCTTTGATGTTCCTGCTGGAACTACAAAAATTCCACTAGGGTTGTTAAATGTAACAATACCGGATGAAATTGTTCCACCCTCTGCTACTCTCTGATTTCCATAATATAGATATAGATTGTCTAAATCTGTATCAGCGGAAATTCCCGTTCTCTGTAGTTTTAACTGTGTTACAGTTACATTTCCATCAGCTGATGCTGTGAAATTCATATCCAAGAAATTTACCATTGCTTCACCAACATCTGTTGCTGTATCAGCGATAATTGATCTTCCTGCTGGTGTTCCAAGTCCAGAAACTGTTAGTGTTCCTGTTGAAATTGGTGTTGCACCACCTTCAGAAATTGGGAATAAATCTGCT
>DAORGW010000007.1:0-2102 GCA_035356975.1 bacterium | reverse complement strand
TGTTCCTGTTGAAATTGGTGTTGCACCACCTTCAGAAATTGGGAATAAATCTGCTTCAGATGTTGTTACATCTGTTCCATTTGTGTATGAAACTGTATCAGCAACATTTTCAATTACGAAATCTTCATTGAATTTGTTTGCTGTAAATCCAGCTTCTGTTACTAATCTCTTTGTACCATTTCCTACAACATAATAAATGCTGTTTGAATTAGCATATTTGATTATTGATCCTGCTGGATGTGTTGTTGTAATTTTATTAGTAACTGCATTTGTTGAATTGTAGTTTCCTGCATAGAAAGCATCTGGCATATCATCAATCCATGATGCCCAGTTGTTTCCCCATAGGTTCTTTGCTGTTGCTTCTGAATCGATCCATCTTAAAATTCCGCCTTTTTCAATTGCGTAAACTTTTGGATCTGTTGTAATTTTGATTAATCTTGTTCCTGGTCTGTAAACAACATTTTTTCCTAATGGGATGTTTCCTAATTCATCAGCTGTTACTGTTACAACGCTTGAAAAATCTTTAAACCATGTAAAGTATGTAGCTGAATTTGGGAAAGTTGCCCTCTTTAATGTTCCTGCGTCATCATACAAATAATATACGGCTTGCATGTCTGGTCTTTTAACCAACATACCTGCTGATAAATTTGCAGCGCTAGCTACATTAAAGGAGAAACCTGACAATGTTAATACTGTTGAAAAAATAACAGTAAAAACAAATAATTTTTTTATTAAATTCATTTGATTTTTTCTCCTTAAATTCACTACGCAGAGGACCTGGCTCTAGATCACCGCCTTAATCATTAGACTCTATAGACCACCAACGCATTGGCATCGATCTTTCTGTCATATAAAGTTAATGGGCCATGAAATAGTCTTCCTAGTCATGATATAGTGAACTTTATAAACTATTTTAATTGATTATATCTCATTACAATATAATCAAATAAAATTATTTTAATTATTAAATAACTATTTTCTTAATACTTACTGAACCTTTAATTCAGTTTCTGATTTAACTTGAGCCTGATTTATTGCTTTTTCTAATTCTTGTAATCTTAATTCATAATCCTGAGCATCAAGCGTTTTATCAGCTAAATTTATATAAAATTCTACCTTTTTAATTGTTATATATGCTTCATCTATTTGTCCTTCATCTAATAGTTTTTTTGCTGACTCTATGAGTTCATTAATTTGTTTTGTATCAACAACTTTTTCTATACTATCAATAGAAAACTCTATTTCCTGTTTGTTTAATTGAATTGGTTTTATGTCACTTGATAAAGTTGAATTTGTTGATGTTGTGATTTCATGTGTCTTTGATAATGTTTGCTTTGCTGTTGATAACTTCTCATCAATTTGTTTTATTGATTCTAGTTGAAGAATTATTTGATTGTTTAGACTTTTATTAACAATTTCTTGGTCTGTGTTTTCTTTTACTATAATTTCCAATGCTGTTGTATTTAATTGTTTGGCTGATTTTATAAGATTATCAACATTTTTTGAATTAACCTGAGCTATTTTTAATGATTCTATTGTTTTCCCACTATTTTCATTTATTGATTTTGCAAGTTCTACTAATTTGTCTTTATTTGTATTGGGTTGTGATTTAACTGTTTTTAAACTATCATTTGCCAAAGATAAACTATTTTGCATATTATCTGTAACTTTTGAAATTTGATCTTCTCTTCTTTTGTCAATTAAATAATTTATTTCTTCTAATCTATTTGATGCGTGATTTAATAAAATATTTGTCTTGTCAATGTCATTTTTAGCAAGTGCTAATTCTGCTGGTTCAATAAGTTGTGTTTTAACTGGATAAAGAATATTTCCAATGGCTGTTCCTGGCATGGATGCTTTTGCTCCTATAAATGTTCCTGATATAACAACTAAAACTGACATTAGAACTGAAGCAAATTTCATACCCGGAATAAATGTTTTAGCAAAAGCACTAAAATCAAAAAACAAAGAGTCAAAACTGAATCTTTGGTGTTTATGAGAAGTCATGTCTTTTTCTATCTTATTTAAAAGTACTGATTTTGTAATATGCCAAAACTTCTCATCTGGCTCTATATCTCTAAATTGTTTTAATTTGTTTTCTA